>DASWST010000008.1:0-76037 GCA_036402515.1 Pseudonocardia sp.
CCCCCGAGCTCCGGCTCTATCGGCACGGGCTGGTGCTGCGAGCCCGCCGCGGCGAGGGCGGCCGATGCGACCTAGTGCTGAAACTGCGCGGACCGCGTGCGCCGTCGCCCTCCGCGCGCGTCCGGGTCACTGCCCACCCAGCAGCACCTGGTCCAGGTCGAAGCGCACCGGGCGCTCCAGCTGCGCGTAGGTGCAGGACTCCGGGTCCCGGTCCGGGCGCCAGCGGACAAACTGGGTGGTGTGCCGGAACCGGGGGCCTTCCATATAGTCGTAGCGCACCTCGACCACCCGCTCCGGGCGCAGCGGGATGAACGAGAGGTCCTTGCCGGCATTCCACCGGCTGGTCTCGCTCTTGCGCGGGGTGCGGTGGCCCTCCTCCTGCCGGGCCCACGCCCACGGGTGGTTGTCGAACGTGCTGACCAGCGGTTGGAGCTCGGTGAACAGCTCCCGGCGCCGCGCCATCGGGAACGCCCCGACCACGCCCACCGAGACCAGTCCGTTGTCCGGGTTGGTCTCGTCATAGAGCCCGAGCAGCAGCGAGCCGATCGCATCCGGCCCGGATTTGTGCACCCGGTACCCGGCCACCACGCAGTCCGCCGTCCGCTCGTGCTTGATCTTGGACATCACCCGCTTGTCCGGCTGATAGGTCAGCGTGAGCGGCTTGGCGATCAGCCCGTCCAGCCCGGCGCCCTCGAACTGGTCGAACCACTGGCCAGCCAGGGCGATGTCCTGGGTAGCTGGGGTGACGTACACCGGTGGCTCGGCCTTGGCCAGCGCCTCCTCCAGCGCGGCGCGCCGGTCGGCCAGCGGTTCGCGCGTCAGATTCCGCTCGCCCAGCGCGAGCAGGTCGAACGCGATGAAGCTGGCCGGGGTCTCCCGGGCCAGCAGGTTGACCCGGCTGGCGGCGGGGTGGATGCGCTGCTGCAGTGCCTCGAAGTCCAGCCGGTTGGCCTCGCGGTCGGCGATGACGATCTCCCCGTCGATCACCGCGCGGTCCGGGAAGTTCGCCTTCACTGCCTCCACAACCTCCGGGAAGTACCGGGTCATCGGCCGCTCGTTGCGGCTGCCGATCTCCACCTCGTCGCCGTCCCGGAAGATGATCGACCGGAACCCGTCCCACTTGGGTTCGTAGTGCTGGCCGGCGGGGATGGCGCCGATCGGCTTGGCCAGCATCGGCTTGATCGGAGGCATCACGGGCAGCTGCATCGCGCCATCCTGCCCGGCTGCCCGCCGCTGGTCGAATGCGATCTGACCGGGCATGCTGGCGGGCGTGCACCCCGCTCAGCCCGGACCCGCGGACGGAGCCGCGGACGGCACAGCGGACCATGGGCACGTGACGGACAGACCGATCACCTGGTGGGTCAAGCACGTCGACCAGTTGATCGAGGAGTCGTTCGACCGGGTGCTGGCCGGCGAGGGGATTGGCCGGAAGCACTGGCGGGTGCTCAACGCGCTCGCCGGCGGGGTGGCCACGCTGCCCGAGCTGGACCGGGCGCTGGCCCCGTTCCGGGAGGCCGGGCCCGACCTGACGGTGGTGCTCGAGCAGTTGGTCTCCCGGGGTTGGGCCCGGCGCTCGGCCAGCCGGTTGAGCCTCACCCAGACCGGTGCGGGGGCGCGGGAGCGGCTGGTCAAGGCCATCGCCGGGCACCGGTGGCGGGTCACCGAAGGGATCGACGAGCGCAGCCTGCGCGCCACCGTGGCGACCCTGCGCCAGATAGCCGGCAACCTGGCCGTCGGCCGCTAGTGCCCCGCGTCCGAAGTCGAAATCGGACACGAGACACTAGTTCCCCGTGTCCTCGTCCTCCGGCGGCGGCGCCGCACCCTCCCGCTCGTCCCGCTCTGCCCACTCGAGCAGCTCGTCCAGGGAGTAGACCGCGTCATCGATGCCGGCGTGCAGGTCGCCCAGCTTGGCGAACCGGGCCGGCATGGTGGCGATGGTGAAGTCGCCGGGCTCGGCGTCCGGCAGCTCATCCCAGGTGATCGGGGCGGACACCACGGCCTCCGGCACGCCGCGCACCGAGTAGGCGCACCGGATGGTGTGGTCCCGGGTGTTCTGGTTGTAGTCCACGAACACCGAAGCCGGGTCGCGGTCCTTGCGCCACCAGGTCAGGTCCACCAGTTCGCCGGCGCGGCGCTCGACCTCCCTGGCGAACGCGTGCGCGGCCCTGCGTACCTCGGCGAACCCCCAGCGCGGCTCGATCCGCACGTAGACGTGCAGCCCCTTGCCGCCGGAGGTTTTCGGCCAGCCCACCGCGCCCAGGTCGGCGAGCACCTCGCGGGCCACCTCGGCCACCTGCTGTACCTGCGCATAGGTGGCCTGGGGCATCGGGTCCAGGTCGATCCGCCACTCGTCCGGCATTTCGACGTTCGCCCTGCGTGAATTCCAAGGATGGAACTCCACAGTGGACATCTGCACCGCCCAGATGACGTCCGCCGGGTGGGTGACGCACAGCTCGTAGGCGTGCCGGCCGTAGCGGGGGAACTCCACCCGGACGGTCTGCACCCAGTCCGGCGCGCCCCGGGGCAGCCGCTTCTGGTGCACCTTCTCGCCGGTGACGCCGGTGGGGAAGCGGTGCAGCATGCACGGGCGCTCGTACAGCGCGCGGACCACGCCGTCGCTGACCGCGAGGTAGTACTTGGCGAGGTCCAGCTTGGTCTCCCCGCGCGCCGGGAAGTACACCCGATCCGGGTTAGTGATCCGGACCGTGCGGTCGCCGACCTCCAACTCGGCCGCCGGTGTGCTCGGCATGACCGGGCGGGCGGCTCAGCGGCGCCAGGAGTGCCGCTGCTTGCGGTGCTGGTGGATCAGCCCCCAGGCCACCACTATCGCGGTGCCGACCAGGTAGATGTCCTCGATGTGGCCCTCGTGGTTGCCGATCGTCATGAGCAGCAGCAAGATCACGGTGAACCAGCCGGCGATCGCGGTTCCTCGGGGGAAGCCGCCGTGCCAGCCCCACGCCACCGAGGGCTCGTCCTCCGGGTCCACGGTCGCCGGGGGTCGCCCGTTCCGCTTGGCCAGGTCCTGCCCGGTGCCTGCCACCACGCCTCCAGCCTGCTCGTTGTGCTCACTCGCGGTGACCATCCTGGCATATGAGCGGTGGCATACGAGCGGCGGAGCGGCGTCTTCGGGAGAATGTCAGGCGATGACTACTCGCGGCGTGCTCCTGCTGGGTTCCACCGGCTCGATCGGAACCCAGGCGCTGGACGTGGTCCGGGCCAACCCGGATCGGTTCCGGGTGACCGGCCTGGCCGCCGGCGGCACCAATGTGGCCGGCGTGGCGCTGCTGGCCACCCAGGTGGCGGAGTTCGGGGTGCCCAGGGTTGCGGTGGCCGATGCGGAAGCGGCCGAGCAGCTGCGGGACAGGCTGGGTGCGGCGCCGACCGAGGTATTGGGCGGCCCGGACGCGGTCACCGAGCTGATCCAGAGCACGCCGTCGGACGTGGTGCTCAACGGCATCACCGGCTCCCGGGGGCTGCGGCCCACCCTGGCGGCGCTGGCCACTGGGGCCACCCTCGCGTTGGCCAACAAGGAGTCCCTGGTGGCCGGTGGGCCGCTGGTGACCAGGGCGGCCGCGCCCGGGCAGATCGTCCCGGTGGACTCCGAGCACTCGGCGCTGGCGCAGTGCCTGCGCGGCGGCCGGGCCGAGGAGGTCGACCGGCTGGTGCTCACCGCGTCCGGCGGGCCGTTCCGCGGTCGCCGCCGCGACGAGCTGACCTACGTCGGGCTCCAGGACGCGCTCAAGCACCCCACCTGGGACATGGGCCCGGTCGTCACCATCAACTCGGCGACCCTGGTGAACAAGGGCTTGGAGCTGATCGAGGCACACCTGCTGTTCGGCGTGCCCTACGAGCGGATCGATGTGGTGGTGCACCCCCAGTCGGTGATCCACTCCATGGTCACCTTCGCCGACGGCGCGACGATTGCCCAGGCCAGCCCGCCGGATATGCGGCTGCCCATCGCGCTGGCCCTGGGCTGGCCGGACCGGGTGCCCGGGGCCACCGCTCCCTGCGACTTCGCCCAGCCGAGCAGCTGGACCTTCGAGCCGCTGGACGACGTGGCGTTTCCCGGCGTGGCGCTGGCCAGGGCGGCCGGCACCGCCGGTGGCTGCGTGCCGGCGGCGTTCAACGCGGCGAACGAGGAAGCGGTGGCCGCCTTCGTGGCCGGCAAGATCCGATTCACCGATATCACTGACGTGGTCGGCGAGGTGCTGACAAACCCGCACGGATGTAACACCGATCCAGCTACCGTGGATGACGTGTTAGCGGCCGAGGAGTGGGCGCGGGCCCGCGCCGGTGAACTGGTGGACGCCGCGGTGGCGAGAGGATCGATCGCGTGAGTTTTGCGTTGGGCGTGTTGTTGTTCGCGGTCGGCATCGGCTTGTCCATCGCGCTGCACGAGGCCGGCCACATGTGGTCGGCCAAGGCGTTCGGGATGAGGGTTCGCCGCTACTTCATCGGGTTCGGCCCCAAGGTGTTCTCCTTCCGCCGGGGGGATACCGAGTACGGGCTGAAATGGATCCCGGCCGGCGGGTTCTGCGACATCGCCGGCATGACCGCGCTGGACCCGGTCACCACCGAGGAGGCGCCGAGGGCGTTCTTCAAGAAAGCCACCTGGAAGCGGGTGGTGGTGCTCTCCGCCGGCTCCGGGATGCACTTCCTGATCGGCATCGTGCTGCTCTACGTGCTGGCGGTGGCCGGGGCGTTGCCGAACAGCACGCCGGTGGTGGCCCAGGTCGCCGAGTGCGTGCCGCCGGCGACCACCGCCGCGGGCGCCCTGCCGACCTGCCAGCCGGGTCAGCCCGCGCCGGCCAAGGCGGCCGGGATGCAGGTGGGCGACGTCATCACTTCGGTCGCCGGGACACCGGTGAGCAGCACCAACGAGGCGCAGACGATCATCCAGGGCAAGCGTGGGCCGGTTCCTGTGGTGGTGGAGCGGGCCGGGCGGCCGGTCACCCTGACGATCGACGTGGTGCCGATGACGTCGGTGGACCCGACCACCAAGGCGAGCACCACCACCGGCCGGATCGGCGTGAGTTTCCCCTTCTACCAGGTGTTGAACCCGGTCACGGCGGTGCCGGCGACCTTCCTGTTCACCGGCGAGATGTTCAGCGCCACCTGGCAGGGCCTGATCATGTTCCCGGAGAAGGTGCCGGCCGTGCTCAAGGCCATCGGGGGCGCCCCGCCGGACGTGAACCGGCCGGTCAGCGTGGTGGGCGCGAGCATCATCGGCGGCGACGCGGCACAGGCCGGCCAGTGGGCGTTCTTCCTGCTGCTGTTGGCCGCGCTGAACTTCTTCGTCGGGGTGTTCAACCTGGTGCCGTTGCTGCCGCTGGACGGCGGGCACATCGCGGTGAACCTGTACGAGCGGGCGCGGGACTCGGTGCGCCGGCGGCTGGGCAAGGCCAAGATGCCGCCGGTGGACTACACCCGGCTGCTGCCGGTGACCTACGCGTTCATTCTGGTGCTCGGCGCGATCAGCCTGCTCACCATCACCGCCGACATCGTGAACCCGATCCGTCTCCCGCAGTAGCCGAGCGCGGTGTGTGGCGGTTTCCGCGGGAGCGGCGCCGCGCCAGCGTCGCGGAGAACCGAATAAATCCAGGTCATCCGGCTCGGGGGTCGCTACGCTACCGGCCATGAGCACAGGTGAGCCGGCGACGCCGGAACCCGGTCAGTCGCCACCCCCGGGCGCCGGGTACCCCCCGCCGCCCCCCGGCGGCGGAGATCCCGCGCCGGGAGCGGGGGGTTACTCACCGCCCCCGGGTAGCTACCCACCGCCAGGAAGCAGCGGCTATCCGCCGCCAGGAAGCAGCGGCTATCCGCCGCCCGGTACCGAGGGCGCGCAGCAGCCCGGTCCTGGGTACCCGCCGCCGCCAGGATCGGGGTACGCCGCCCCGGGCTACTCCGCCGGTGGCTACTCCGCGCCGGGAGGGCCACCCCCGCAGAGCGGATTCTCGACCGGACTAACCGGGCAGGGGCCGCTGAGCCCCGCCGAGGAGCGCACCTGGGCGATGGTCGCGCACCTGTCCTCGGTGGCGGGAGTGTGGCTGTTCTTCTTCGGCGCGGTGGGGCCGCTGGTGGTGCTGCTGATCCAGGGCCAACGCTCGGCGTTCGTCCGGGCCCAGGCGCTCGAGGCGTTGAACTTCAACCTCAGCGTGCTGATCTACTCGATCGTCGCCTGGATCCTGGTCTTCGTCCTGGTCGGCATCCCGATCGTGATCGCGCTCGGCATCTTCTGGCTGGTGCTCACGGTGATCGCCACGGTCAAGGTGAGCAACGGGGAGCCGTACCGGTACCCGCTCACCATCCGCATGGTGACCTGAGCCGCTGGTGTCACTTACCACGGCCGCGAGCAGCCTGCCCTCGGGTGCGCGATACTGGCGATTGTGAGTGCCACCAGCGTCAGTCTCGGGATGCCCGCTCCGCCGCCGCCGACGCTCGCGCCCCGCCGGCCCACCCGCCAGCTGCACGTCGGCCAGGTGGGCGTGGGTAGCGAGTACCCGATCTCGGTGCAGTCGATGACGACCACCCTCACCGCCGACGTCAACGCCACCCTGCAGCAGATCGCCGAGCTCACCGCTTCCGGCTGCGACATCGTCCGGGTGGCCTGCCCGTCTCAGGACGACGCCGAGGCCCTGCCGGCGATCGCCAAGAAGTCGAAGATTCCGGTCATCGCCGATATCCATTTCCAGCCCAAGTATGTGTTCGCCGCGATCGAGGCCGGCTGTGCCGCCGTCCGGGTGAACCCGGGCAACATCCGCAAGTTCGACGACCAGGTCAAGCAGATCGCGCAGGCCGCCAAGGACCACGGCACCCCGATCCGGATCGGGGTCAACGCCGGCTCGCTGGACAAGCGGCTGCTGGAGAAGTACGGCAAGGCCACCCCGGAGGCGCTGGTCGAGTCGGCGTTGTGGGAGGCGAGCCTGTTCGCCGAGCACGACTTCCACGACGTGAAGATCTCGGTCAAGCACAACGACCCGGTGGTCATGGTGCGGGCCTACGAACTGCTCGCCAAGGCCTGTGACTACCCGCTGCACCTGGGGGTCACCGAGGCCGGCCCGGCCTTTCAGGGCACCATCAAGTCCGCGCTCGCGTTCGGCGCGCTGCTGTCCCGGGGCATCGGCGACACCATCCGGGTGTCGCTGTCCGCGCCGCCGGTAGAAGAGGTCAAGGTCGGCAACCAGATCCTGGAGTCGCTCAACCTGCGGCCGAGGAAGCTGGAGATCGTGTCCTGTCCGTCGTGTGGGCGGGCCCAGGTCGACGTGTACAAGCTGGCCGACGAGGTCACCGCCGGGCTCACCGGGATGGAGGTGCCGCTGCGGGTCGCGGTGATGGGCTGCGTGGTGAACGGGCCCGGCGAGGCGCGGGAGGCCGACCTCGGGGTGGCCTCCGGCAACGGCAAGGGCCAGATCTTCGTCAAGGGCCAAGTGATCAAGACCGTGCCTGAGCACCAGATCGTGGAGACCCTGATCGAAGAAGCCATGCGGCTGGCCGAGGAAATCGAGGACGCCGGCACACCATCCGGCGCCCCCCAAGTCACCGTCACCTGATCGGTCGCAGACTTCCAGATGAACGTGCGGGTGCCGTCTGGCAATCTAGAAACCGTGCTGAGAGTCGCTGGTCCGCGCCTGCTCGACGAGCGGGACCGGATCTGCGTGCAGCTGGCGATGGATGCGGACCCGGTGGCGTCCTGCATGGTCGCCTCCCGGGTTGAGTTGGCCGGGGTGGATTCCTGGCGGCTGGGCGGCGAGCTCTGGGGCGTCGGTGCCAAGCTCGAGGGCCTCTGCTTCGCCGGCGCGAACCTGGTGCCGCTGCGCGGCGAGCGGGTCGCGATGCGCGCGTTCGCCGACCGGGCCCGTCGGGTGGGCCGCTCCTGCTCGTCCATGGTCGGTCGGGCCGAGCTGGTGCTGCCGCTGTGGGAGGAGCTCTCCGCGCACTGGTCGCCGGCCCGTGAGGTGCGCGCCGACCAGCCGCTGATGGTGCTGCCCACCCGCCCGGCGCTGGCCCCCGACCCACTGGTCCGGCCGGTCCGCCCGGGTGAGCTGGACCGTTACCTGCCGGCGGCGGTGGCGATGTTCACCGAGGAGGTCGGCGTCGATCCCCGGCTCGGCGACGGCGGGGTCGGCTACCGGGCCCGGGTGGCCGAGCAGATCGCCAGCGGCCGGGCCTTCGCCCGGTTCGAGGACGGCGAGGTGGTCTTCAAGGCGGAGATCGGTGCGCTGTCCTCCCGGGTCGGCCAGATCCAGGGTGTCTGGGTCCGGCCGGACCGCCGCGGTTGTGGCCTGGGCGCCGCCGGCACCGCCGCCGTGGTGGACCGACTGATCGCGATGAGCCGGGTGGCCAGCCTGTACGTCAACGGCTACAACACCCCGGCCCGCGCCGCCTATGCCAGGGTCGGGTTCAGCCAGATCGCCAGCTTCGCCACCGTGCTGTTCTGATCGGCTGTTCTTAGTTGATGGCTTCCGCCGGTGCGGCCGGACTGCTGACTCGTGTGTCCGACCGGGGATTGACCTCGCGCGGCGTCTCCCGGGTGGTCGCCGCGGCGGGCGCGGTGGCGGCGCTGTTCTTCCTCCGGGCGGTGATCCTCGACCCGCGCGGCGTTCTGCCGCTGTTCGACCTCACCGCCTACCAGATCGGCGGGCAGCGGGTGCTCGGCGGCGTCTCGCTCTACGATTCCCCGTTGCTCGGGGCCACCCGCGGCGTGTTCGAGTTCGTCTACCCGCCGTTCGCCGCACTGTTGTTCGTGCCGCTGGCGCCGCTGCACGGCGCCGTGTTCGTCGCGGTGGCGGTGTTGGTCGGCGTCGGGTTGCTGGTCGGTGTGGTCTGGCTGAGCCTGATTGGACTGGGACTGATCGAATCGGGCCGGCCGGGCCGTGTCCCGGTGTCGCTCGGCCTCGGGTTGACCGGGTTGCTGCTGTGGTGCGAGCCGATCCTGGAAACCGTCGCCTTCGGGCAGATCAACCTGCTGGTGTTGGTGCTCGTGCTGGCCGACGCGTTGCGCCCGGACTCGGCCCGGTCCAAGGGTGCGTTGATCGGCCTCGCGGCGGGCATCAAGCTCACGCCGCTGTTCTTCGTGCTCTACCTGCTGGTGACCCGCCGGTTCCGGGCCGCGGCGGTGGCCGGGGCTGCGTTCCTGGCCACCGTGCTGGTCGGCGCGGTGGTCCTGCCGGGGGACTCGCGGACGTTCTGGGCGGGCGCGTTCGTCGACCCGAGTCGGGTGGGGGTGCCGCGGCACCCAGGCAACCAGTCGCTGCGCGGGCTCATCGCCAGGGCATGGGGCAACGGAACCGGTGAGCAACTGCTCTGGTGTGCCTCGGCGGTGATGGTCGCGGTCGTCGGCCTGTGGCTGGCGGCCCGACTCGCTACGCGCGGGCAGGAGCTGCCTGCCGCGGTGGTGTGCGGGGTGACCGCGACGGCGGTGTCCCCGTTCAGCTGGGCGCACCACTGGGTCTGGTTTGCCCCGCTGCTGATCCTGCTGCTGGACCGCGCGCTGCGCCGGGGGACAGTGGCGGGCTGGCTGGCCTGGGGTGGCGTCGCGGTGATGGGCGCCCACGGGTACTTCACCCTGTTCGGGCTGCTGCCCGCTCCGCTGGACGCACCGGTCGGCAACCTGCCCACCATCGTCTACCAGCACGGCTACGTGGTGCTGACCGCCGTCCTACTGGCGGTGCTGGCCCGGCGTGCCTTGAGTGGGGTCCAGCCGCGGTTCTGACCCGCTCTACGCTTCTGGGTATGGCCGCCTCGCCGTCGGTTCACCCGGCAACCCGCGCGGTGGTGTACGCCGCCGCCGCCGATGTGGTCGCCGTGCTGTTGTTCGCCGCCATCGGTCGCCGCTCGCACGCCGAGGCGATGCAGGCCGCCGGGGTGCTGGCCACCGCCGCGCCGTTCCTGGTCGGGCTGGTCGCCGGCTGGCTGGCCGGTCGGGTCTGGCGGGCGCCCGTCGGACTGCCCCTCGGCGTGGTCGCCTGGGCCGGC
Source organism: Pseudonocardia sp. (assembly GCA_036402515.1). Taxonomy (GTDB): domain Bacteria; phylum Actinomycetota; class Actinomycetes; order Mycobacteriales; family Pseudonocardiaceae; genus Pseudonocardia. Next base: position 9,976 of record DASWST010000008.1, read on the forward strand.
GCCGTGGTGGTCGGGCTCGTCCTGCGCGCGCTGGCCACCCACCGGTTGCCGGTGTCGTTCGTGCTGGTCGCGGCCGTCAGCCTGGCGGTGCTGCTGCTCGGCTGGCGGCTGGTCGCCCGCCTGGGCGCACGCTCGCGCGGCACCGGCCGGTGACCGCTTAAGGTGGTAGCCATGCCCGTGCGCGAAGCCCTCACCCCGGGGCGCATCTCCCCGATGCGTCCGGTTCCCTCGGAGATCGTCCGGCCGGAGTACGTCGGTAAGTCGGCGCCCACCCCGAGCACGGATCCGTGGGTGCAGACACCCGAGGTGATCGAGGCGATGCGGGTCGCCTCGAAGATCGCCGCCCAGGCGCTCGCCGCCGGCGGCGAGGTGGTCAAGCCCGGGGTCACCACCGACGAGGTCGACCGGGTGGTGCACGAGTTCCTGATCGACCACGGCGCGTACCCGTCCACGCTGGGCTACCGGGGCTTTCCGAAGAGCTGCTGCACCAGCCTCAATGAGGTCATCTGCCACGGCATCCCGGACTCCACGGTGATCTCCGAGGGCGACATCGTGAACATCGACGTGACCGCCTACATCGGCGAGGTGCACGGCGACACCAACGCCACGTTCCTGGCCGGCGAGGTCTCCGAGGAGGACCGGCTGCTGGTCGAGCGCACCCACGAGGCGATGATGCGGGCGATCAAGGCGGTCCGGCCGGGCCGCCCGCTGAACGTGGTCGGCCGGGTGATCGAGTCCTACGCCAAGCGGTTCGGCTACGGCGTGGTGCGCGACTTCACCGGCCACGGCATCGGGCGCAGCTTCCACTCCGGTCTGGTGGTGCTGCACTACGACGCCCCGGAGGTGGACACCCTGCTGGAGACCGGCATGACCTTCACCATCGAGCCGATGATCAACCTGGGCACCATCGACTACGACATCTGGGACGACCACTGGACCGTGGTCACCAAGGACCGCAAGCGCACCGCCCAGTTCGAGCACACCATCCTGGTCACCGAGAGCGGCTCGGAGATCCTCACCCTGCCGTGACCGGGTCCCTGCTCGTTGCCGGCACCACCTCGGACGCCGGCAAGAGCGTGCTGGTGGCCGGGCTGTGCCGGTGGCTGTACCGGCGGGGTGTCAAGGTGGCGCCGTTCAAGGCGCAGAACATGTCGAACAACTCGGTGGTCACCCCGGACGGCGGGGAGATCGGCCGGGCCCAGGCGATGCAGGCCACCGCGTGCGGGCTGGAGCCGTCGGTGCGGTTCAATCCGGTGCTGCTCAAGCCGGGTAGCGACCGCTCCTCACAGGTCGTGGTGCTCGGTCGGGTGGACGGCACGGTCAGCGCGCTGTCCTACCGGGAGCGCAAGCCCGCCCTGCTGGAGACGGTGCTGCGCACCCTGGAGGCGCTGCGCGCGGACTACGGCGTGGTGATCTGCGAGGGCGCCGGCTCGCCGGCCGAAATCAACCTGCGGGCCACCGACATCGCCAACATGGGGCTGGCCAGGGCGGCCGGGCTGCCGGTGCTGGTGGTCGGCGACATCGACCGGGGTGGCGTGCTGGCCCACCTGTTCGGCACCCTGGCCCTGCTGGACGCCGCCGACCAGGCGCTGGTCGCCGGGTTCGTGATCAACAAGTTCCGTGGCGACCCGGCGCTGCTGGAACCAGGGCTGCGCCAGCTGCGCGCGCTCACCGGTCGGCCCACCCTCGGCGTGCTGCCCTTCGACGAGCGCCTGTGGCTGGACGCCGAGGACTCGTTGTCCTACGTGGCCGACGGGGTGGTCGGCCGGCCCGCGCCGCCGGTGGACTCGCGCTGGCTGCGGGTCGCGGTGCCCCGGCTGCCGCGGATCTCCAACGCCACCGACGTCGAGGCGCTGGCCTGCGAGCCGGGGGTAGCGGTGCGCTACGTGACCGAGCCGTCCCGACTGGCCGACGCCGACCTGGTGGTGCTGCCAGGCTCCAAGTCCACCGTGGCCGACCTGGACTGGCTGCGGGCGACCGGCCTGGCCGACGCGGTGCTCGCGCACGCCGCCGCCGGCCGGCCGGTGCTCGGCATCTGCGGCGGCTACCAGATGCTGGCCCGGCGGATCGTGGACCCGGTGGAGTCCGGTCGGGGCGCGGTGGACGGGCTTGGCCTGCTGGACCTCGAGGTGGAGTTCGAAGCGGGCAAGCACCTGGCCCGGCCGGACGGCATCGCGCTGGGCCACCCGGTGCACGGCTACGAGATCCACCATGGCCGGGTGACGCGCAGCGCCGAGCCGCCGCTGGTCACCACGGCGGGCGGCGATCCGGAGGGCGCCGATGCCGGGGCGGTGCTGGGCACCCACTGGCACGGGCTGCTGGAGAACGACGGGTTCCGCCGGGCGCTGCTGGCCCGGGTGGCGCCACCGGGGTTCGTCCCGGCCGCCGACACCTGTTTCGCCGAGGTCCGCGCCGGCCAGCTGGACCTGCTCGGCGATCTGGTGGAGCGCTGCCTGGACACCGATGCCATCTGGCGGCTGATCGAACACGGCGTCCCCGCTGGGTTGCCCTTTGTCCCGCCCGGCGCACCCGTTTAGGGTTGTCCACTTTCCTGGTCACCTCCCTCGCGCTGCTCGCCGCGCCCGCGCCGGTTTACCAGGAGAGCGACGATTCGAAAGGCTACGACCGCTTGAGCGGCAGGCTGAGCAGGGCGTTCTCCACCACCTCCGGCAACCCCGGGTGGATCCAATACTGGCCGTGCGCCATCTGCTCGGCCGTCAGGCCGAACGAGATGGCCTGAATCAGCGGCTGGATCACCGTGGAGGCCTGCGCGCCCATCACGTGCGCGCCGAGCAGCTGCCCGGTGATCGGGTCGGCCAGCAGCTTGCAAAAGCCGTCGCGGTCCTCCATTGCCCAGCCGTAGGCCACCGAGCCGTACTCCTGCACCGTTGACACGTAGCGCACCCCGCGCTCCCGGCACTCCTCCTCGGTCAGCCCGACGGTCGCGATCTGCGGCGCGGTGAACACCGCCGACGGGACAAAGCGGTGGTCGGCGCGCCGGAGGGAGTCCGGGTGCAACAGGTTGTGCGCGACGATCTTCGCCTCGTGGTTGGCCACGTGTTTGAGCTGGTACGGCGAGCTGATGTCACCGAGCGCGTAGATGCCCGGCGCGGTGGTGCGCTGGTACTCGTCGACCGCCACCCGGCCGTCGTCCTCGGTGGCGACGCCGGCCGCGGCAAGCCCGAGCCGGTCGCTGTTGGGCACCCGGCCGGTGGCCACCAGCAGCAGGTCCCCGGTCACGCTGCTGCCGTCCACGAACTCCAGCTGGAGCCCGGGGTCGGCCTCCGCGCAGTGCACCGGCGGGGCGTTGGTGCGCACGTCCCAGTTTTGCCGAGCCAGGTTGGTGAACCGGTGCGCGATCGTCTCGTCGAGGTGGCGCAGCAGCTCCTCGCCCCGGGTCACGATGATCACCTCGGTCCCCAGCGCGGAGAAGACGTGGGCAAACTCCGCGCCGATGAAACCGCCGCCCAGGATGATCAGCCGCCGGGGGAGCTCGTCGATCCGCATGACGGTGTCCGAGGTGTGGTACGGGATGCCGGCCTTGGTGATCACCTCGGGGATCGAAGGACGAGACCCGGCGGCGAGCACGAACTGATCCGCGCTCAGCTCATCCACCCGGCCGTCCGGATAGGTGACCGAGATCTGCTTGGGACCGGTGAACTCGGCGTGCCCGGGGTAGAGGGTGATGTTCGCCGAACCCTCCGCGCGGTAGCGGCGGCCGCCTTCGGAGATCGGGTCGATGCGCCCGAAAACGCGGTCCCTGATGTCGGTCCAGCGGACCTTCTCCCGTACCGCGTCCACGCCGAAGCGGCTGATGTCCTCGAGTTCCCTGGCCAGGTCGGCGGTGTAGACGTACATCTTCGTTGGAATACAGCCCACGTTGAGGCAGGTCCCGCCGAAGACGCCCTCCTCGACGACGGCGACGTCCAGGCCGGCGAAACGCTCGTCCGGCAGCGAGTTTCCCGAGCCTGAACCGATGATCACGAGGTCGACATGGCGCACCTGTTGACAGTAACCGCGCCGCGCCGGACCCGCTTCGCCCCGGGCTGCTGCTTCCAACGGGTGAACCGGTCGGCCGAACGCGGACGATTTCCCCGATCCCGGTAACAGACGTTGCGCGGGCGGCGACATCCCGATTGCGTTGCGCCTGACTACCGTGGGGGGTGGTCAGCCGGTGTCGCCAGCGGTAGAGCCACCGTGGCTCTGTCCGGCTGGGTGGCGCCCCGCCGCTCTGGCACCACCGGTGGGGCACCACCCAGCCGGGCGACCGCGATTCCTGTTCCCGCGCCGGATCCGTTGTGATCTCGGACGCGAGATCCGTCCGGTCCGGCGCCCTGGCCTCGCCCCGGTGGTTCACCGTCTGGTAGGCAGAGGCAGTGAGCAGCGAACCGTATTCCGCCACGGTGCACCGGTCATGGGCGGCGGACCTGGACCCCCCGACGCTCTACGCACTGCTCCGGCTCCGCGTCGACGTGTTCGTCGTCGAGCAGAACTGTGCGTATCCCGAGCTGGACGGGCGGGATCTGGAGCCCCGGGCCCGGCACTACTGGCTCGGCGGGCACGGCCAGCCGGAGCCGGTGCTCGGCTGCGTGCGGCTGCTCAAGGAACCCGACGGAGGCTACCGGATCGGCCGGTTGTGCCTGGCCGAGGAGGCGCGCGGGCGCGGCTTGGGCCGTCGGCTGATGAACGCGGTACTCGCTGAGGTCGGTGACGGCGAGTGCGTCGCGGACGCGCACCGCGAGCTGGTGACCTTCTACGAGAGCTACGGATTTGTCTCCGACGGCGAGCCGTACCACACGGGCCGTGTGGAGCACGTGCCGATGCGCCGGGTCAAGCGCGAGCACGCCAGGTGACACGTCGAGCCGGGGCGGTCCGGTGAGCACCCTCGGCGGATCGGCCCGCCCGTTGTTCCCGTTCTCCGCCGTCGTCGGGCACGAGGATCTCCGGTTGGCGTTGTTGCTCACCGCGGTCCACCCGGTGATCGGCGGCGTACTGGTCCGGGGGGAGAAAGGCACCGCGAAGTCCACCGTGGTGCGCGCGCTGGCGGCGCTGCTGCCGTCCCGGCGCACCGTGCTGGACTGCCGGTTCGGCTGCGACCCCGCCGATCCCGACCCGGACTGCCCGGACGGCCAGCACCCGCCGGAGGCACCGTCGCAGCCCCGTGGGTCCCGCTTGATCGAGCTGCCGGTGGGCGCCACCGAGGATCGGCTGATCGGCTCGCTGGACCTGGAGCGCGCGCTGTCCGAGGGCGTGCGCGCGTACCAGCCCGGTCTGCTGGCCGCCGCGCATCGGGGCGTGCTCTACGTGGACGAGGTCAACCTGCTGCACGACCACCTGGTCGACCTGCTGCTGGACGCCGCCGCGATGGGGCGGGCGCACGTGGAGCGGGACGGCGTGTCGCTCTCCCACGCGGCGTCGTTCCTGCTGGTCGGCACCATGAATCCGGAGGAGGGCGAGCTGCGGCCACAGCTGCTGGACCGGTTCGGGCTGACCGTGCAGGTGGCCGCGGCGCGGGACGTGGACCAGCGGGTGGAGGTGATCCGGCGCCGGCTGGCCTTCGAGGCGGATCCCGCCGGGTTCGCCACCGGCTGGCGGGCCGCCGACGCCGAGTTGGCCGCCCGGATCCTGGCCGCCCGGGAGCGGCTGGGCACGGTGCTGCTGCCGGATACCGAGCTACGCCGGATCGCCGCGCTGTGCGCCGCCTTCGAGGTGGACGGCATGCGCGCCGACCTGGTGACCGCGCGCACCGCCGTGGCCCACGCGGCCTGGCGCGGCGCCCGCGAGGTGACCGAGGAGGACGTCCGGGTGGCGGCCCGCCTGGCGCTGCCACACCGACGGCGCCGGGACCCGTTCGACGAGCCGGGGCTGGACGAAAAGGCGCTGGACGAGGCACTGAACCAGGCCGCCGAGCAGGCCAGCCCGCCGCCGGACCCCGATCGCCCGGACCCCGATCGCCCGGACCCCGACCGGCCGGACAGCGACCCGCCTGAGCCGCCGGACGGGCCGGACGGGGGTGGGCCGCCGGACAGACCGGACGGGGGTGGCACACCGCCGCCGTCCGATCAGGCCTCTGCCCAGCCGCCGCCCGATCAGGGCAGCGCGGCCGGCGACGGTCCCACCAGACCCCTGCCGGCTCCCGCCCAGCCGTTCCGGGCTCGGCTGCTCACCGTGCCCGGGGTGGGCGAGGGCGCTCCTGGGCGGCGGTCGCGGGCGCGGACCGAGCAGGGGCGGGTGGTGCGCGCGGCCCTGGACAACCCGCACCGGGTCGCCGACCTGCACCTGCCGGCCACCGTGCTGGCCGCGGCGCCACACCAGCGGGCGCGCGGGCGCACCGGCCCGGGGCTGCGACTGCGTCGGGACGACCTGCGGCATGCGGTACGGGAGGGCCGGGAAGGCAACCTGGTGCTGTTCGTGGTGGACGCCTCCGGCTCGATGGCGGCCCGGCGCCGGATGGCCGCGGTCAGCGGCGCGGTGTTGTCCCTGCTCAGGGACGCCTATCAGCGCAGGGACAAGGTCGGCCTGGTGACCTTCCGAGGCGCCGGCGCCGAGCTGCTGCTGCCGCCGACCTCGTCGGTGCCCACCGCGGTGGCCAGGCTGCGCCGGCTGCGTACCGGCGGCCGCACCCCACTGGCCGACGGCCTGCTGCGGGCCCGCCGGGTGCTGGCCGCCGAACGGCTGCGGGACCCGAAACGCCGGCCGCTGCTGGTGCTGCTCACCGACGGGCGGGCCACCGTGCCGACCAGGGCGGGGAACCATCCGATGGCCGACGCTCTGCGTGCCGCGGCGTTGCTGGCCGGGGACGGGGTGGCCAGCGTGGTGGTGGACTGCGAGAGCGGCCCGGTGCGGCTGGGCCTGGCCGCACAGCTGGCGGCGGTCGCGGGCGGTCCGGTGGTCACCGTGGCCGAGCTGTCCGCCGAGCAGGTCACCGGGGTGGTACGCGCCGCCAGGGCCGCCTGAACGGGGCTTCCGCGCCGGGACACGCCTAATGGGATAGGCGCGGGCCGGGTCAGGCCACCATGCTGTGCGGTCATGGGGCTCATGGGCCGCCAGTTCGGACGTCCGTCCGGGCTGCCGGGGCGGGTTGTCGGTGGCCTCATGGCGCGCGGCAACCGGGCGTTCAACGTCGAGGTCGCGCGGCGGCTGACCGCGCCGGCCGCCGGCGCCGCGCGCATCGCCGAGATCGGCTGCGGGCCCGGCGTCGGGCTGGCCGCATTGCTCGAGCGGTTTCCCGATGCCGAGGTGCTCGGCGTCGACCTGTCCCCGGAGATGCTGGCGCAGAGCAAGACCCGCAACGCCGAGGCTGTCCGGTCCGGTCGGCTCACCCTGCGCCATGGCGGCGTCGAGCGGCTCGAGGACCAGGTCGACCTGGTGTTGGCGGTGCACGTGCTCTACTTCTGGCACCAGCCGGTCGACGTGCTCAGCCGGCTGCGCGCCAGGGTGGCCAACGACGGGTTGGTCGCGCTTGGCTATCGCCTGCGTCAGGACATGCCCCCGCCGGCCCGGCGCGACTTCCCCAAGGAGGGCCACCAGCTCTACGAGTTCGAGTCGCAGGTCCGCGACCTGTTCACCGCCGCCGGGTACCAACCGGCCAGAACCGCGAGAATCGACGGGGCCAGGATCCACCTCGGCTGGTTGACGGCTGCCGCGCCCTAGCCTGTTGCTCAGGGCGCGAGTGAAGGAGATGTGCGGTGCCACAGGGCCAGGTCGTTGAGGTACCCCAGGATGGGTTGACCACCCGCCAGCGGCGCAGCCGGCCGCTGTTGATGGTGCATACCGGCGAGATGAAGGGGAAGTCGACGGCCGCGTTCGGGCTGGCCTTGCGGGCGTGGAACCAAGGCTGGTCGATCGGGGTGTTCCAGTTCGTCAAGTCGGCGAAGTGGAAGGTCGGCGAGGAGGCCGCGTTCCGTGCCCTCGGCCGGTTGCACACCGAGACCGGCGAAGGTGGCCCGGTGGAGTGGCACAAGATGGGCGAGGGCTGGTCCTGGGCGCGCAAGCAGGGCACCGAGAGCGACCACGCGGCGGCCGCCGTGGAGGGCTGGCGGGAAATCCGTCGGCGGATCGAGGCCCAGACGCACCAGATGTACGTGCTCGACGAGTTCACCTACCCGCTCAAGTGGGGATGGATCGACGTGGGCGAGGTGGTCGAGGTGCTCACCGCCAGGGCCGGCCGGCAGCACGTGGTGATCACCGGCCGGGACGCGCCCGCCCCGCTGATCGAGGCGGCCGACCTGGTGCTGCGCACCACCAAGGTCAAGCACCCGATGGACGCCGGCCAGAAGGGCCAACGCGGCATCGAGTGGTGAGTCGGACCGGGCGCTCCTACGAGGAGCAGAAGGCGCGCTGGGCCACGTTCTGCACCGCCTTGGCGAGGCGCAGCTCGCCGGCGGCGGTCGGGTGCAGGCCGTCCAGGGGCGACAGATCCAGTCGTGGGTTCCACCCGCCGCTGGCGTCCACGATGCGCACCGCGGCGAAGTCGGAGGCCACCTTGCGCTGGGTGGCGGCGTAGGCGGCGATGACCTTGGGGTCCCGGCCGGGGTGGCCTGGCGCGCTGACCTGCAGCGGCCGGACCAGCAGGATCACCGGCACCGGCTTGACGGCGAAGGTGGTCAGTACCCGACGCAGCGCACCGGTCCACTCCGCGGTGGGCAGCTTCTTCCCGATGTCGTTGATCCCCGAGTCGATCACCACTAGGTCGGCCGATCCGGGGGTCCAGCGGGTCGGCCCGTTGTGCACCAGGTTGTCCACGTTCAGCGTGGTGCCGCCGTTGACCGCCCGGATCACCGGCTTGACCCCCAACGTGGTGGCCACCAGCGTCAGATAACTGGCCTTGGCGCCACCCAGCTGCGGGGAGAGCAGGTAGCTGTGCCCGTAGGCGACCAGTGGGCCGTGCGGGCGCACGCAATCCTTGGCCTGTGCGGCCGGGGTCCCACCCGCGACGCCGACAACCACACAGGTCGCGGCGGCGACCAGCGCGGTCAGCAGGGCAGGTAGTCGCACGGTGGCTCCTCGGCAAAGCTCTACAGGGGGAGTGTTGACGGGCTGGGGTCCGTCCAATAATCACTCTGGCATGAAGCCGATCCCGCCGTATTCCTCCGAATGGGGGCAGCTGGAGCCGGTCGAGGAAAACTGTGACTGTCAGGCACTTTCCGGCGCCGCCCTGTGAGTGAGCAGGTTCACGGACGGGGTGTCTGCGCTCGCCGGAGCCGAGGCCGCGCGCGGGCCGGCGCACAAGTAGCGTGCCGAGCATGGGCGCCGGCCCGCGTGCGGCGAGTGAGCCTCGCAGCGAGCGCCAGCGAGCGAGGAGCGGAGCGAGAGCATGAGCGCCGAAACCGACAGCGAGTGAGCATGAGCACGGCGATCGTGATCGCGGGCGTGGCGTCCGGCACCGGCAAGACCACGGTCGCCACCGGGTTGATGGCCGCGCTCTGCCGGCGGGGTACCTCGGTGGCGCCGTTCAAGGTCGGCCCGGACTATATCGACCCCGGTTACCACGCCTTGGCCACCGGCCGCCCCGGCCGGAACCTGGATCCGGTGCTGGTCGGCGAGCACCGGATCCCGGGGCTGTTCGCGCACGGGGCGTCCGGTGCCGAGCTGGCCGTGGTGGAAGGCGTGATGGGGCTGTTCGACGGCCGGATCGGAGCCGCGGCGGCCGGATATGCCGGTCAACCGGTGGAGGAGGTCGCCGACGGCTCCACCGCGCACGTGGCCCGGCTGCTCGGCGCCCCGGTGCTGTTGGTGGTGGACACCCGGGGGCAGAGTCGCAGCCTGGCCGCCCTGCTGCACGGCTTCGCCACCTACCGACCCGGGACCAGGCTGGCCGGCGTGGTGCTCAACCAGGTCGGCAGCCCCCGGCACGAGGAGGTGCTGCGCGCCGCGTGCGCCGAGGTCGGCCTGCCGGTGCTCGGCGCGCTGCCCCGCCGCGATGAGCTGGCCGTGCCCTCTCGGCACCTCGGGTTGGTCACCGCGGCCGAGCACGGCACCGCCGCGACCGCCGCCGTGGACGCGATGGCGGAGCTGGTCGCCCGGCACGTCGACCTGGACGCTGTGCTGGCCGCCGCCGGTGGCCACCCGGTCACCTCAGCCTGGGAGCCGGCCGCCGAGGTCGGGGAACCGGTGGGTGCCCGGCCGGTGGTGGCGATCGCCGGAGGTTCGGCGTTCAGCTTTGGCTACGCCGAGCACCCCGAGCTGCTGGCCGCCGCCGGTGCCCAGGTTGTGGTCTTCGACCCGCTGCGGGATGAGCGGCTGCCGGCGGGCGCGGCCGGGTTGGTGCTGCCCGGCGGCTTCCCTGAGGAGCACGGCGCGGCCCTGGCGGCGAATGCCCCGCTGCGCGGCGAGGTGGCCGCGCTGGCGGCGGCCGGGGCACCGGTGCACGCCGAGTGCGGCGGCCTGCTCTACCTGGGCACCGAGCTGGACGGCCAGCCGATGTGCGGCGTGTTGCCCGGCGTGGGACGGATGACCGCCCAGTTGCGGCTGGGCTACCGGGACGCGGTGGCGATCAGTCCGTCCGCCCTGTTCGAGGCCGGGCAGCGGGTCACCGGGCACGAGTTCCACCGCACCGAGGTGACGCCGAGGGCGGGCGATCCGACCGGGGACGCCGCGCCGGCCTGGCAGTGGGCGCAGCGGGACGCCACCGGTCCGGAGGGCTACGTACGCGGCCAGCTGCATGCCTCCTACCTGCACGTTCACCCTGCCGGGCAGCCCGGGGCGGTGGCCCGGTTCGTGGCAGCCTGCGCCAGGTTCGCCGCCGCCCGCGGCGACCTCCCGAACGATCTCCCGGTCGGCGTCCCCCGGTGACCGGGGACCTCGTGGTCGGCCTGGGCTGCCGTCCCGGGGTGCGCGCGGCCGACGTCAGCGAGACCGTGCGGGGCCTGCTGGGTCGGTACGCACTGGATCCGGCGGGCATCCGGGCGTACGCCACCCTGCTCGCCCGCACCGGGGAGCCCGGACTGCGCGCCGTGGCCGGGCCGGGGCTGCTGGGCTACCCGCCGGAGGTGTTGGCCAGGGTCGCGGTGCCGAACCCGAGTGAGCGGGTCAACGCCGCGGTGGGCACCCCGGGAGTGGCCGAAGCGGCGGCCCTGCACGCGGCGGGAGAGCTCGCCGGGCCCGGTGGGCGGGCGGAACTGGTCGCCCCGAAGCTCGCCGGCGTCGGGGTCACCGCCGCGGTGGCGCGAATCCTCCCCGGGGCGCCGCGACTCGGACACTAGTCACACAATCCAGCGCTATCACGCACCTCGGGGGCCCAGAAGTGGCGACGAACGGGGGTTACCGCGGGATACTCCGCGCGAGGCGCGCGTCGGCGGCGACGCGGCAGCGGCGGAAGGGAATCCGGGACATGGCCGAGGAACGGCTCCCAGGACCGGTGGACGGGGGCAACGGCGGTCCGGTGACGCCGGGCGCCGAGCCGCCACGCGCGGGAACTCCAGGCAACGGCGGCAAGGGGGCGCCCGGTCTGCCCGCCACCCGGCGTGCACCGGGCCCGGGCCCGGGAGGTGCGGTGATCACTCCGGATCCGGCCGAGCGCGCCGTCCGGGCGATCACGCGCACCCGGGTCAGTGGGCTCTGGATCGGGGTGACCCTCTCCGCGGTGGTACTGCTGTTCCTGCTGATCTTCATCTTGCAGAACAACGTGCCCACCCCGATCCGCTTCCTGGGCGTGGAGGGCACCCTGCCGGTGGGGGTGGCGCTGCTGTTCGCCGCCGTGCTCGGCATTCTGCTCGTCGCCCTCCCTGGCTACCTGCGCATCTTGCAGCTGCGCCGGGCGGCCCGGAAGCACGACCCGCGCTGACCGTCACCCGCCCGAGGCCGTTCGGTCCGCGTCACGTTGACCCGGCTCCGGCCCGGTGGGGAGGATGCAGCGTGCGAACTGACCGGAGCGCCCGCCAGGGGGCCGAGCATGGCTGACCAGCACTACCTGGTCGGCCTTGACCTGCGCGATCGACTGGTTGTGGTGGTCGGCGGCGGGTCGGTGGTGCAGCGCCGGATGCCCCGGCTGCTTGCCGCCGGCGCGAAGGTCCGGGTGATCTCCCCGTCGGTCACGGCGGTGGTGGAGGGCCTGGCCGGGTCCGGCGAGGTGGACTGGCAGCGCCGCCGGTACGCGGACGGCGACCTCGCCGACGCCTGGTATGTGCTGGCCTGCACCGACGACCCGGACGCCAACGCGGCGGTGGTGGCCGAGGCGCGGCGGCGCCGGGTGTTCTGCGTGCGGGCGGACGCCGGCGAGCTCGGCTCCGCGGTGACCCCGGCGGTCGGCGAACACGAGGGGCTGACGCTGGGGGTGCTCTCCGGTGGCGAGCCGCGCCGCTCGGCCGCCGTGCGCACCGCGCTGGTCGAGGCGCTGCACGCCGGCCAGATCGACGACTCCGCCGCGCCGGCCGCGCCGGGGGTGGCCCTGGTCGGGGGCGGCCCAGGCGACCCCGGGCTGATCACCGTGCGGGGCCGCCGGTTGCTGTCTCGGGCCGATGTGGTGGTCGCCGACCGGCTGGCCCCGCAGCGGCTGCTCGAGGAGCTGCCGGCGCACGTCCAGGTGATCGACGCGTCCAAGATCCCGTACGGCCGGGCGATGCAGCAGGAGGCCATCAATGCCGCGCTGATCGACGCGGCCAAGGCCGGGAAGTTCGTGGTTCGGCTCAAGGGCGGCGACCCATTCGTCTTCGGGCGCGGTTTCGAGGAGCTGCTGGCCTGCGTCGACGCCGGGGTTCCGGTCACCGTGGTGCCTGGCGTGACCAGTGCGTTCGCCGCCCCGGCCGCCGCCGGTGTGCCGGTCAGCCACCGCGGTGTGGCGCACGAGATCGTGGTGGTCTCCGGGCACGCCGCCCCGGACGACCCGACCTCGTTGATCGACTGGTCGGCGCTGGGCCGGTTGCGCGGCACCCTGGTGCTGCTGATGGGCGTGCAGCGGATCGCCGCGTTCGCCGACGTGCTGGTCGAGCACGGCCGGCCGCCGGACAGCCCGGTCGCGGTGATCCAGGACGGCACTCTGCGCGGCCAGCGCATCCTGCGCAGCACGCTGGCCAAGGTCGCCGACGACATGGCCGGCGAGGGCATCCGGCCGCCGGCGATCATCGTGATCGGCCCGGTAGCCGGCCTGACCCCCGGCGGCTGAGCACCCCCGTGACCGCTCGTGCGGCCCGAGGGCCGCACGAGCGCGTGGCTAACAGCCTGGGTCAGCCGGCGGCGCGCTTGCGGGGGTCGGAGGGGAACATGCCGCCCGCGATGCACCGATCCGACCAGGCCGACACGCGGGCCAGGAGGTCGGGGAGCTGGTGACCCAGCGCCCTGATCAAGGTGCGCTGGCTGGCGTCGGTGCGCTGCTCGACCCGGGTGCGGAACGCCTGGCCGTCCTCGGTGAGCTCCCAGTTGGCCATCAGGCCGGACACGGTCAGGCTGGCCACCGCTTGCTCGTGCGCCTCCCGGGACCAACCCCGGGTGTTGCTGTACTCGCCGAGCGAGTAGCCCAGCCACAGCTCGGTCACGATATTCATCTCGCAGCCGCTGAGGCCGGCCGCTATGCAGGTGGCCACATGCCCGTCGCCGCGGTGCTCGCGGACCACATCGGCGGCCCGCCACAGCCGGGCGTACGGGTCGGCCAGCGTGGGCGCCGCGCGCAGCGCGGAGAACAACGGCCGGCCGGCACCGTCGGCGGCGGCCGCCGCGTGCTCCAGCGTCTCGGCGACCTCGAGCACCTCCTGCTCGGTGGTCACATCGCGGAGTACCTTGCGCAGGCTCACCGCGACGCCCTCGTCGCGCAGTGCGATCAACTCCGCGCGGTCCAGCTTGCCCAGCCCGTCGGTCCACAGCTGGTCGACGAGCTCGGCGGGGAACACCGCGAACGCGGCGGCCACCACCTGGGAGGGCACGGCGCCGAGCGCGGCGCCGCGCCCGCATACGTAGCCGGACAGGAAGTCCAGTCCGTAGGCGGCCAACGCGTCGTAGACCTCCTGTGCCCACACGGCGTGCATGGCGAGTGGCTCGAGCGCATCCCGCAGCTGGCGGGCCGGCCCGCCCTGGGTGACCACCGAGGGCGCGGTGGTGCCCTCCGGCGCGAGGGTGAAGAACGTGGCGACGGCGGCCTCGTAGTCCATGTGGGGAATTTAGTGCCGACCGATGAGCCGCCGCTGGCCACCACCCCCACCGGCGTGGCGCGGCACCGGGTTGACGGGTCCCGGTCGCCCGGACAGAGTGGTCGGACACACTGTCCAGTCAGGCCGGAGGAACGTTGACCGAGCGTGGCCCGCGTGAGTTGGTGGAGCGGGTGTACCTGGCGCTGGCCGGCGGGCACCGCGCCGAGCTCGCCTCGGTCCTGCACCCCGAGTTCGACGGCTACTTCAGCCCCGGGCTGCCGCCACCCATCGGCGGCCACCATCCTGGCGCCTCGGCCTGCATCGAGCACGGCTGGTGGGCCATCGGTGCGCTGTTCGCGGTGCGTGCCCTGCCCGAGCGTTGGCTGGCCTGCGGGCCGAACGAGCTGCTCGTGCTCGGCGACTACCAGGGGACCGCGCGGCGCACCGGCCGGCAGCTGCGGGCGCCCTTCGCGCACCTGTGGGCCGGCGACGGTGATCGGCTGCGCTCGTTGCACCAGTACACCGACACCGCGCTGTGGCGCGCCGCCCTGGAGGAAAAGCCGAGATGACCGACGCCGTGGCGGCCCGCCAGCCGGGCCGGGGGGAGTCCGCCGACCGGGTCACCCTGGAGATCTCCGACGGGCTGGCCCATCTGCGGCTGGCCCGTCCGGCGGGGCGCAACGGGATCGACATGATGATGGTGCGGGCGCTTGCCGACCGGTTCGAGAAGGTGGCCGAGGACCCCGGGGTGCGCGCGCTGCTGATCGGCGCCGACGGGCCCGCGTTCAGCGTCGGCGGCGACCTGGCCCACCTCCAGACCCACCGAGACCGGTTGCCCGCCGAGCTGCACGAGATGATCTCGCTCTACCACTCCACGCTGGCCCGGCTGGCCGCGCTGCCCGTCCCGGTGCTGCTGGCCGCGCACGGGGCGGTGGCCGGCGGCGGACTTGGCCTGCTCTGGTGCGCCGACCTGGTGATCGCCGCCGACGACCTGCGCATCACCACCGGCTTCGTGCATCTGGGGCTGTCCGGTGATGGCGGCAGCTCCTGGCACCTGCCCCGGCTGGTCGGGCTGCGCCGGGCTCAAGAGCTCATCCTGGGCGGTCGAGTGCTGGACGCCGCCGAGGCGCTGGACTGGGGTCTGGTGACCGAGGTGGTGCCGGCGGGGGAGGTGGCCGGGGTGGCGCTGGCCAGGGCAAGGGCGTTGGCGGCCGGCCCGACCTACGCGCTGGGCAGGATGAAGCGGTTGCTGCTGGAGGGCTGGGCGCACAGCTACCCGGAGCAGCTGGCCGCCGAGCGCGAGGCGATCGTGGACTGCGCGCGCACCCAGGACGCCAGGGAGGGGCTCGCCGCGTTCGCCGACCGGCGTGCGCCCGGGTTCACCGGTCGGTGACCTGCCCCTATCGAGGCATTTACGGATGCTCGCCAGACCCCGCACAGTGAAGTGAACGCCGAACCACAGTGACGTGGAGGTACTCATGAGCACCGTCTCGCCGGCGGGCCCCGACTATGACGTGATCGTGGTGGGGGCCGGTTATTCGGGCCTCTACCTGCTGCATCAGCTGCGCTCGCGGGGTCGGTCGGCCCGGGTGCTGGAGGCGGCGGACGGGGTCGGCGGGACCTGGTACTGGAACCGCTACCCGGGTGCCCGCTGCGACATCGAGAGCGTGGAGTACGCGTTCTCCTTCTCCGAGGAGCTGGACAAGGATTGGCGTTGGAACGAGCGCTACTCCGCCCAGCCCGACATCCTGGCCTACCTGAATACCGTGGCCGACACGTTCGACCTGCGCCGGGACATCCAGCTGAACACCACGGTGAGCTCGGCGTGCTACGACGAGGCGGCGCACCGCTGGCGGCTGGTCACCCAGCACGGCGAGCGGCTCTCAGGCCAATTCTGTGTGATGGCCACCGGGTGTCTGTCCAAGCCGAAGACGCCGGACATCGCCCGACTGGACTCGTTCGCCGGGCCGACCTACTACACGTCGAGCTGGCCGCACCAGGGCGTCGACTTCACCGGCCAGCGGGTGGGCGTGATCGGCACCGGTTCCTCCGGCGTCCAGGCCATCCCGCTGATCGCCGAGCAAGCCGCCCACCTGCATGTCTTCCAGCGCACCGCGAACTACATCGTGCCCGCGCACAACCACCAGCTGACCGACGAGGACCAGTCCCAGGAGGAGCTGGCCGCGCGCCGGAGCAACGCGCTGGACTGCCCGCTGGGGGTGGCCTTCGAGCCCGGTGAGCTCAACCAGGTGCCGGCCATGGAGCTGACCGCCGAGCAGCGCGAGGCCGAGTTCGAGCGGCTGTGGCGGCGCGGCGGCCTGACCATGATGCTGGCCTTCCCCGACCTGCTGCTGGAGGGCGAGGCGAACGAGGCCGCTGCCGCGTTCCTGCGCAAGAAGATCAAGGAGAAGGTGCGCGACCCAGCGGTCGCGGAGATCCTCACCCCGAAGGGGTTCCCGGTCGGGTCCAAGCGGCTCTGCGTGGACACCAACTACTACGAGACGTTCAACCGGAACAACGTCACCCTGGTCGACCTCGCCGCCACCCCGATCGACCGGGTCACCCCCGCCGGGGTGCACACCAGCGCGGTCGAGATCGAGTTGGATGCGCTGGTGATGGCCACCGGCTTCGACGCGATGACCGGGGCGCTGGCCGCGGTCGACATCCGAGGCCGAGGCGGCGTGGCGCTGAACCAGGCGTGGGCCGAAGGCCCGCGGACCTACCTGGGGCTGAGCGTCGCCGGCTTCCCCAACCTGTTCACCGTGACCGGGCCGGGCAGCCCCTCGGTGCTGAGCAACATGCGGCTGTCCATCGAGCAGCACGTCCAGTGGATCAGCGACTGCATCGAGTACCTGAGCGAGCACCGGATCGTCAGCATCGAGGCCACCGACGAGGCGCAGGAGTCCTGGGTGGCGCACGCCGCCGAGGTGGCCGCGCCGACCGTCTACCCGCGCGGGGCGTCCTGGTACACCGGGACGAATGTGCCTGGCAAGCCACGGGTGTTCATGCCCTACATCGGTGGCGTGCCGGCCTACCGGGAAGCCTGCGAGAAGGTGGCCGCCGAGGGCTACCGGGGGTTCGCGCTGACCCCGGCCTGAACGGGCTTTGCAGAGCAAAGGGTTCAGTCGGCGGCCAGCTCGCCGGTGGCGTGTTCCCCGGCCTGGTTGATCCGGCGCAGGAAGTCGGCGAGCAGCTCGAGTTCGGCTTCGGTGTAGTCGGCGCAGATCTGGTCCATCGCCGTGTTCATGCCGGCGTAGAGGCGGTACACGTCGCGGTTGCGCTCGCGGAGCGCTCGTACCGAGACCGCTCGGCGATCGGCGGGGTTCGGCTCGCGGTCACGGCTGATCCAGCCGCCCCGCTGCAGTCGGTCCAGGATGCCGGTCAGGGTGGCCGGGTGCAGGCCGGCGCGGCGGGCCAGCGCGCTCGGGCTGAGCGGCCCGTGCCGGGTGATCAGCTCGAGGCAGTCCAGATCCACGTCCTTGACCTCGAGGTGCGTGCTGACCTGCCGGTTGAGCAGGGACAGCTGGTTGTTCAGCTCGCGCAGCGCCTCTTTGGTCTCCGTGGTCAACCGGCGCCGGCGGCGCGCGGCGTCGGAATCGGCTGGCGATGGTACGGAACTCATATGATACTGTCCTCGTATTGTACGGCTCCCAGAGGACAGGGTAGCCCGGAGCGGCGCCCGTTCAGCGAAAAGGACCCGCATGTCTACCGCCCACGTCGTCGTCAACGTTCTGCTCGCCGCCGCGCTGATCAGCTCGGCCATCACCAATTTCGTCCGCTACCAGCGGGTCCTGGACATCATGGCGAAGGTGCACGTGCCGGAGTCCTGGCTCAATCCACTCGGCATCGTCAAGATCGCTGGGGCGCTCGGCCTGCTGGTCGGGCTCCGGGTGCCGAGGGTGGGCATTGCCGCCGCGGCGGGAGTCGTGTTGTTCTTCGCCTGCGCGCTGTTCGTACACCTGCGGGCCCGCGACGACCATGTCGTCCCGGCGACCGCGTTCGGCCTGGTGGCCGCCCTCGCGCTGGCCCTCGGCCTGGCCGCCTGACTCGCCGCGGCCGCCACCTACGGCGCGGTCACCGGGATCTCCAGGTGCGCGACCAGCCCGCCGCCCTCCCGCGCGGACAGGGTGAGCTGCCCGTTCATCCCGCTGACCAGCTGCGCCACGATCCACAGCCCCAGCCCGGCGGTGCCTCGCCGATCACCTCGGCTGACGTACTTGCGGGACACCTCGCCGAGCTGGTCGGCGGGCAGCCCCGGACCCCGATCGCGCACCTCGGCGACCAGCCGGTCCTGGTGTGCGCACAGGTGCAGCTCCACCAGGCCCTGTGGGCTGTGCCGGGCGGCGTTCTCGGCGAGGTTGGTCAGCACCCGGCGCAGCCGTTGCGGGTCGCTGCGCAGCGTGGCGCCGTCCGGGATGACCGTGCCGCCGCGCCGCTCCTCGGGGATTCCGGCGGCGTCCAGCACGGCCTCGGCCAGCTCGGCCAGTACCACCGGGCGTTCCCGGGGGCGGCCCACCGCGCTGCCCTCCACGATGGCCAGGTCCGCCAGGTTGTCCAGCATGTCGCGCAGGTGCTCGCTGTGCGCGGAGATCAGCGACAGTGCCGTGGTGGCGGCCGGCCCGGCCAGCGCGCCGGAGGCCAGGTCGCGGCTCAGCGCGGTCAGCGAGGAGACCGGGGTGCGGAACTCGTGCAGGATCACCCGCAGCCCGTCCTGCCTGGCCAGCTGCGACTCGAGCAGCCGTTCCCGCAGGTCACGCTCCTCCAGCAGCGCCTCATGCTCGGCGATCGCCTCTGCCCGTGACTGCGCGGCGGCGTCGTACTGCCGCTCCAGCAGCCGGCTGAACACCTCCACCAGCACCGCGGTGGCCAGCAGGTAGCCGGTCCACCACACGCCGTGCAGCAACCGGGCCGGCACCGGCATCCCATGGGTGCCCAGCAGCACCGCGACGGTGTACCCGACGCCGAGGCCGAGAGCCACCACGTAGCCCCGGCGGCCACCCAGTCCGGCGGCGAGCACGATCAGTGGAAGCACCGCGACCAGCAAGGTGTCCGCGCCCCCGGTGAGCCCGCAGCCGATCAACGTGAGCACCGAGTCGGCCACCGAGATCACCCAGGTCGGCGGGACCCGTTGGGCGCCCAGCCGCCAGACGGCCAGCAGGACGGCGTACAGCGCGCTCACCGCGAGCAGCGCCCACGCCGCCGGCCGGTGGGGTTGCGCCAGCTGTGGGTCGGCGGCCATCAGCACGGCCCAGGAGATCACCACCCCGGCCCGGACGAGCACGATGACCAGCTGCTCGCGGGGGTCGCCGAGGTGATTGAAGTCGAGCTGCGGCCGCTCCGAGACGCTCACCTGGCGAATGGTGCACCGAGCTGACCCATCGGGGCCATTCGCGCCACGCCGCTACTAGCCCGTGAGTGGCGAGTGGTCCTATCGGAGCACCTGCCACTCACCGGTGGGTTGGGGCGGTCGCCGCGGGGGTGGCCGGCTCCCGGGTGCGCCAGGCGAGCACCGCGCCGATGAGCAGCACCGAGCTGGTGCACAGGAACACCGCCGGCATGCCCAGGTGGCCGCCGATCAGGCCGCCCACCGCCGGCCCGGCCACCTGGCCGACGTACTGCGCGCTGATCGAGTACCCGAGGATCTGGCCGACGCTGGCTGGCGCCACGGTGTGCCGGATGGACGCGGTGATCGCCGGCAGCAGCCCGCCCAGGCACAGGCCGGTGACGAAGCGCAGGATGCCCAGCTCCAGGTTGTTCACGGCGGTGGCCTGCAGCGCGAGCAGCACCGCCGAGGCGAGCAGGCACACACAGATCACCGGCGCGTGCCCGATGCGGTCGGCCAACTTGCCCAGGCGCGGGGCGGACAGGATCGTGCCCAGGGCACCGGCCGCCATCACCACGCCGGCGGTGGACGCGATCGCGGTGGACCCGTGCGCCAGCGCGCTGACGTACACCGTGATGATCGGCTCGATGGACATGGTCGCGAACATCAGCAGCATGGCGGTGAGCAGCAGCGCGGCCACCCGCCCCTTGTTCCCGACGTTCGACCAGGCGCTGACCCGGGGGCGCGGCGGAGTGGATACGGGGGAGCTCGAGGTCTTCCGCCGATCCTCCTTGAGCAGGAACGCGGTGGCCAGAAACGCGCAGAAGATGGTGGCGCCGGCAACCAGGAAGGTCAGCCGGATCCCGATCAGCTCCGGCGCGACGCCGCCGAGCAGCGGCCCGACCACGCTGCCTGCCATGATCCCGGCGGACAACGTGCCCAGTGCCCAGGCGCTGCGGTCCCTCGGCGTCTGCGCCGCGACCAGCACGGTCGACCCGGAGGAGTAACCGCCGAGCAGGCCGGTCAGCAGCCGCAGTGCCACCAGCTGCCAGACGTTCTGCGCCAGCCCGATCAGCGACATCGCCACGGCCATCCCGAGGCTGGCCCTGATCAGCATCGACTTGCGCCCGTAGCGATCGCCCAGCGCGCCCCACAGCGGGGCGGCGAGGGCCGCGGTGAAGAAGGTCGCGCCGTAGGCGATCCCGGACCACTGCACCACGGCGGCCGGGTCGGTCACCCCCAGTTCACGGACGTAGAGCGGCAGGTAGGGGAGTAGCAGCGTCATCGCCACGATGGTGGTGAACGAGCCAGCCAGGCAGACGAACAGGTTCCGCCGCCAGGCTTCGTTGACGCCCTCCGGCTGCTCCGCGCCGCCCATTCTGTCCCAATCTGTGGGATTCCTATCTTACCTCTTGGACAAGGTAGCACTGGAAGCGCGGCCGGGCAGAGCGATACCTCAGCACTGGCGACAGCACTGGCGACGAACGTGCGCTGCCCAGAGCCTGTCCTGACGTGCTTCGGCCCTCGGCGGCGCGCGGGCGCGGGATCAGCGGGCTTCGGAAAGGCCGGACTCGTCCAGCAGCCCGTAGTGGCCGGCGAGTCCGGCAGCCTCGATCCGATTGGGTACCCCGAGCTTGTGCAGCAGCGCGGCGACCATCCGCTTCGCGGTGCGCTCGGAGACAAACATCTGGGTGGCGATGTCGGCGGTCTCCAAGCCCCGGGCGATCAGCACCCAGAGTGCCCGGTCCTGGCTGTCCAGCCGCTCCAGCAGCTCGTCCGGCGGCTTGCGGGCGGAGGCAAGCAGTGCGTCGAGCAGCGCGCCGTGCATCACCCGCAGCCCGGCGGCCACGGTGAGCAGCGGGGCGAGCAGCACGTCCGGGTCGGCGGATTTGGGCAGGTAGCCGTCCGCGCCGGCGCGCAACGCCCGCTCGGCCAGCGCCAGATCGTCCGAGCCGGACAGTGCCAGCACCCGGGTGGCCGGGCGGCGCTGCTTCACCTGGCGCACCGCGACCGCGCCGCCCAGCGGCGGCATGGCCAGGTCGATGATCGCCAGATCGGCGGAGCAGGCCTCGACCAGGCTGGCCGCCTCCTCTACCCGGGTGGTCAGGCCGCCCATCTCGAACCGGTCGCCGGCCTTGCTCTCCAGCAGCAGTGCGAGCCCCCGCGCGAACAGCTCGTGGTCGTCGATGATCACGACGACCAGCCGCCTCGCCGGATCGCTCATGGGCGCAGACTCTCACAGCCGCGCGGCCGCTGCTCCGGAGCCGCGGCCTGAGGGGTTTCGGACAGTGTGTCCAGACAGTATGGTTTCTGGCGTGACGGGGACGGTGAACGGCGCGCAGGTACTGGTCCGGCGGGCCGAGCGGGTCGGCTACCTCACGCTGAACCGGCCCGAGGCGATGAACGCGATCACCGTGCGGCTGGGCGCCGAGTTGGAGGCAGGCGTCCGGGAGCTGGCCCCGCTGGTCGACGTGATCGTGATCCGGGGCGCCGGCGGCAACTTCTGCGGCGGCGGCGACGTGCCCGAGCTGGACCGGCTGCGCGGCCAAGGCCGGGAGGCGCTGGCCGAGTTATTCCTGGCCTTCCGCCGGGCGTTGACCGCGATCGCCGAGGTGTCGGTCCCGGTGCTCGCGGTGGTCGAGGGCAACGCGGTGGCCGGCGGGTTCGAACTGATCCAGGCGTGCGACCTGGCGGTGGTGGCCGCCGACGCCCGGCTGGCCGACATCCATGCCCGGTTCGGGCAGATCCCCGGAGGGGGCAGTACCCAGCGGCTGCCTCGGATCGTCGGCCAGCCGAGGGCCCTGGGCCTGATCCTCACCGGTGACCGGATCAGCGGGGCCGAGGCGGCGAGCTGGGGGCTGGTCTACCGCGCGGTGCCCGGTGACCGGCTCGACCAGGAGGTCTCCGAACTGGTGGCCCGTTTGATTGGCGGCTCCCGGGCGGCGTTGGCGGCGAGCAAGCGGCTGGTCCGGGAAGCCGCCGGGTTGCCGCTGGAGGAGGGGCTCGACCGGGAGCTGGCGGCGGTGCTGGACCATCTGGTCGGCCCGGCCGGCGATGCCGCGGTGGCCGCGTTCACCGCGCGTGGAGGGCGGAGATGACGGACAAGCTGATCGATACCGGCATGGTGCTGCTCGACCTGGACGACTCCGGCGTCGGGCGGCTGACGCTGAACCGGCCGGAGGCGGCCAACGGAATGAGCGTGCCGTTCCTGCGCGCCCTCTACGACGCCCTGATGCGCTGCCACCGCGAGCCGGCGCTGCGGGTGCTGGTGCTGCGCGGCGCGGGGCCGAACTTCTGCGCCGGCGGGGACATCAAGGACTTCGCCTCGAAGGGCGAGGCGCTGCCGGACTACCTGCGCGAGGCGACCTCCTGGCTGCAGATCTGCGTGACCGCGCTGATGCGGCTGAACGCCCCGGTGGTGGCCGCCGTGCACGGTTACGCGGCCGGCGGCGGCGGGTTCGGCCTGGTATGCGCGGCCGACCTGGTGGTGGCCGCCGAGTCGGCGAAGTTCCTGCCGGGCGCGACCAGGGCGGGGATGGCGCCGGACGCCGGCGTCTCGGTCACCCTGCCCCGGCTGGTGGGGCTGCGCCGGGCCATGGAGCTCGTGCTGACCAACCCCACTCTCACCGCCGCGCGGGCCCAGGAGATCGGGCTGGTGACCACGGTGGTGCCGGATGATGAGCTGGACGCCGCCGCGGCGAAACTGGCCGCCGCCCTGGCCGCCGGTGCCCCGCTGGCGCTGGCGGAGAGCAAGCGGCTGCTCTGGGACGGGGTGGGGCGCTCGGTGGAGAGCGCGCTGCCGGACGAGGCCCGCACGGTGGCCGCCCTGTCCGGTACCGCCGATGCGCGCGAGGGCCTGGCCGCGGTGATCGAGCGCCGCCGACCCGTGTTCACCGGGAAATGACCATGGCGCGGCTGGCCGGGCAGCGCGCGGTGGTGACCGGCGGCGGGCGGGGCATCGGCGCGGCCATCGCCCGCCGGCTGGCCGCCGAGGGCGCGCACGTCACAGTGGCGGACATCGACCTCAAGCCGGCCCGCGCCGTGGCCGAGGAGATCGGCGGCTCGGCGGTGGAGCTGGACGTGGCCGACCCGGAGGCGGTCCGCGCCGCGCTGGGCGGCGAGCGGACCTTCGAGGTGCTGGTGAACAATGCCGGCTACGACGAGTTCCGCTGGTTCACCGAGGTCACGCCGACGCAATGGCGGCGGATGCTGGCGGTCAACCTGGAGGGCGTGTTCGCCTGCACCCAGGCGGTGCTGCCCCGGATGCAGCGCGCCCGGTACGGCCGGATCGTCACGGTGTCCTCGGAGGCGGGCCGGATCGGCTCCAAGGGCAACGCGGTGTACGCGGCGACCAAGGCGGCCGTTGTCGGCTTCAGCAAGTCCATCGCCAGGGAGAACGCCCGGTTCGCGATCACCGCGAACGTCCTGGTCCCCGGCCCGATCGACACCCCGCTGCTGGACAAGGTCCGCGCGCAGGGGGAAATCGGCGACCGCCAGATCGCCGCAATGATCGCCGGCACCCAACTAGCCCGCCTCGGCACCCCGGAAGAGGTCGCCGCCGCCGCCGCCTTCCTGGCCGCCCCCGAAGCTGCCTACATCACCGGCGAAACCCTCGCCGTCTCCGGCGGCATGGGCCTCGGCGCCTAAACTGCCCGACTCGCGGAAAGCTTGGTCGGTGGCTAACATGGTGTCCAGACACACTGTCCGATTCCGGTTCGAGGATGTCATCGGGCCGGCGACCGGCGGAGGCAGCAGCCATGACCGTTATTGAGAGCCCGTCGCGGTATGCCGAGCTGATCCAGCCGGGGCGGGTGCACGGCTCGCTCTACACGGATCCGGCGATCTTCGCCGACGAGCTGGAGCGGATCTGGTACTCCGGCTGGGTCTACGTCGGCCACGAGAGCGAGGTGGCCAAGCCGAACGACTACGTGGTCAAGAACATCGGCCCGCAGTCGGTGATCATGACCAGGGACAAGAGCGGCCAGGTGCACCTGCTGCTCAACCGCTGCTCGCACCGGGCGAACCTGGTCTGCGACGCCGAGCGGGGCAACTCCAGCGCGCTGCGCTGCCAGTACCACGGCTGGACGTTCGCCAACGACGGGACGCTGCTGGGCTACCCGTTCATGCAGGGATACGGCGGCAAGGAGGCCAAGCAGGGCCTCGGGCTCGGCCGGGTGACCAGGGTCGAGTCGTACCGGGGGTTCGTGTTCGGCAGCTTCGCCACCGACGGCCCCAGCCTGCGCGAGCACCTGGGCGCGGCCACCGACGCGTTCGACCGGCTGACCAGGCTCTCTCCGGAGGGCGAGGTGAAGATCACCGCCGGGTGGCTCAAGCACAAGGTCAAAGCCAACTGGAAGATGGTGCTGGAGAACGAGACCGACGGCTACCACCCGCAGTTCGTCCACTCCTCGATCTTCGAGGTGGCGCAGAGCGGCATCGGCGCGCTGTACAGCGACAAGTCGGCCGCGGTCTCCCGAGACCTTGGCAACGGGCACACCGAGAACGACCTGCGCCCGGAGTTCCGCAAGCTGGGCGTTCCGCTGGGCTGGTTCGGCACCACCGCCGATCGCATGCCGGACTACGTGGCGTCGATGCACCAGGCCCACGGCGCGCAAGCCGAGGAGATCCTGATCGACGGCTCGCCGCACGTGATGGTCTTCCCGAACCTGTTCATCGCGGAGATCCAGCTGTTCGTCATCCAGCCGCTGGCCGTGGACGAGACGGTGCAGCACGTCACCGCGCTGCAGTTCGCCGGCGCGCCGCAGCTCAACGAGCGGATGCTGCGCCAGACCATCGGCTCGGTCGGACCCGCCGGGTTCCTGCTGGCCGACGACTCGGAGATGTACGAGCGCAACCAGCGCGGCGTGCGCGCCCGCCAGCCGGAGTGGCTCACCCTCAGCCGAGGCATGCACCGGGAACGCGTCGACGAGAACGGCCATACCATCGGCTTCGCCACCGACGAGGTGCCGCAGCGGGCGATCTGGGCGCACTACCTGCGGCTGATGTCCGAGGCGCCCCGATGAGCGCGCCCAGCGTGCCGAGGCTGACCCTGGCCGACGTCGAGCAGTTCCTCTACCGGGAGGCCCGGCTGGCCGACGAGCACGACTACGACGGCTGGGAGTCGCTGTGGACCGACGACGGGATCTACTGGATCCCGGCCGGCGGGGCGTCCGCCGAGGACCCGGACACCCAGATGTCCATCGTGTACGACAACCGGTCCCGGATCGCGCTGCGGGTGGCTCAGCTCAAGAGCGGCAAGCGGCACTCGCAGACCCCGCCGTCCAGCGTCCGCCGCATGATCAGCAACGTGGAACTGATGGGCACCGATGGGGGTGACCACCTGGTCGGCGCGAACTTCCTGGCGGTGGAATCGCGGGACCGGGGCACCACGATCTGGGCCGGCCGGGCGGAGTACCGGCTCCGGCTGGTGGACGGCCAACCCAGGCTGGCGCACAAGAAGGTCACCCTGGTGGACCGGGACCGCGCGCTGTTCACGCTGTCCTTCCTGATCTGACATGGCAGTGATCTGACATGGCAGTGATCTGACATGGCCGCCCCGTCCGACCCGCCGCCCGGCGTCGTGGCCAGCGAGTTCGCCGCCGTCTCGGTGAGCATCGACCACGAAGGCAACGGGCCTCGACTGCGCCTGGAGGACCTTTCCGGCGGCAAGGTGGCCTTCCTGGACGCGTTGCAGCTGGAGACGCTGGTCTGGCTGCCCCCGGAGCAGCTCACCGCGCTGCTGGATCCGTCCGCGAACCGCTGGCGGGACAGCCCACCGACAAGCTGAGCTGACGAGCTGACCAGGGAGGACCCGACGATGCGTCCCACCATCGAGCGGCGCCGCGCGGACCTGCGCGCCGCGCACCCGACCTGGCGCGCCCGCACCCTGGACCAAGCGCTGCGCGAATCCGCCCAGCGGTACGGCGACCGGCCGCTGGTGCTCACCGACGAGCGCACGCTGAGCTACGCCGAGACCGCCGCCTGGGCCGCCCGGCTGGCCGACGGGCTTGCGGCCGCGGGGATCCAACCTGGGGACCGGGTCGGTGTGCTGATGGCCAACTACCTGGAGTTCGTGCCGGTCAAGTTCGCCATCGCGGCGGCCGGCGCGGTGGCCGTGCCGTTCAACTACCTCTACCGGCGCGACGAGCTGGCCTACGTACTCGCCCAGTCCCGCTGCGCCATGCTGATCACCATGACCGGCTTCGCCGGGCTGGACTACCTGGACATGCTGGACCAGATCGCGCCCGGCTGGGCAGACGGTCCGACCCAGGCGCTGCCCGAGATGCGCCAGGTCGCGCTACTGCCCACCGACGGACGCACCCGCGACGGGGTGGCCACCGTGGCCAGCCTGACCGAGCTGGGGGAGGCCCACCCGGGAGCGGCGGCCGGACAAGCACAGCACCAGCCGCACGACGTGGGCGACATCCTCTACACCTCGGGCACCACCGGGTCGCCCAAGGGCGTCATGGTCACCCACGACGCGGTGCTGCGGACCGCCTACGCCTCGGCGCTGACCAGGGCGTACGAGGACGGCCGGCGGATCCTGTTCTCGCTGCCCTGCTACCACATGTTCGGCTACCTCGAAGGCCTGCTCTCGGCGGTGTTCGTCGGCGGCGCGATCATCCCGCAGACCGCGTTCGACCCGGCGCGCTACTTCGCCGGCATCGAACGGCACCGGGCCACCGACATCCTCTGCGTGCCGACCATGACCGTGGCGCTGCTGGAGCACCCGGCGCGTAACCGCCACGACCTGTCCTCGGTGTTCGGCATCCTGTCCGGGGCAGCGCCGGCGCCGATCTGGCTGTGGGAACGGGTGCGCACCGACCTGGGCATCACCGAGATCACCACCGGCTACGGGATGACCGAGGCCGGCGGGGCGATGACGCTGAGCCGCCCGGAGGATCCCCTGGAGCTGCACTCCAGCACGGTTGGCGCGGTGAAGATGGCTGGCGCGGCCGGGCTGCCCGAGCACGGCGGGGCGTTGTGCGCGTACACCACGGTCGACCCGATGACCGGCGAGGATCTGCCGGCGGGCAGCGAGGGGGAGCTGGTTTCCCTCGGACCCACCACCATGCTCGGGTTCTGGGAGAAGCCGGCCGAGACCGAGGCGGCGCTGACCGGCGGATGGCTGCGCTCCGGGGACCTGGGACGGGTGCGGGAAGACGGCTACCTGGAGCTGACCGGGCGGAGCAAGGAGCTGTACAAGAGCGGCGGCGAACTGGTGATGCCCAAGGAGATCGAGGAGCTGCTCAGCCGGCATCCCGGGGTCAGCCAGGCGTACGCCGTGGGTGTGCCGGACGAGCGGTGGGGCGAGACGGGCTGTGTCTGGGTGGTTCGGGAGGCCGGCGCGGCGGTGACCGAGGAGGAGATCCTGGAACTGTGCCGGGGCAAGCTGGCCCGGTTCAAGGTGCCCAAGCACGTGCTGTTCCTGACCGCCGAGGAGCTGCCCACCACCCCGACCGGCAAGGTCCGCAAGTTCGAACTGGCCCACCAGGCCGCCGAGCTGCTAAAGACCTGAGCTCGCCAGGGAGGCGCCCAACTGCTGGAATGAAGGATGGCCGTCGGCTGATCGATGCCGGCGCACGGCGTGGATGCACAAACTGTCGTGGACCGGTGCCACAATCGCGGGCATGAGCAGCGACAAGCGCTTCGAGGTGCCGCTTTACACGGCCGGCGAGGCTGCTCGTTACCTTGGTGTTCCGGTTTCAACGTTCCGGACCTGGGCTCATGGCTATCAGCGAAAGCCTAAAGGACGGCGGCCGGTTGTTGGCGATGCAATCGTCACTACCGTTGCGAGCGATGCTGGCGCCTCGGTTCCTTTTGTCGGTCTCGCCGAAGCGCATGCGCTCGCGGCGATTCGTAAGTCAGGCGTGCCTCTCCAACGCATCCGGCCCGCTCTCGATCGTCTTCAGCAGGAACTTGGTATCGAGCACGCCCTCGCTTCGAAGGCTCTCTATACCGATGGAGCTGAGGTCCTCTACGACTACGCCGAAAGGCTCGGCGACACTCCTGAGGCGCGTAGTGCTCGCGAACTTGTCGTGGTCCGGCACGGTCAGCACGTCTTTAACGAAGTGGTCGACTCATATCTTCGCCGCGTCGAGTTTCAGCCTGGCGATCCCTGGGCGCATCTCATCCACCTGCCGAGGTATCCCACCGCTGACGTGATCGTTGATCCCGAGCGATCGTTTGGGCATCCAATCTTTGCGAGTGGGGGTGCACGCACTGAGGTCGTATTGGCTGCATTCAAGCGTGGTGCCAGCATCGATGAGCTGAGCGACGAGTATGGGGTGCCGCAAGCCGATCTCCTGGATGTGCTGCGTGCCCATACCGAAGCCGCATGACTATCTGAAAGGCGCACCGCCTGAACGGCAATGTATCAGCCGCTGAGAATGTGGCGCGAATGTTACGAACCTGCCCGCCATCCTCTCTGCATGTAGGAGACCTGGGCCGTTCGTCTATCGAGTCCATTCCGATCGCATCGAGCGACTTCCACTCGAATGACACATATCGTCTTTGTACCGACGCAAATCCACATGAGGGGGTTTCCGGCGGCTAAGGGTCAGCGCCTAGCGAGCTTCGGCCGCGGAGGGGCGCACGAAGCCCGGATCGTGCAGGCACACCTCGTTGCCTGCGCGGGTCAGCACCAGCCAGTAGCGGTTGGGCTGGCGGCGATCGGACAGCTCGAAGCGCACCACGATCCGGTCCCGGGCAGCGAGTCGGGTGTGACCAGGCGGGATAGCGACCAGAGCGCGCCGGTCATCGCGACGTACGCCGGCCTGGGCGGCTCGAATGACGCGACCGAACGCGTCGCGACGTTGGATCGTGACCTGCTGGAGCTCGTCGAGCAGGAGAAGCACGGACCGCCGGGGGCCCGGCCATTACGAGTACGGACCTCGGGTGACCGGGGTGGTCACACCCCGAATGCGTGGCCTTCAATCAGGATCAGCAGGCCGATGCCAATAAGGACAAGCGGAAGCAGGAGATGACCCCAGCGGGATAGGGCGCGGGCGATCGGTGGCCGGGTGGCGAGGAACCGGCCCACCGCGCACCAGACAGCGACGAGGACGAGGAACACCACGCCATAGACGACCAGGCCATCGAGGCCAGCGGTGGCGAGGACCGGAACGTAGACGCCGATGTTGTCCCCGCCGTTGGCAAGGGTGACCGCGGCAACCGTGAGGGTGGCGGGGCCGCCGCGGGTCGCTGCCGGCCCTTGGGCTTCGGGGTCGTCGGCGCCGGCGCAGTGGCGCTCCCGCCAAGCGCGCCATGCCGCCCGGATACCGAGCAGCAGCGGCAGCAGCCCGAGATAGGGAATCGTGGACCGCGGCAGCAATCCGGCACCGAGCGCGCCGATGACGGAGGCCACCAGGATGGCCGCAAAGCCCAGGTACTGGCCGAGCACCACACGAGCCCCGGCGCCACGATGCCCGGCGCCCTGACCGAAGAACAACGCCAGGATGAGGATGTCGTCGATGTTGGTGACGGCGAACATGCCGGCCGCCTGGACGACAACGCCGAGCTCCAACCGCGGGTCCTCCTGGCGTAGTGGTGGCCGAGCGCGAACGGCGAAGGCGGCGGCGCTCAGCGAATCCGGCGACCGGTTTCGGCGCAGGAATACCCGCCGAGCGCTTCCACCTCGGCCCGGAAGTCCGCGCGGTCCAACAGTTGCCACAGCGGCGTGAGCAGCTCGTCGGACAGCCCGGCGGTGCGCAGCACCAGGTCGTAGGGCTCCTGGGCGACCGGCACGAAGTCCAGCCCGAACGCCCGCGCGGCGGCCAGGATGCCCATCCCGGCGTCGGCGCGCCCGGCGGCCACGGCGGCGGCCACCGCGAGGTGGGTGTGCTCCTCGCGGGAGTAGCCGGCCACCTGGGCGGGGTCGATGCCGCGGTTGGCCATTTCGTGGTCGAGCAGCGCCCGGGTGCCGGCCCCGCGCTGCCGGTTGACGTAGCGCAACCCGGGACGGGGCAGATCCTCGACGCCGGTCAGGCCGAGCGGGTTGCCCGGGGCGACGATGAGGCCCTGGTCGCGGTGCACCAGCCGGACGACCGCGACGTCGGAATCGGCGCCGAGCAGCCGGTCCAGGTACGGCAGCGTGTACTGCCCGGTCGCCGGATCGAGCAGGTGGGACCCGGCGATGTGGCACAGCCCGTCGCGCAGCGCCACCAGCCCGCCCAGCGAGCCGACGTTCGACGAGGCCAGCGTGATCAGCGGATCGGTGGCGCGCAGCCGCGAGGCGGCGAGGTCGAGCACCAGGTCATGTGAGCCGATCGCGACGATCGTGCGCCCGATCTCGGCGAGCCCACGCAGCAGCTCGACCCGTACCTGCGTGCCGGCGTGGTGCCCCTCCAGCCCGGAGGGCACCATCAGCAGCCCGTCCGCGCGCACCAACGAGGTGAGCACCCCGGCGCCCCGGGGCAGCGGCGTGGCGACGACCTCGCCCGCCACCCGCCCGAGCCGGACCCGCACCCAGTCGTCCATGCCGATCGCCGACGGTAGTTTGCGGGCCAGCCGCGCGGTCGTCGACGGTCGTTCCCGAGGAGCGGCGCCCTGCAGGTCGGCGAGCATCGGCGCGGCGAAGATGTCGAAGGTGAGCGCGGCGGAGACCGGGTAACCCGGCGCGCCGAGAACCGGGGTGGCCGGCTCGCCGGCCACGGTGCCGAGCACCACGGGATGGCCGGGGCGGACCGCGACGCCGTGCACCGCGAGGGTGCCCGCCTCGGCGACCACCCGCGCGGTGTAGTCGTCGCGTCCGGCGCTGGAGCCGGCGATCAGGATGACCAGGTCCGCGTCCGCGGCGGCGGTACGCAAGGCCTTGGTGATGGCCGCCGGGTCGTCGGTGATGATCTCGGTGACCCGGGCCTCGCAGCCCAGCTCGCGGGCCTGCGCGGCCAGCATCAGCGAGTTGGTGTCCAGGATCTCGCCGGGTGCGAGTTCGCTGCCGATCGGACGGATCTCATCCCCCGTCGGCACGATCACCACCACCGGCGCCCGGCGAACGGCGAGCTCGACGGCTCCGGCCGCGGCGCAGGCGGCGACGTCCACCGGCCGGAGCCGATGTCCCTCGGGCAGCAGTAGCTCGGCGGCGCTGATGTCCTCGCCGATCGAACGAACGTGCTGGTACGGCGGGACCGCGGCGCGCAGTTCAGCCGATCCGTCGGCGGTCCGGTGCACGTGCTCGCGCATGACCACGGCGTCGTAGCCGGCCGGCAGCGGGTCCCCGGTGTCCACGACCTCGAAGTCACCGGCGGCCAGCAGCACCGGGGTGGTCTCGGCGGCGCCGACGGTGTCCGCCGCACGCACCGCGATCCCGTCCATCGCCGAGGAGTCGAACGCGGGGGAGGATCGGCGCGCCCATACCGGCTCGGCGGTCACCCGTCCCACCGCGGCGCCCACCGGCAGCCGGATCGACTCCACCCGGGCGGGGCAGCCCGTCGTGGCACGCGCCTCCCGCCAGGCGTCCAACGCCTGGGCGGCGGGAACGTCGGAGACGAACGGGCTTTCAGCGCTCACCCGCTCGACGGTAGCCGCGCGCTCCCGGCTCATCGGTAGAGGGTGACCTCGACGTCGGTGCCCGCGTCCAAGCCGGTCGCCGGCTCGGGGACGACGACGTAGCCATCGGCCCGGGTCAGCACGGACAGCAGCGCGGACGGGCCGAACAGCGGCTCGGCGACCCCGTCGCGGACCAGCACCTGCACGATGTCCAGCCGACCGGCCGCTGAGGCCAGATCACGGGACAGCCGGGCGCGGGTGCCAGGCTGTGGCGGCGGGATCTCGCAGCCGGCGATGCGCCACAGCAGCGGCACCCCCACCTGGCCGAACACCACCAGGGCGGACAGCGGATTGCCCGGCAGCCCGATGAGTGGGGTACCGCCGCAGTCGGCCAGCAGCGTGGGCTTCCCAGGTTTGATGGCCAGCCCGTGGCACCAGACCTCACCCACCGCGGCCACCGCATCGGCCGTTTCGTCCCGTGCACCTACCGACGACCCGGCCGACACGACGACCAGATCGGCCTCCGGGAGGACCTCGTACAGCCTCTTCTTCAGCGCTCCGGGTTCGTCACCGACGATGCCCGCGTGCAGCGGCTCACCGCCCGCGTCGATGACCAACCCGGCCAATGCCGAGGCGGTCGCATCGCGTACCTGCCCGGGCGCCAGCTCCACGGTGTCCGGCGGCACCACCTCATCGCCGGTGGAGATGATCGCCACCCGGGGCCGGGCGTGCACGGCGACGCTGGTGACCCCGGCGGCGGCGAGCAGGCCGAGATCAGGGGCGCGCAAGGGCCGACCGGCCGGGACCAGCGCGGCTCCGGCGGCGACGTCCTCGTCCGCGCGCACCAGCCCGCCGCCGGGCGCCACCGGCCGGGTCACCTCGATCGTGCCGGGCATCGTCTCGGCGGTGAACTCGACCATCACCACCGCGTCGGCGCCGTCCGGCAGCACGCCTCCGGTGGGCATCGCCACGCAGCCGCCAGGGGACACCGCGACGGTGGGCGCCGCGCCCATCCGCACCGCGCCGAGCAGATCCAGGTACGACGGCAGCCCCTCGGACGCCCCGTAGGTGTCCGCGGCCCGGACTGCGAACCCGTCGACGGTCGACCGCACGAACCCCGGGAGCGAGGACGGCGCGCGGACTTCGCCGGCGGGGACCCGGTGCAGCGCCTCCGACAGGGGCACCGTGTGTACTGGCGTGCGTAAGGCGGGCTGAAACCCCGCAAGGGCCTCGGCGACAGTGCGGGCGGTGAAGAATTCCCGCCCAGTCACCGCGGCGGCTGCTCCTTCTGGCCCTGAGGCTTGGGCTGCTCGCGGGCCGCGGCCCCACCCTTGTCCAGGCCCAACACCGACACCACCGGACCCAGCGCCACCTGGCCGAGCCCGCAGATGGAGGTCTTGCGCATGGCCTCCTCCAGCTGCAGGATCCGCCCGCGTTGCGCCTCGTCCAGGGTGGAGGTTCCCGAGTCCAGCACGCCGCTCAGCAGTTCGTGTGCCTTGGTGGACCCGACCCGGCACGGCACGCACTTGCCGCACGACTCGTTGCGGAAGAACCGCAACACGTTCGTCGACGCGGCCAGCAGGTCGGTCCCTTCGGCGAGCACCACCAGCGCCCCGGAGCCCAGCATGGTGCCGGCCTTGGCCAGCGTGCCGAAGTCCAGCTCCAGGTCGAGCTGGTCAGGCCCGATGAAGTTCGACGACGCCCCGCCCGGCTGCACCGCCCCGACCCGCTCCCCGTCGGGGACGCCGCCGGCGAGCTCGATCAGCGACCTGACCGTGGTGCCCATCGGCACGCAGTACACCCCGGGGCTCTGCACGTGCCCGGAGACGGCGAAGAACTTCCATCCGACGGACTCGCCCAGACCCTGCTGCCCCCACCAGTCGGCGCCGCGCTGCAGGATCACCGGGACGTCGGCGAAGGTCTCCACCGAGTTCATCAAGGTCGGCCGGCCGTGCAGCCCGTAGTTGCCGGGGAACGGCGGCTTGTTGCGCGGTTCGCCGCGGTGGCCTTCCATGCACTCCAGCAGCGCGGTCTCTTCGCCGAGGATGTAGCCGCCGGGGGAGACGAAGATCTCCAGCTCGAGGCGGCGTCCGCTGCCGCAGGCGTCCGGGCCGATCACCCCGGCCGCACGCAGCGCGTCGATCTCCGCGCGCAGCACGTGCTCCTCGGGCCCGTACTCGTGCCGGATGAACACCCAGCCCTGTTCGGCCCCGACCACCGCCATGCCGAGGAGCAGGCCTTCCAGCACCAGGTGCGGCTGGTCAGCCATGATCTGCCGGTCCTTGAACGTGCCTGGCTCGGACTCGTCG
The DNA here is from genome assembly GCA_036402515.1 of Pseudonocardia sp. Taxonomy (GTDB): domain Bacteria; phylum Actinomycetota; class Actinomycetes; order Mycobacteriales; family Pseudonocardiaceae; genus Pseudonocardia. The sequence goes on from DASWST010000008.1 coordinate 44,157, forward strand.
GCATTGCAGACCGCGTACTTCACACCGCGCGGAGCGCCAGCGGAGCGCGCATCAGCAGGGCCCGGCTCGGCCGCGCGGACCAGGCCCCACTTCTGCCCGGTGGGGAACCCGGCGCCGCCCATCCCGCGCAGTCCGGAGTCCTTGAGCGTGGCGACCACCCCGTCGGCGGTCAGCTCACCGCTCAGCAGCGCACGCAGGCTCGCGTACCGCTCAGTCACCCCGGAGCCGGCGGGGTAAGGGTCGTTCGGCCACGGCTCGGTGCGCCCCGAGGAGGTGGGCTCGGCATGGCCCACGCCGCTGTCCCGGGCCGAGGCCACCAGCGCATCGACGTCGGAGACCGCGACCGGGTACTCGTTGACCGCCGCCGCCGGCGCGATGTCACAACGACCCAGGCAGGACACCTCGACCAACTCCACGTCGGTCTCCGCGCCGTAGCGCTCCCGCAGCTCAGCGATCCGCTCCTCACCGGAGCGCAGCCAGCACGAGAGGTCGTGGCACACGTGCAGCGCTACCTTCGTCGGCGGCGCGGTGCGGAAGTGCGGGTAGAACGAGATCAGGCCCTCGATCTCGTAGCGCGGGCGCCGGACATCCCGGGCCAGCGTCTCCAGCTCTTCGCGGGGCAGCCAGCCCAACCGAGCCTGAATCGCGTTGAGCGCGGGGATCAGCGAGGGCCCGGGGAACTTCCCGGCCCGCGCCTCGACGCCCGGCACCCGCCGCGACCAGACCTCGGCCGCGCGGTCGGATACCTCGGTCATGCCCGCTCTCCTTGCGTCGATTCCGTTCCCGCGTATCTCATGCCCAGCGGCTCCACCTGCAGGGCGCAGAACTTGAACTCCGGGATCTTGCCGAACGGGTCGACCTCGTCGATGGTCAGCAGGTTGGCCGCCGCCTCCCGGAAGTGGAACGGGATGAAGCAGTTGCCCAGCTGCTCACGGTGGCTGATCCGCACCTGCAGCTCGATCGACCCACGCCGCGAGCGGGCGCGCACCATCTCGCCGTGGGCCAGGCCGCGGTCGGCGGCGTCCTTGGGATGCATGTAGACCTCGGCGACCGGGGAGATCGCGTCGAGCGCGAAAGACCGTCTGGTCATCGAGCCGGTGTGCCAGTGCTCCAGCAACCGCCCGGTGTTGAGCACCAGCGGGAAGTCCGCGTCCGGCAGCTCCCTGGGCGGCAGCCACTGGGCGGGCACCAGGTGGGCGAGCCCGTCGTCGGTGTTGAACTTCTCGTCGAACATGACGATCGTGCCGTCGGTGTGCTCGGGATCGGCGTTCGGGTAGAGCTTCCCGCTCAGCCCCAGGTTGTCGTAGGCGAGGTTCTGGTACGACGGCATCAGCGCCACCATCTCGTCGAACACCTCGCTGGGCGACTCGTACGTCCAGTCCAGCCCGATGCGCCGGGCGATGTCCTGCACGATCCGCCAGTCCGGGCGGGCCTCGCCGGGCGGATCCATCACCTTGCGGCCGAGCTGTACCCGCCGGTCGGTGTTGGTGTAGGTGCCGTCCTTCTCCAGGTAGGAGGTGGCCGGCAGGATCACGTCGGCGAACTCGGCGGTCTCGGTCAGGAAGATGTCCTGGACCACCAGGAAGTCCAGCGTGGAGAGCGCCTTGCGGACCTTGTTGATGTTCGGGTCGGACAGGAAGGGATTCTCCCCGAGCATGTACATGCCCCGCACGCCGTCCGGCTGCAGCACCGACTTGATGATCTCGGTGACGGTCAGGCCGCGGTTCGGGTTGAGCGGGGTGCCCCAGGCCTCCTCGAAGAGGCGCTGCGTGGCGTCCCGGTCCACCCCCTGGTAGTCGGGGTAGAACATCGGGATCAGCCCGGCGTCCGAGGCACCCTGCACGTTGTTCTGCCCGCGCAGCGGGTGCAGCCCGGTGCCGGGGCGCCCGACCTGGCCGGTGATCGAGCACAGCGCGATCAGGCAGCGCGCGTTGTCGGTGCCGGTGGTGTGCTGGGAGATCCCCATGCCCCAGTACACGACCGCGGCGCCCGCCTCGCCCCACGTCTTCGCCACCTCGCGGATCTTGTCGGCGTCCACGCCGGTGATCTGCGCGGCCCGCTCCGGCGGGTAGTCCGCGACGGTGCGGGCGAGCTCGTCGTAGTTCGACGTGCGGGCCGCGATGAACTCCCGGTCGATCAGCCCGAGCCGGATCACCTCGTGCATGATCGAGTTGTAGAACGCCACGTCGGTGCCGGGCTTGAGCTGCACAAAGATGTCGGCGTGCTCAGCGACCGTTGACGCCCTCGGATCCACGTAAATGATCTTCGTGCCGCGCCGGCGGGCCTGCTTGAAGAAGGAGCTGGCCACCGGGTGGTTGGCCGTCGGGTTGGAGCCGGCGATGATCACCACATCGGCGTTGGAGACGTCACCGTAGGTGGTGGACACCGCCCCCGACCCGACACCCTCGAACAGCGCGGCCACCGATGACGCGTGGCACAGCCGGGTGCAGTGGTCGACGTTGTTGGTGCCGAAGCCGGTGCGGATGAGCTTCTGGAAGAGGTAGGCCTCCTCGTTGGAGCACTTCGCCGAGCCGAAGCCGGCGATCGCGCCCGGGCCGCCCGCCGCATGTACTTCCTTGAGCCGGCGCGCGATCAGGTCCAGCGCCTCGTCCCAGCTGGCCTCCCGGAAGTGCGGCATCACCTCGTCGTAGTCGACCAGCCCGCCGGGCTTGCGGCCGCGGTCTTTGCCTGGCCTGCCGTCCTTGCGGTTCTCCGGGCCGCCGCCGCCGCTCCGGTTGCCGCCCGCGCCGCCACGGCCGCGGTCGTTGTGCGTGCCGCCCCGGCCGTCGCCGCGCACGTCGGCGGACAGCGGGCCCTTGGGGTAGGCGGCGTCGACGCGGATGAGCGGCACGGTGAGGCGCTGCGGGGAGGCGGAGTAGTCCCAGCCGTAGCGGCCCTTGACGCACAGCCGACTCTGCGAGCCGGGCTGGTCGCGGCCCTCGGCGAAGGAGATCGCGCCGCGCTCGCGGTCAACGTAGTAGGTGAGCGCACAACCCACACCGCAGTAGGGGCACACGCTGTCGACCGCGTCGAGCTCTTCGCGCGGGCGAATCGGGATGTCGCGGATCGGCTTGTTCGTCAGGGCGCCGGTGGGGCAGGCCTGCACACATTCCCCGCAGGTCACACAGGAACTGGCACCCATCGGGTCGTTGAGGTCGAAGGCGATCCTGGTCGAGTAGCCCTTGCCTGACCGGCCGATGACGTCGTTGCCCTGGATGTCGTCGCAGGCTCGCACGCACCGGTCGCAGAGGATGCACGCGTCATGATCGACATCGATGACCGGGTTGGACGAGTCGTGGCCTCGGCCGGAGCCGCACGGCAGCTCGGTGGTCTCCCGGGCGACGCCGAACTGGTCGGCCAACGCGAGCAGCAGGTTGTCGCCGGTGGTGGTCTGCTTCGGGTCCTGCTCCCGAGGCGGCTGGTCGGAAACCAGCAGCTCGGTCAGGGTGGCCCGGTTGCGTTCCAGCTCCGGGGTAGCGGTCTTGACCTCCATGCCGTCTTCGCAGGGACGCACGCATGCCGCCGCGAAAACCCGGCCGCCGGTGTCCACCACACACATCCGGCACACCCCGACCGGGTCGTACCGCTCGTCGTGGCACAGCACCGGGATATCCACGCCGACATGCTTCGCGGCGTCGTAGATCGTGGTGCCCTCCGGCACCGTCACCGACTGGCCGTCTATCTCGGCCGTGACGGTGCGGACCGAGGTAGCCGGCTCCTGTACAGCCGTCATATCGACCTCCGCCTCGCAGACTGTGTGACCCAGGCAACCTTAGCTGAATACAGTATGCAAAGCACGCTGAGGCGATGCACGGACACCGCCGATCCCGTCGCGGATAGGAGAAGTTGCGTCCGGGTGGCCGCCATCTCGGGTCCCTGATACTTGAGCAATGTGACCCGGGCAACCCTAGTTCAACGTGCCGCACCCGCGCCGCGACGGGAGCCCGGAGAATCTCAGGCGTCGAGTAGTAGGTCAGCCAGGTCGGCTGGAGCGACCCGCCCCGCCTCGTCCAGGCCGCGGGCCGCGTAGTAGCCGTCGACCATCGTCTGCAGCCGGGCGGCGGTGAGCGTGGCCATCCGGCCTGAGCCGAGCTCCAGTGGGGTCTCCAGCATTCGGCTCGGCAGCGTGTCGTCCGCCGCGGTCGCCCCCTCGCGCAGGTTGAACGCCCGCTTGGCCCGCACGATCCGCCGAGCGGTCTCGCGCAGTTCGTCGGCGTCCACATCCCAGCCGGTCACCGAGGTGAGCAGCGCGGCCCACTCGGTGAAGGGCTCGGTGAAGACGCCGCGGAGGAACTTGCAGAGGATCATCGAGTCCATCACCGCCGCGCGGTCCTCGGTGCCCACCGCCGCGGCGACGTGCGCGGAGCCGCCGTCGAAGCGGTCCAGCTCGCCGGACAGGTCCGCCTCGTACGCACCGGAGCGGTTGTGATCCGCTCCCCGGGAGTTCACCGCCAGGCCCAGCGCCATCGACTGCAGGCTGCGCGGTTCGTAGCCGGGCAGCTCCAAGCCCTTGACCTGCGGCGCGAAGTCGATGGAACCGTGGCCAACCGCCGCGGCGGCGTGCCGTGACCCCTGGGCGAGCAACTCACCCAGGCCCGGTTCGCGTGCCCCGATCGCGTCCAGGGCGCGCAGCAGCGCCGCGCCGTCGCCGAAGCGCAGCCACGGTTCGTCGATCAGCCCGCGCTCGACGCACTCCATCGCCCAAGCGATCGTGCCGCCGGCGGAGATGGTGTCGATGCCCAGCTCGTCGCAGCGGGCACTCGCGGCGAACACGTCATCCGCGTCGGACACCCCACAGAGCGGGCCGAGCGCGAACACGTTCTCGTACTCCATCCGCTGGCTGCCGCCGCCCTTGCGCGAGTAGATGTGCTCGCAGCCGATCGAGCAGGACGCGCAACTGTTGCGGGCCACCCCGCGCATCTCGTGCAGTTCCTCGGCCGCCAACTGCGGTGCACCCTCGAACGTGGCGGCGGTGAAGTTGCGGGTGGGCAGGGTGCTGACCGCGTTGAAGGCCAGCAGGTTCGCCAGCGTGCCCAGCTCGCGGTACTTGGCGGTGGCCGGCCCGAAGCTGCGTTCCCGCAGGTCACGGGCGGCGGCCAGGACAGCCGCTGGGTCAGCGACGGCGACCTTGGTGCCGGCTCGGACCAGGACGGCCTTGATGTTCTTCGCGCCGAGCACCGCGCCCAGCCCGCCGCGACCGGCATGGCGGCCGTCGTGGCTGATCGTCGCGTAGCGCACACCACGCTCTCCGGCTGGGCCGATGGCCGCGGTGCGCCAGCCTCGGCCGAAGCGTTCCCGCACGGCGGTCTCCGCATCGGCGGCGGGCAGCCCGGCCAGCTCCGGTGCCGGTTCCAGGCGCACCCCGTCGGCGTCGATCAGCAGCACCGAGAGTTCGTCCGCGTGGCCGCGGATGACGATGGCGTCATGGCCGGTCAGCTTGCCGGAGATGGCGAACTGGCTGGACGCGAGCGCGTCGGTAAGCAGCCCGGTCAGCGGCGATTTGGCGACGACGGCGAACTTGGCGCTGGTGGTCAACGGGGTGCCGACCAGCGGGGAGAAGACGAAGGCCAGCGGCGCCGCCGGTGCCAGCGGATCCACCCCGGGCGGCGCGCACCGGTGTAGCAGCCAGGTGCCCAGGCCCACTCCGCCGAGGTAGGACCGCAGCACCCGCTCTTCGATCTCCAACGGCGCGCCGGTCGCCGCACGGCCGCTGACCTCCACGATCAGCGCCCGCCCGAAGTACCCGCCCGCGCTCACGCCCCGACTGTAAGCCTGTTCGCGCCGTTGGGTGGCGTTCAGCCGCCGGCGTCCGCGGACAGGAACGCCACGCTATCCCCGCTGACCAGCGGCAACTGCCCGTCCCGGGTGATCTGATCGCCGTTCAACGCGGCCACCACGTGCCGATCCAAGGCGAGGCCCACCCCGCTCGCGGCTTCACTCAACGTCGCCGCCCGGATCGAACGCGCGCCGCGCCGACCGCCGCCGGCCAGCGCGCCGAAACACTGCACGGTGATCTCCGCCGGAGCACGGCCGTGGGCCTGTGCGTAGTCCTCCGGGGTGTTGATGTTCACCACGGACTCCAGGTCCGGGTCGTATCGGGTCATGGCGGTGTCGGCGAGCAACTGCGTGTCGTCGAGCTGCAGGACCTGACAGTGCTTGAACAGCATGCCCGGGCGGAGGTCGCCCTCGGCGACCAGTTTGGTGATCAGCCCGGCCAGTGTGGTCCGGTATCCGGCGGCCAGTGGCTGGCGGAAGCCACGCGCCACCGGCAGCACCATGTCCACCTCGGGGGCGGTCATCGCGCGGAGCACCCGCCGGACGAACGCGGGGTGCAGGAAGGGCAGGTCGGTGGAGCAGACGAACGCCGTCGCCGCGCGGTCGGCGACCGCGGCCAGGCCGGCGGCGATGCCCTGCATGGGCCCGAGCCCCTCGACGGGGTCGTCCACCACCGCGATGCCAGCGGGCAGCTCGGGCAACTTCTGCCCGGGGGCGCCCACCACCACGACCGGGCCATCCACGGTGCGGGCTACCAAAGCGGCGGTGCGGTACAGCAACGTCGAGCCGTGCCAGTCCAGCCCCGACTTGGGCGTACCCATCCGGGAGGAGCGCCCACCGGCGAGCACGACGCCCGCCGCGGTATCGGCTCCGGTACTCACTTCGGCCATGCTAGCCGCGCCTCGCCGCGGCCCGGCACTAGTCACTTGCGCGACCGGACCTCCGGGCGCCCGCGTAGAGGGTGTTCCACACAATCGTGGTGTAGGCGTCGATCAGCTCGCGTAGCTCGTCGTCGGTGGCGTCGCGGATCAGCCGGTGCAGCCCGCGCTCGGCCATCCACTGCAGCCAGGCGGCGGTCTGTGCGGGCAGCAGCCGCTCGTCCACGTAACCGGCGGCCTGGCCGGCCCTGATGTGTTTGCGCAGGCCGGCGATGTTGCGCTGCATCATGGTGTCCACCTGCTCGCGCACCCCCGGGTCGTAGGCGGCCGCGTCGAACGCGGCGGCCATCAGCGTGGTGTGCGGCCGGTACACGGTCACCACCCGGTTCAGCGCGGCCCGCAGGTCCGCCCAGGACACCCCGCCGCCGGTGCCCAGCGACCACCACTCCTGGGCGGCCACGTCCAGCTCGGAGATGATCTCGGCGAGCCAGGCCCGGATCAGCTCGCCCTTGTCCTCGAAGTAGACGTAGAACGTCGAGCGGGACACTCCGGCCAGCGTGACCAGGCGTTCCACCGACAGCTCGGTGAAGTTCTCCCCGTCGGCGAGCAGCGACTCCACCGCGGACAGCAGCCGCGTCTTGATCTGGTCGCGACGCTCGGCGCGGCTGCCCTGCGTCTTGCGGGTTACTGAGGGCACGACACTAGAACCCGTACGACTTCCCGATCACGTCCAGCATGATCTCATCCGCGCCGGCGCCGATGCGGTAGAGGCGGACGTCCCGCAGCACCCGGGACACGTCGTACTCGTCCATGTAGCCGGCGCCGCCGTGGATCTGCACACACTGGTCGGCCACCTCCCAGGCGACCTGGGTGGCGTACAGCTTGCTCATCGAGATCTCCCGCACCGGGTATTCGCCGGCGGCGTAGGCGCGGGCGGTCTGGTAGATCAGCGCACGGGCGGCCGCCAGCTTGGTGGCCATGTCGGCGAACTTGTGCCGGATCGCCTGGTGCTGGCCCAGCGGCCGGCCGAAGGTGTGCCGCTCACTGGCGTAGCCGCACGTCTTGTCGAACGCGTACTGGCCGTAGGCGAGGCAGCCGGCGGCGCCGATCAGCCGCTCGGCCTGCAGCTCCCACATGATCTGCTCGAAGCCCTTGCCCACGGTGCCCAGCACCGCCGAGTCGTCCACCCAGACGTCGGTGAAGGACAGCAACGCGGTGTCCGAGGCGTGCATGCCCATCTTGCGCAGCTTCTTCGCCCGGACCACGCCGGGGGAGTCCATCGGCACCAGGAACAGGGTGAAGCCGTGGTGTCCGGCGCCCGGGTCGGTCTTGGTGACCAGCAGGATCATGCTGTTGCGGTGGCCGTTGGTGATGAACGTCTTGGACCCGTTGATCAGCCAGCCACCGTCCTGGCGCACCGCCCTGGTGCGGATGCCGGCTACGTCCGAGCCGGCGTCGGGCTCGGTGATGCCCAGCGAGTAGATCTGCTCGCCGGCCACCCCCGGCGGCACCCAGCGGCGCTTCTGTTCCTCGGTGCCGAACTCCAGAATGGGCGGAATGACCATGTCGGTGTGCACCGAAAGGCCCATCAGGAAACCGCCGCTGCCGCCCTTGGCGATCTCCTCGGCCAGCACCAGGTTGCAGAAGTAATCCCCGCCCTGCCCGCCGTATTGCTCCGGCACGGACAACCCCAGAAAGCCCAGCTCGCCCATCCGCCGAACGATCGAGTCCGGGAAGGTCTTTTCCTCCCACTCCCCCACGTGCGGCACGATCTCCCGCTGCACGAACGCGCGGATCGAGGCGCGCAGCGCGTCGTGTTCCTCGGTGAACACGACGTGCCCGGTCCGCCCGGTGGCCGGGTTGGTCACGGTCATGGCTCGCTCCAGGGCAGGGGCCGGATAGCGCGGTCCGAGCCCTGTCTGGACACAGTGTCCGGACGCTATGCCCGACGCTAGCATCTTTGGCACGCTGGCTCCATGATCCAAGCGCCGCGCACACCGCGGCGCCCGTCGGAACCGTGACTCGCCCGGGCGGCCGTGCGTTACCCAACTCCACAGCACGCAGGTTGTACGCGCGGAAAGCCTGCCCGGTGTGGAGTTGGCTAACCCCACGACCACCCGCCCCCAGCACACTCACTCGGCAGCCGTCGTACCACCGCCGCAGCCGCCCGCCCACACAGCCCGTGGCGCGCTCGCACAGCCTCCCGATCCGCTCACACAGCCCACGGTGTGCTCACACAGCCCGTCGACGCGCTGTGTCGAGCCACGCGCGCTGTGCGAGCAGGGGAGAACGGCTCGTAACGACGCGCTGTGTCGAGCCACGCGCGCTGTGTGAGCAGGGGGGAACGGCTCGGTAACGCGCGCCGTAGTGCGCGAGCCATCTCCGCTCGCCCCCGAGGCGGCTCCGGTCCGCCTGCGATTTCGCGCTGCCCGGACGTCCCGAGTGGCACGCGCTAGCGAGTCCGAAACCGCTTCGCCCCGCTCGGGACTCTTGACCCGATCGGGTTGCTCCCGTAGGAAGCACGAAGCATCCTATAGGAAACGAGATCGTGGAGCCGATGATGAACACGACGCGCGCGGTACGGGTTGGCCTGTCCGCATTGGGCATCGCCGCCCTCGTCGTCACAGCCGGTTGCAGCACCCGAGGTGCCACCGGCGGCGGCGGTGGCGGTTCGGCGGCACCGGCGGCAACCTCCGCCGCCCAGGTCAAGGTGGCACTGGTGCCCGGCGGGGCGCACCCCTACTTCCAACCCTGGAGAACGGCCGGTGACCAGGCCAAGACCGACCTCGGGCTGGGCGGGGTGACATTCGACGAGACCGGCCAGTGGGACCAGGCCAAGCAGAACGCCGCGCTGAACTCGCTGGCCGCGCAGGGCTACAACGCGATGGGCATCTTCGGTGTCTCGCCCACCGACATCAACAGCACCTTCTCCGACCTGAAGAGCAAGGGGATCACTGTCGCTTCGCTGGGCTCCTGCCCGGCCGGCGACGTGGACCAGGCCTCGTTCTGCCTGTCCACCGAGGTGCAGCAGGCCGCCGAGAAGGCCGCCCAGGCGGCCATCACCGCGATGGGCGGGCAGGGCGTGCTGGTGCACCTGACCGGCAACAACGTCGACTCCAACACGCAGCGGCGGATCGCCGGGGTGAAGCAGGCGATCGACGCCACCGGCGGCAAGGTGCGCCTGCTGACCACGATCACCGACATCGACACCGACCTGCAGACCGCGCAGAAGGCGGTCTCCGACCTGCTCTCCGCGCAGGGCGGCCAGATCAACGGGATCGTCAGCACGGCGTACAACCCGGCCGTGGCCGCCGCGGCCGCCGTCAAGGCGAGCAAGCTGCCGATCAAGGACGTGGCGATCGACGACGACCCGACCATCCTGGCCGGCATCCGGGACGGCTCCGTCTCGGCAACCGTGGCGCAGAACCCGGCCGGCCAGGCCTACGTCGGCACCTGGGCGCTGACCAAGCTGGTCACCGGCCAGTGCTCGGTGGCCACCCCGGGGGTGGCGATCGACTCCGGCTCGTTCGTGGTCGACTCCAAGAACGTCGCCAGCTACGACACCGAGCGGCAGGCCAAGACCAAGGCGCTGCTCGAGCAGTTCCAGAACACCGTGCTGCGCTGCAAGGCGCAGTAGGCGACAGCCCGGTAAGAGCGGTTAGAGACGACGTAGTCAATGACGGAGGGTGGCGTGACCCTGCTGGCCGATCCGGACTCCGAGACGCAGCGGCGCCCACCGGCCGCCCGGCGGGCTCGGTGGGTGCTGCGCGCGCTCACCGGCCAACGCGCCGGGCTGGCCGTCGTGGTGGTGGTGCTGATCGTCGTGTTCGGCACGTTGCGCCCGGCGTTCTACGACTCCCGGCTGGTGGTGTTCCCGCTGCTGCGCGACATCGCCACGCTCACCGTGGTGGGCCTCGCCCAGCTCGCGGTGTTGTCCATCGGGCACATGAATCTGGCGGTGGGCCGGATGGCCGCCTTCGGGGCGCTGGTCTCCGGGTTCTCCTACCAGGTGCTGGGGCTGAACCTGGTGCTCGGCCTGGTGCTGGGGCTGGTGGCCGGGGCGGCCGTCGGGGCGCTCGCCGGGCTGATCATCACCAGCACCGGGGTGAACTCCTTCGTGGTCACCCTGGGGCTGGACTTCGCGCTGCTCGGGCTGGTCACCCTGGTGTACGGGCAGTTCACCACGCTGGCGGCGTTCACCGTGAAGCCGCCGGGGATGGAGGCGCTGCGGTCGTACTCGATGGCCGACCTGTGCGCCGGTGACCTGTGCGGCTCGCCGGCCGTGCCGCAGCTGCTGCTGTTCACGGTGGTGGCCCTGGCCGGCGTCGGCTACCTGTTCGCCCGGGCCCGCACCGGCCGGGAGATGCTGCTGACCGGCTCCAACGCCACCGCCGCCGAGCTGTCCGGCATCCCGACCAAGCGCAGGGTGATCGGCGCGCACACGCTGTCCGGGCTGCTCTCCGGGCTGGCCGGGTTCATGCTCGCGGTCACTGCCGGGTCGTTCACCGCCGGCATCGGGTCGGCGTTCCTCATCCCGTCGTTCCTCGGGCCGGTACTCGGCGGTACCGCGCTGACCGGCGGCGCGGTGTCGGTGATCGGCACGTTCCTGGGCATCTCCCTCACCCAGGTCATCCAGCAGGGCCTCTCCATGCTCGGCGTCGGGCTGGAGAGCCTGAACATCTACCTGGGACTGATCCTGCTGGTCGCGCTGTCCGCGGTGCGCATCCGGCAGCTGTTCACCCGACGCAGGAGGTCCTCGTGACCGACACCGTGACTGACGCCGCGACGAAACCGGGGCGGCTCACCCCGGCCCGGCTGCGCTCCACCGAGGCCACCCTGCTGGCCGTCGTGGTGATCGGCTTCGCCGCGCTGTCGGTGACTTCCGGCGGTGATTTGCTGCGCGGGCCGGCGATCCAGACCGTGCTCACCTACGTGGCCGTCCCGGTGCTGATCGGCCTGGCCCAGATGGTGGTGCTGGCCGTCGGGCAGATGAACCTGTCGGTGGGCGCGCTGGGCGGGTTCACCGCCGTGCTGATGGGCTCGATGATGGCCGACGCGGGTTGGCCGGCGGCGCTGGCCGTGCTCGCCGGTATCGCGCTGGCCACCGCGTTCGGCGCGGTGAACGGGCTGCTCGTGGTGTTCACCCGGATCAACGGGTTCGTGGTCACCCTGGCCACCATGACGGTGCTGATCGGGCTGCAGTACCGGGTGGTCGGCACCCGCACGATCGCCAACTACTCGCCGGGTCTCAAGGCGGTGGGCGCCGCCTCGGTGGCGTATATCCCGGTGATCCTGGTGGTGGCGCTGCTCGTGGCGGCGGCGGTGGCGGTGTTCACCCGCCGCACCGTGCCCGGCCGGTGGCTGCTGGCCAGCGGCGGCAACCCGCTGGCCGCGCGGCTGTCCGGGATCTCCAACGACCGGATCCTGGTGCTCGCGCACACCCTGTCCGGGCTGATCATCGGCATCGCGGCGGCGGTCACCGTGGCCTCCGCACCGGGGGTCAACTCCAGCATCGGCGGGGACTGGCTGCTGCCCAGCTTCGCCGCCCCGATCATCGGCGGGGTGGCGCTGACCGGCGGCTCGGTGGCCGTGCTGGGCACCGTGCTGGCCGCGTTCGTGGTGCGGCTGGTGGACGTGGCCAGGGCCCAGTTCTCCCTGGACCCGAGCTGGGTCAGCCTGGTCGTCGGCGTCGTGGTGCTCGGCACCGTGGTACTCACCCAGCGGAGGCGTCGCCGTGGCTGACCCCGTGTTCCTGGCGGAGAACCTGGTCAAGACCTTCCCCGGGGTCCGTGCGCTGGACCGGGCCACGCTGCGCCTGGAGGCGGGCAGCATCCATGCGCTGCTCGGCGAGAACGGCGCCGGCAAGTCCACCCTGATCAAGATCCTGACCGGGGTGCACCGGGCGGACTCCGGGCGGATGGTGCTGGATGGCCGGGAGATCTCACCGTCCTCACCGCGCGATGCCGCCCGCGCCGGCATCGGCGTGGTGCACCAGGAGCGCAACCTGGTGCCCGGGTTCAGCGTGGGGGAGAACATCGTCCTGCAGGGCATCCCGGCCCGGCGCGGCCTGGTGGACCGGGCCGCGATCCGCGCCGAGGCCCGCCGCTGCCTGGAGCAGCTGGACCTGGACCTGGACCCGGACACCTCGACCGCCGGGCTCTCGGTGGCCCAGCTGCAGCTGATCGAGGTGGCCAAGGCACTGCACACCAATAGCCAGGTGCTGCTGCTCGACGAGCCCACCACCGCGAGCACCCCCAGCGAGGTGGAGCGGCTGTTCACCGTGGTGCGCCGGCTGCGCGACGCCGGCACCGCCGTGGTGTTCGTCAGCCACAAGCTGGAAGAGGTGTTCGAGCTCTGCGACACCGTGACGGTGCTGCGCGACGGCGCCTCCGTGCTCGAGGCCGCACCGCTGGCCGAGACCAATCGGGACGAGCTGGTGGACCGGATGGTCGGCCGCTCGCACCTGGCCGAGCCGCTGCCGCCGCGGCCGTCGCCGGTGGCCGAGCCAGTGCTGGAGTTGGTCGGGGTGTGCACCGACGCCGGCCACCGGGACGTCAGCCTCTCGGTGCGACCGGGCGAGATCGTCGGGCTGTACGGGCTGGTCGGGGCCGGGCGCAGCGAGCTGGCCAAGGCACTGCTCGGGCTGTCGCGGGTGACCGCCGGGGAGGTCCGGGTGCGCGGGCGGGCGGTGCGCATCCGGGACGTGCGGGACGCGCTGCGCAGCTACCGGATCGGCTACGTGCCGGAGGACCGCAAGGCCGAGGGGCTGTTCCTGGACCAGCCGGTCAGCCGCAACATCGCGGTGACCGTGTGGGACAAGATCGGCGCCCGGTTCACCGGGGTCTCCCAGCGCCGCGAGGAGGAACTGGCCGCCACCTACGTCGATCAGCTTGGCATCCGGCTGGCCTCGGCCGAGCAGCTGGTCGGGGAGCTGTCCGGCGGCAACCAGCAGAAGGTCAGCCTGGCCAAGTGGCTGGCCGCGCGTACCGAGATCCTGATCATCGACGAACCCACGGTGGGTATCGACGTGCGCACCAAGGCCGCCTTCCACGAACTGATCGGCCAGCTCGCGGTGGCGGGCCTCGCGGTGTTGCTGATCACCAGCGACCTGCCCGAGATGGTGGCGTTGGCCGACCGGGTGGTGGTGATGCGCGGCTTCCAGGTCCAGGGCGAGGTGGCCAACGACGCGCACGAGTACGACCCGACAAGCCGCGCGGTCATGTCCCTCATCCACGCGTGAGGCCGGCCCGTGTCGATCCGTGTATCAGTCGGTGTATCAGTCGGTGTGAAAGACCTCCTCGAGCGGTGCCCACCACTCGCCCTCGGCCGCGCTCGGCACCGCCTGCTGGCAGGGGTCGGTGAGCTTCCACCACTCCCGGGTGCCCGGGTCGGCGGCCATCGCGGCCATGTCCGCCTGGTAGTCGGTGCCGGTGTACTCGAAGTAGGCGAACAGCAGCCCGTCCCGCAGGAAGATCGTGTAGTTGCGGATGTTGCTGCGCGCGATTTGGGCGAGCACGTCCGGCCACACCGCGGCGTGCAGCTCGCGGTAGACCTGCTCGTGCTCGGGGCGCAGCCGAATGACGGTCCCGACGCGGCGAACTGGCATTCGTACAGCTTGCCGGACGGGTTAGCGCACGTATGGGCGCAGCCGGTCCCTGGCCGCCTCGAGGTGGGCCCGCATCGCGGCGGTCGCCGAGGGTGGGTCGGCCGCGGCGATCGCCGCGACCACGTCGGCGTGCTCGGTGTGCACCGTCGCGCCGGTGTCGCTGCTGTAGAACAGTCGGAAGATGTGCAGGTGGCAGTGTGTGTCGGCGAGCGCCGCGCGGGCCGTCTGGTTCCCGGCCAGCCGCATCACCAGGTCGTGGAACCGGGCGTCGTGGCTGGCGAACGCCTTGTAGTCGGCATAACCGGCACCCGCCGGCGGCTCCACGGTGCAGGTGGCCAGCTCCGCCGCCAGCGCCGCCCGGCCGGCCGGCCCGATCCGCTCCGCCGCCCGCCCGGCCGCCCACGGCTCCAGGTGCAACCGGAAGTCGTAGAGATCCGCGAACGCGGTGGCGGACAGCAGCGGCGCGGAGGTGTACCCGCGCAGTGGCTCCTTCACCACCAACCGTTCCGATTCCAGCCGGGCCAGCGCCTCCCGGATCGGGGTCTGCGAGACGGCCAGGTCCCTGGCCAACGCGTCCATGTTCAGTTTGGCCCCCGGACGCACCACGTCGTCCATGATCAATGCCTTCACCGCGTCGTAGACGCTGTCGGTGAGGATCTGCCGAGTCGCGGGCCCGACGAGCGCCCGCTCGCCGCCTGTCGCCATGCGTCCCCTCACCTCGTCCGGGCCGGAAGCGTAACGCAGTCACCAGGAGGTTTGGCCCGATGACCCCTCGCGTTGACGCCCACCACCACGTCTGGGACCTGGCCGTGCGGGACCAGCCGTGGACCGCCGGGCTGCCCGCCCTGCGCCGCTCGTTCGCGCTCGCCGAGCTGGAGCCAGAACTGCGCCGCGCGGGCATCGACGCCACCGTCCTGGTGCAGACCGTGGACGTGCCGGAGGAGACGCCGGAGCTGCTCGCCCTCGCCGCGAAACACCCGGTGATCGCCGGCGTGGTCGGCTGGGTGGACCTGACCGCGCCGGACGTGGCCGACCGGATTGCCGAACTGGTGACCGGGCCCGGCGGGCGGCGCCTGGTGGGCATCCGGCACGGCGTGCAGGGCGAGCCGGACCCTCGGTGGCTGTGCCGCGACGACGTCCGCCGGGGGCTGGCCGCCGTGGCCGACGCGGGGCTGGTGTACGACCTGCTGGTGGTGCCCGTGCAGCTGCCCGCCGCCGTCGAGACGGTGCGTGCGCTGCCCGGGCTGCGCTTCGTGCTCGACCACGCCGGCAAGCCGATGATCGCCCAGGGGGAGCGCGCCGGCTGGGCGGCCGACATCGCCGCCCTGGGCGCCGAGGACAACGTCGCGGTGAAGCTGTCCGGTCTGGTCACCGAGGCTGACCTGGACAACTGGACGACCGAGGACATCCGGCCGTACGCCGAGGACGTGCTCGCCGGGTTCGGGCCGGAGCGCACCATGTACGGCTCGGACTGGCCGGTCTGCCTGCTGGCCGCCGACTACCCGAGGGTCGCCGGGCTGGCCCGAGCGCTGATCGCCGGGCTGTCCGAGGCCGAGCGGGACGCGGTGCTCGGGGGCACGGCCGCCCGGTGGTACCGCCTGGACCCGCGATGACCACGCCCGAGCAGGCCGCCGCGCGGCTGGTCCCGCCGAGGGTGATCCTCACCGACGGCGTCTACGAGGCGGTCAAGACACTGATCATGGACGGCCGTATCCCGCCGTCCGCCCGGGTGAACATGGATCAGCTGGCCCGCGCGCTCAAGGTCTCCGCGACGCCACTGCGTGAGGCGCTCGCCCGGCTGGAGTCCGAGGGCCTGGTGACCAAGGAGCCGCTGCGCGGGTACTCCACCACGCCGCTGCTCACCCGCACCGAGTTCGACGACCTTTACGAGCTGCGGCGGCTCGTCGAGCCGGCGTTGGCCGCCTCGGCCGCCACCCGCGCCAGCCCGGAGGACCACCTCGAGCTGGCCGCTGAAATTGCCCGCTGCCCGGACGCGCCGCCGGAGCTGGGCGACTACCGCACCTACCGGGCACTCTTCGAACATGACGTCCGGCTGCACGACCTCATCGCCCGGATCGCCGGCAACCAGGTGGCCCGCCAAGCGCTGCGCCGGCTGCACTCGCACCTGCATGCGTTCCGGCTGCACGGTGGCAACCGCAGTGGCGATTGCACCCGCGCGGAGCACGGCGAGATAGTCGACGCGGTGTGCCTGGGCGACCCGCACGCGGCCGCCAGCGCGATGAGCGCGCACCTGCGGACCGCCCGGCACCGCGCACCCCCGTTCCAGGACTGACTCCATCCGACACCCCATCCGACAGCTCAACTGGCAGGAGACAGAGCACATGCAACGGCGCACCATCGTGGGTACCGAGGTCGCGGTCAGCACGGTTGGCTTCGGCGGGGCTCCGATCGGCGGGTTGTACCGGCCCACCGACGACGAGACCGCAGCTGACGCCGTGGCGGCGGCGTGGGAGGCTGGGGTGCGCTACTTCGACACCGCCCCGCACTACGGCCTCGGCCTCTCCGAGCGGCGGCTGGGCCGGGCGCTGGCCGGCTATCCCCGCGACGAGTACGTGGTGTCCAGCAAGGTCGGCAGGTTGCTGGTGCCCAACCCCCGGCCGACCGGGAGCGATCTGGAGGCGGGCGGGTTCGACGTGCCCGACGACCTGGTTCGGGTCCGCGACTACAGCGCCGACGGGGTGCGCCGCTGCATCGAGGAGAGCCTGGAGCGGCTCGGGCTGGACTACCTGGACATCGTGCTGGTGCACGACGCCGAGGACCACATGGACGCCGCGCTCGGCGAGGGGGTTCCGGCGCTCGCCGAGCTGCGGGCCCAGGGCCTGGTGCGCGCCGTCGGAGCCGGGATGAACTTCGTGGAGCCGCTGCGGCGGTTCGCCCAGCTCCCCGAGGTCGACGTGCTGATGGCGGCCGGGCGGTGGACCGCGGTGGACCGCGGTGGCGCCCCGCTGCTCGCCGAGTGCCTGGAGCGGGGGGTATCGGTGCTGGCGGCGGCGCCGTTCAACTCCGGCCTGCTCTCCACGGCGTGGCCGAAGGACGGGGCCCACTTCAACTACGAGTCGGTCCCCGCGCCGGTGCTGGCCGCGGCGCGGCGGATCGCGGCGGTGTGCCAGGACTACGGCGTGGAGCTGCCGGCGGTGGCGATGCAGTTCGGCTTGCGCCACCCCGCCGTGGCGTCTGTGGTGGTCGGGATGCGCACCGCCGAGCACAGCCGGACAAACGTCCGCTGGGCCACCGCGCCCATCCCCGACGAGATCTGGCCTGCCGTCGACGCCGCCGTCCAGGAGCCAGCCGAGGCTCAGGGGAGCTAGCAAAGCGTCAGTCCAGCCCGAGCGCACGCAGCGCGTTCTGCTTGAGGATCTTCGGCCGCACGTGGTCTTTGATCTCCAGTTTGGCGAAGTCGGCGAGCCAGCGGTCCGGGGTGATCAGCGGGTAGTCCGAGCCGAACAGCACCTTGTCCTGCAGCAGCGTGTTCGCGTACCGGACCAGCTGCGGCGGGAAGTACTTCGGTGACCAGCCGGACAGGTCGATGTAGACCTTCGGCTTGTGCGTGGCGACCGCCAGCGCCTCGTCCTGCCAGGGGAAGGACGGGTGCGCCATGATGATGGTCAGCTCCGGGAAGTCCACCGCTACGTCGTCCAGCAGCATCGGGTTGGACAGGCTCAGCCGGATCCCGCCGCCGCCCGGCATGCCCGCCCCGATGCCGGTCTGCCCGGTGTGGAACAGGGCCGGCACGCCCAGCTCCTGGGCCACCTCCAGCAGCGGGTACGCGGAGCGGTCGTTCGGCGCGAAGCCCTGCAGCGACGGATGGAACTTGATGCCGCGCACCCCGCGCCGCTCCACGAGCTCGCGGAAGGTGCGCGCGCCCGCATGCCCCTTCGCCGGGTCCACGCTGGCGAACGGGATGAGCACGTCGGGGTGCTCGGCGGCGGCATCCGCGATCTCCTCGTTGGAGATCGCGGAGTGCCCGGTGGCCGCCTCGGTGTCCACCGTGAAGACCACCACGGCCATCCGGCGCTCCCGGTAGTAGGCCACCGTCTCCGCGATGGTCGGGGCGCGGTGCTCGGCCCCGAAGTACTTCGACGAGGCCTCGATGTAGGCGTCCGGCAGCGACTCGTGACCGTGCGCGTCGACCTCGACGTGCGCGTGCACGTCAATGGCCTCCAGGGTGTCCAGGTTCAGCGCGGTCATGAGTTGGCCTCCTCGATGTGTGCTCAACTCATTGTTGTCAACAATCATTGTGACTGTCAATCATTGTGTCCACACAGTAGGCTGGCCTGACGGTGACCGGGAGGAGGCGCCATCAGCGCGAAGGGCCCTGACCGGCTGACTTCAAAGCTGGCTGCACAGTCGCCCTTCGGGTTGCCCTCGGAGCTGGCCGACGGGGTTGGGTATCTGCTGGCCAGGGCCGGCGGGCAGGCGATCCGCGAGCTGAACCGGGGGTTGGCGCCGCTGGGCATGCGGGCTCGGCACCACAGCGTGCTGACCGTGGCGGCGGATGCCGGCGGGCGGTCGCAGCGGGAGCTGGGCGAGCTGTTGGGTATCGATCCGAGTGCCGTGGTCGCCCTGGTCGACGACCTCGAGCGGGACGGTCTGGTACGCCGCGACCCGCACCCCGTGGATCGGCGGACCCGGCTGGTCGTGGCCACCGACGCCGGTCGGGAGCGGCTGGCCCGAACCCGCGAGCTGGCCCGCGCCGTGGACGACGAGCTGCTCGCCGAGTTCACCGAGCCGGAGCGCGAGGCCGTGTTGCGGCTGCTCCGGCGCATCGCCGCGGATTGAGCGCCCGCCCCGCGGGCGCGACACGAATAGGCGCGTTGACCACGATTGATCGCCGGGCGTCCATACGTTGTCAATGTATTCACTCGTTCGTGCGAAAACTGAGGCGGCAATCAACTTGGCAGATGCCAGCTTGCTCTCAGCGTCACCTTCGGTTGCCCTAAGGGTTGGATTGTTACCCTTTTGGGGAGATTGACCGGTTCTCGCCCTGTCGCAACGTGACATGACGTAGCGACCGAGTGCCGGAGAGGAGTAGCGGTGTCTGCGGACATGGCCAAGGGCGGCGGTTCGGTGCCACTCGCTGAACGCAATTGGGTGCGCGGTGTCATTATCACCGGTATCGCCCTCTGTAGCGCATTGAGCGCAGCCCTGCTACTGCAGTTGGGGCGAATTGGCGCGATTTCCGGCGGACGTCCCGCTCGGCGGCTCTACCCGGGCGACGAACCCGTGTGGCTGCACGTACTGGTCAACCATGTCACGGTCAACGGGATCTCCCGTTCCGGCGACACGCTGGCCCCGCTGCTGTTGCTCGCGTTGGCCATCTGGTTGTCAGTGCGCTTGCGGCGGTGGGCGCCACTGGCGAGTGTCCTCGCGGCATTGGCGCTGGTCGCGGCGGTGTTGTTCACCGGCAAGGGCTTCCTCGGGCGGATGCTGGGGGAGAGCGCCCTCACCTGGAGCCCCTCGGCGGTATCCGGTCCGGCGACCGCGGTGGTGGTGGCCGGAGGGATGGCCGCATGGTTGCTGCGGGGGTATTTCGGGCGAGCCCTCTGGGGGCTGGCGGCGGCGGTCGCGCTGGTCATTGGCGCTACTCAGCTTTATCTGGGCCATCGGATCGACGCGGTATTTCTCAGTTGGCTAACCGGTCTGGTGATTCTCGGAGTGGTACTCGGCGGATGCCGCCGGCGGCGCGCGCGGGCATGATGACTGCCTCACTCATTGCCGTTACTTGGCCTGCCGCGGTTCTGGTAACGACGATGAGGTCAGCGCCGGGGACTGCCCGGAGCCGAGGTTCTCCGCCTCGGCGGCAATCCAGTACAGCTCGCATGGCCACTTCGTCTCATCGCGGCACTCACTGCAGTGCCCGGCGGAATCCGGAACGTGGTCGGCTTGGACGCGCTGACGGAGGTCTGGCATCCGAGCGAGCATTGTGGCCATCAACATGGTGAGCCCGTGCCTTCCGGTTGAGGGTGTGAAGCGTGTTGCTTTTGGTGCTCAACACCTCATTGGGTATGGAGTGACGGTTTCATCCTCAAAATGTGTCGGAGAGTCGATGAACGGTCAGCACCGGCGGGTGAGCGGTTAGCTGATCACACTCACGGGGGTGATCGGCGATTACACAGTGCGATATCTGGCATCACGCTACGTCGCGAAGTTCAGCCGGCGGTGACCGCGTGAAGATCAGCTGGTAGTGCGCAGGAAGATCAGCTGGCGCTGAGCAGGTAACGGCGGAACTGGTCGATCGTCGCGCGGGTGGTGGCCACCTCCGTGTCGCTGGCGCCATGCCGGCGAAGGTGCGCGCAATAGCTGTCCTCGGTGTGGTCGCCACCGAGGTCGCGTTGCAGCTGCTGCCAGCGGAGGAACCGCTCGATCGTGTTGGGGGAGTGGCTGCGACCGGGCAGTGGGGCGCGCTGGCGGGCGAGCCACACGATGAAGCTGGCGATCGTCGCTTCCAGGGCGGCCGATCCGACACGGTTCGTCATTAATCACTCCAGCCAGGTACGCCGCCTCTAACAGATTAACTGCCGAACTGGAAGGAATGGGCCGGTTCACACGGGTGGGCGCCACGGTCCTCAGTTACCGGCGTCTGCCGCGCGGCGTGTCGGCCGCGGCCGACGCTGCCCAGTGCCCCGGCCGGAGCAGTGCGCGGGGTAACTGTGTGCCGAGATTGCCTCGCGCCGCGTTGACCTGGAACTGGGTGAGAAAGATGCTCTCGCCGAGCCGCGCGTCGGACAGGTCGGCCCCTCGGAAGTCGGCTCCGATCAGGTCGGCCATCCGCAGGTCCGCGCCGGAGAGGTCCGCGCCGATGAGGTACGCCCCGCGCAGGTTCGCCCCGCGCAGGTCGGCGCCGCGCAGGTTCTTGCCGATCAGATCCGCGCCGCGGCGCTCAATCCGACGGCCCGGGGCTTCGGCCCGCACCAGTTCGCTGGTCCGCAACAGCAGCGCGTTCACCTCGTCACGGTGCCCGGCCACATCCAGTTTCCGCAGTTCCTCGGCGCCGAGCTCGGTGAGCGTGGTGGTCTGCTCGAGCGCCCGCTGAAGCTCGCCGTGCAGCGGTCGGGCTGCGTGCAGAGTGAGCGCTTCGGTGAGATACCAGAGCAGCTCGTGCAGGTGTCGCACGATGCCGAAGGCGGCGAACATGGATTCGGCGAGCCGAGGGCTCCGCCGCCAGTCCTGCCCGCCGAAGGTGATCTGGACGACCTTCTGCCCGGCGCCGAAGCAGTCGTACACCGTGCAGCCCGGGAAGCCGCGATTCCGCAGATCGTGGTGGATCCCGCAGGCGAAGTCCTCGCCCAGATGCTGACAGGGCTGCCCGGCGGGCTTGTCCACGGCGAAATCCGTCGACGCGGTGAAGCCAGGAGCTACACAGCACAGCCCGGCACAGCGTGCGCAATCGGCGCGCAGACCTGGCCGTTCGTCGGCCGGGCCGGTGGATTCTTCGGTCACCGGAAGGCCACTACTCGGTCTCGAAGGTGACCGCGAACTTGAACCGGTCGCCTCGGTAGTGGATCGAGGCGATGTCGATGACGCGGCCTGCCGCATCGCGGATGATGCCCACGCAATACAGGACGGGGCTACCCAGCGGGATGTCCAGCAGATCGGCGATGTCAGGTGCCGGCAGCTTCGCCTCGGCGGTGTCCTCGACAAGCCCGATTCGCACACCGATACGGTCCCGCAACACGCCGGTCATAGGTAGGTGCGCCAGATCCTCCAGGTCGATTTTCGAGGCCACGTCGTTCACCACGAAGTTCTCCGCGTAGCTGGTGATCTCGCCGTTTTCCCGGCGGAGTCGCCGAAATCGGGTGACGTCGCTTGTGTCGGGGAAGTACGACGCGAATTCAGCCGGCGGCGCGACCGGGTCGGCGCCCAGGACTTGGACGTCATCGCTGGCTTGCTGGGAGACGACCGCGTCCACCGAACCGAGTAGCCGCAGTGGTCGGCTGCTCACCGATTCGTTCACGAACGTGCCGCGCCGGCGGTGCCGGGTGATCAGTTCGTCGTCTTCGAGTTCACGCAGCGCCTGCCTCATCGTCATGACGCTGATGCCGTAGTGCGCGGCGAGGTCCTCCTCGATGGGCAGCCGAGTCGGGTCGCCCTGACGCCGGGCCAGGATGCACGCCCTGAGGTGCTGCGCGACCTGGTACCAGAGCGGCAGTTTCCGGTTGAGCGCGAGCGGTGGCAGCCTGAGCGCCAGTTCCGTGCTGTCGTCCATCTCCCTGCCTGACTATCGCGCGGCTGACCTGCGGCCCCCAATCATCTAGAGGACTGTAGTATTCGGCTTCGCTAGATGTCAACGACTGACCGAAGGGGCTCCAACACCGAGTTGCGGGGTGGCTGGTCGTTCACACCGCGAGCAAGGTTGGGCTTCATCGCATTCCTGGCCGTACCGGCGTCAGGCGGTGAGCACCGGGGCGCTGGCGGTGTAGGCG
Organism: Pseudonocardia sp.; assembly: GCA_036402515.1. Taxonomy (GTDB): domain Bacteria; phylum Actinomycetota; class Actinomycetes; order Mycobacteriales; family Pseudonocardiaceae; genus Pseudonocardia. The sequence continues at coordinate 66,860 of DASWST010000008.1, forward strand.
ACCGGGACGCGGGTGGGCCCGGAGATGAACTCGGAAGCCAACCAGCTCGGCTCGCCGGTCAGCTCGAGGTCGCCGAAGCGGCGCAGCAGCTGTCCCAGCATCTCGCTGGCCTCGATCCGAGCGAAATGCGCGCCGAGGCAGAAGTGCGGGCCGCCGCCGCCGAAGGCCAGGTGCTCGTTCGGCGTGCGGTCCAGCAGCAGCTCGTCGGGGCGGTCGAACACGGCGGGGTCGCGGTTCGCGGCGCCGTAGTAGGGGACGACCTTGTCGCCCTCGGCGATGCGGACATCACCCAGTTCGGCGTCGGCAACAGCGGTGCGGCGCATGTAGGTCACCGGACTCTGGAACCGCAGCAGCTCCTCCACCGCTGTCGACATCAGTGTGCCGTCGTCCGCCCGCAACCGTGCCAGCTGCTCGGGGCGACGCAGCAGGGTGACCATGGCCCCGCCGATCAGGTTGCGCGTGGTGTCGCCGCCGGCGTTGATCAGCAGCAGGAAGAACGAGGTGAACTCCTGCTCGGTGAGCCGCCGCCCGTCGACCTCGGCCGCTACCAGCCGGCTGGCCAGGTCGTCGGCCGGGGCGGCCAACTTGTCGGCGCGCACCTGCACGGCGTACCCGGTGATGTCCCGCATCGCGGCGAACCGTTGCTCGTCGCTGACCGTGTCCAGCGCGGAGTGCATGATCTCGGTGAGCTCGTACAGTCGCACGCCGTCCGCCCTCGGGATGCCCACCAGCTCGGCGATCACGTAGGAGGGCAGCTTGCCGGCGACGTCGCCGACCAGGTCGCACTCGCCACGGTCACACACTTCGTCCAGAATGCCGCCCACCGCGTCCCGGATGGAGTCGCGCCACAGCGCGGCCCGCTTCGGGGTGAACAGCCCGCCGACCAGGCGACGGTGGAACGAGTGCTTCGGCGGATCCATGAACAGCATCATGGTGAGCAGGAAGGCCAGCTCGTCCGGCGGGAAGTCGTGGATCCTCCCCGCGGCCTTGGCCATGGAGTAAACCTCCGGTTGCTTGCTCACCTGGCGCACCAGGTCGTACCCGGTGACCGCCCAGAATCCTGGCCCTTCCGGCTCGTCGTGCCAGTACACCGGCGCATTCTCCCGTAACCAGCGGTACTGCTCGACGGGGTGGCCGCCGGCGAAGGACTTCGAGCTCAATAAATCGATTCGGGCAGGTCGGGTTGGCATGCGCGCTCCCACCGAGTCGATGAGCTCCGGGAGGCGAGCGTAGACCCGCGCCCGGGAGGTGCTGTGCCTGTATTTGTCATGCCACCAGCCGCGCGATTTTGCCTATTTCCAGGGCCGCCCACAGTGCGCCCTCCGATATGGCCTCGTCGGGACCGACCGTGATGCCGAACGGTCCGCTGTTCGGCGTCGGGACCGGGAACGCGGTGAACTCACCGTCGATCGTTATCCGACCAAACGTGACCCGGCGTTCGGTCTGGTGTCCAATAGTGGGAGAGGTGAGAAAGGGCGGCTGAGAGGATGGCGGCACAATCTGATCCGGTACGGGCCCGCAGCGCGATGTGCCCGTCGGGACGCACGAGGACAGCACCGGTCGATTCGATTCCGTAGCGCGCTTCGAAATCGACGCTCTCCGGTACGAGATCCTCTCCGATCACCCAGCCGCGGATTCCGAGTGCCTCCGCCGCGTCCCGCCAAGCACGCCCCTTACTGCCGGCGAGCACCACAAACCCGTCCGTCGCAAGCTCCACGGTCGACCGCCGGCTACCGTCTTCATCCTTCAACCACACGTGCGGTGCGCGAGCACCCGGGTGGCCAGTCGGCCGGTAGTCGCTGACCGTCGAAACCTCGGCCTCCGTGCCGTCGTCGATCACGGCCGTGGACGAATAGATGTAGCCGAACTGCTGCCCGCTTGACCAGAACTGCTCGCGCTGCGCCGGCACGGCGTCCCGGATCCCTTGCCGCACCGACTCGCCCTCGGGCAGTTCGATCATGGCGATCTCGTCGCGGTTCTCCGACAGCCAGCCGGTGTCCTCCATCTTCCTAGTGTTGATCATGACCTGGTCGTGGTTGTACTGAGCAACGGGCTTGCGCTCCTGCTCATAGGTGTCCAGCAGCCCCTCACCCGCGTCGCCCCGCAGCACCCGCACCAACTTCCAGACCAGGTTGTGGGCATCCTGTACACCGCTGTTCATGCCGAACCCGCCATGCGGCGGGAACCGGTGCACCGCGTCGCCCGCCAGCAGCACCCGCCCCACCCGCCACGTGTCGGTCACTGCCGCCTCGTGCTTCCACCGCGCCGTGGTCAGAATCTCGAACTCCAACGACGGATCACCCACCGCCAACCGGATCTGCTCCGCGCAGAACGCCTCGGTGTATGTCTCGTCAGGCAACGAAGGGTCGCGTTCGAAGTTGCAGATCCACCGATCCTCTCGCCCGGTCGTCATGATGGAACCAACCAGATCCGCGTTGACGATCCAGGTCAGCATGTATGGGCTGCTCGCGGTGAGACGCGTAAGCGCTTCGCTGTGGAAGTAGATCGCCACCGATTCCCCATATACCGGTATGGCAGTCTCGGTCACACCGAGCGAGTTCCGGGTGGGGCTACGAGTGCCATCCGCCGCGATGACGTACGCGGCCCGGACCGTGCGGCGGCCCTCCTCGGTCGTGAGTGCCACCGTCACCCCGTCGGCGTCCTGACCAACCACCTCCGCCCGTGTGTCGAACTCGAACCGACCCTCGGGCCATGCCGTCAGGGCCGCGTGCAAGATCGACTCCACGATGTCCTGCGACGTGAACGTGGTCCACTCCGGTGTCGGCAGACTGGCCGGGTCGGGCTGCTCGGTGCCGTCGTTGAACAACAGCTCCCCCAGCGGGATCCCGCCCATGATCCGGGTGGTCCACCCGAAACCGCGCGACCGCTCCGGCAACACGCTGCGCGCCTGGACAGCGTCAGCCACACCCCACTGCCGAAACAGCTCCATGGTGCGCGGATGGACCCCGTTGGCCTTCGGGTGCCGCGACAAGGTGCTCCTGCGCTCGACGACCAAGGTCCGGACACCCGCCCGGGCGAGCTCGATCCCCGCGCTCAACCCCACCGGGCCACCACCGATGACCAAGACTTCGAAAGACGGCTCTGCCATGATGCTTCCTTTTCAACGCGTGTAGACACTGCCGAAGCTCAGGCGCGTGCACGGTGTCATCCGCGTCCACGCCGAGTGGTCCTAGAGTAGGATGATAAACGGAATAACTATTCCGATCAGGGTTGTCGCGCCAGCGGTGCGCCGCGTCCGCCCCAGCTGGAGCTGGTCGGTGTCCATAGCGTGAACGGGAGTGACCAGTGCTCGACGTGCGCAAGCTAGCGATGTTGCGTGAGGTCGCCTTCCGCGGTTCCATCGCCGGGGCGGCACGTGCCATGAACTACACCCGGTCCGCGGTGTTCCAGCAGATCTCGGCGCTGGAAACGGCGGTCGGAGTACCGCTGTTGCAACGCCACGGCAACACGATGCAGCTGACGGCCGCGGGCGCGGACCTCGTCGAGCGCACCGATCGAGTGCTCGACGAGCTGCGCGCGGCGGAGGTGTCGCTCGCCGAGCGTCGAGGCCAGATCCAGGGCGTGCTGCGGATCGGCCTGCCGGTCCGAGATACCCAAGCAACTGTGGGGGACGCCCTGGCCGCGATCCACCAGCGCTATCCGCTGCTCACGATCGACCTGCGCGCGCTGTCCCCGGCCGACGCCGTACGGGACCTCCGCCGCGGCCTGCTGGACATGGCATTGTCCGCCTGCTACGAGCCCGGCACGTCCACGGCCGCCGGTCTGCGGGCCTTCGACCTCGACCAGGACGCGGTGTGCCTGGTCCTGCGCGCCGATCATCCGCTCAGCTCCGAAACCAGTTGCGAGCTGAGCGTCCTGGCGGACGAGCCCTGGGTCCTCGGCACCCGGACCTCGCTCGGAGAGCTCGTGCTGGCCCGATGCCGCAACGCCGGATTCGAACCCCGGGTCGTGGCGTCGGTCGACGATCTCAACACCGCGCTGCGGATGGTTTCCAGCGGTTGGGGCGTCACCCTCGCGCCCGAGCGCACGCCCCAACCACCGGACAGTGACCTCGTCCGGATCCCGGTTTCTGAATTGTCCATCCTCCGCACCTCACAGCTCCTGGTTCGCAGCGAGGACCGCTTCATACCGCGGATCGCCGTGGTCGTTTCAGCCATTCAACGGGCCAACAGCGCGCGGCGGGCCGGCCAGGCTGGCGCCGATGTTGAGCAGTCAGTTCACCGGTGACACCGCGGGCTCGCCGATGTGCAGGAGCCGCTGGAACGCGGTCCTCAGCACAGCCGCGGGCAGCTCCTCCGCCAGCTCCGCTGCCCGGAAGGCGACATGGCCGTCTGGACGCACGACCACTACCCCGGTAGGCGCGATCTCATAGATCCGTTGCCAGGCGCCATCGTGGTCGACGTAGTCGCCGCCGGCACCGATAGTGAATGCGCCGATGTCGATGCCCAGCTCCCGCGACAGCTCCCTCGCGGCGTCGCCCCAGGCTATCCCGGCCGGAGTCGCCAGCACGACAAAGCGGGAATGCAGCAGATCCACCGTCGAAATCCGTTCCCCGCTGGGCGAGCGAAGCCACACGTGCGGCGCGTGCGCGCCTGGATATGCCGTCGGGTAGTACTCGGTCACCGTCGATGCGACGAATTCGCTGCCGTCGGGGATGGCCGCACTGGAGTAATACACCGTGCCGAACTGCAGCCCGTAGTGCAAGTACTGCGGCTCCTGCTCGATGACCGACTCGGCTACCCGCTGTCGGATCGGCGCCCCCTCAGGCTTTTCGATGTCCGCCAACAGCTCGGGTTCGGACAAGAGCCAGCCGTCCGTCGTCGCTTTGGCGTTCTCCAGCATCTGCCGGATGTTGGCCTGCCCGACGGCCCGCCGCTCAGTGTCGTACGTCTCGAGAAGTTCCTCACTGGCGTTGCCGCGCAGGACCGCGGCGAGCTTCCAGGCGAGGTTCTGGGCGTCCTGCAGACCACTGTTCATGCCGAAACCGCCGAAAATGCCCCGAATGGCTAGCGAAGCGGCGCGACAGTATCTTTCTCCCCCCGTTACTTTTCGTTACATCCCGGACATCACTACCAGCGCAGCCAGCTGATGAGCTGTTGGCCCACAAGCATTCCGAGCAGTCCGACCAGGGCAACCGGGGGCGGCGCGGGGGAGCGCACCTTGAGCAGTCCGTAGCCGATGCCGACCAGTACTCCGATTCCGAGCGATATCGTGAACTGCCATGTCGTAGTCATGCTTTTTTCCTTGTCCTGCTTAGTGGGCCGCGGGTCGTTGTTGGCCGGCGCGCCGAGGTGGCGCCGGCCCGGGGCGCTCGGGGTCACGGCCGGATGACGACGCGGCCCGGCGTGTGGTTGGCCACCGCCTGATACGCGCGTTCGCTCTGGGCGAGCTCGAAGTGCCGGGCCACGGGAAGCGGACGGAACGCGCCGGTTTCGAACCGAGGGGCGAGCAGCGCGAGCCGGGCCGCCGATGCGCTCGCGTCCAGCTTGCCGCTGTCCGCCCCGAAGATGCTGAGCTCCCGGTGGTAGAAGTCCACCAGATCGATCTCGACCGTCCGGGTGCCCACCGCGCTGATCACGACCAGCCTGCCCCGCCGGGCCAACGAGTCCAGCGCGGCGGGGGTGGTCACCCCGCCCACCGCGTCGTAGACCACCTCTGCCCCCTTGCCGCCGGTCAGCCGCCTGACCTCGGTCCCGATCGCCGGCGCCTCGGGATCGAGGCGGATGAAGTCGTCGATGACCGCCGCCGCCGGGGCGGTGGCTGAGGGCGCCACCAGGTCGACCCCGATCACCCGTGCTCCGACCGAGTGCGCGATCTGGGCCACCGCGCCGCCGACGCCACCGGACACCCCGAACACCACGATCGTCTCGCTCTTCGCCACCGCCGCGGCCTCGACCGCACCCCTCCACGCGACCACGAAGTTGACGCCGACCGCCGAGGCCTCATCGAAGCTGAGCGACTTTGGTTTACCGGCCAGCGCGCTGACCGGCACTCTGAGCAGCTCAGCATGCGAGCCGTCCAGGGTGAACCCGATGTCGCCGCCGGTACCCCAGACGTCGACGCCGACCCACTCCGGAGGACCCGCCACGACGACGCCGGCAAAGTCCCGCCCGGGAACTCTGGGCAGGATCGTCCATTCCATGGCACCGGCGACGTTCTTCACATCGGACGGGTTGACCGAAGCGGCCTTCACGGCGACCACCGCGTGGCCATCCGTCGCCACCGGATCAGGGACGTCCGCAACGTAGAGCACGTCGGGGTTGCCGAACCGGTCGAAACGCAATGCGCGCACCGGATGCCTCCTTCTGGCGAGTGGTTCTCTGTCGATTGAGCCGAACACCATCGATGCTGCCCCCGACAGAGGATCTCGGCCAACGAATGTTCGAGATGATCATCATCTCGATCTGAGATAGTGGGCAGGATGGAGCTTCGCCAGTTGGAGTACTACGTCGCGGTCGCCGACGAGCTGAGCTTTTCCCGGGGAGCGCGCCGCGTCCACGTGGTGCAGTCGGCGGTCTCAACCGCGGTGGCCAAGCTGGAGCGCGAGCTCGACATCGTGCTGCTGGACCGCTCGAAACCGCGGGTCGGCCTGACCCCCGCCGGAGCAGCCTTCCTGACCGAGGCCCGGGCCACGCTGAATGCGGCGCGGCGAGCCAAGGAGTCGGTCGTCGGGTTTCACGGCCAGCTCAGCGGCAGCGTCGACGTGGGAACCATGATGTCCTCCGGCCCGATCGACCTGCCCGAGGCGCTCGGACGATTCCACCGGGCCCACCCCCTCGTTTCGGTGCGGCTGCGGCAGAACGTGTCCGGTTCGTCGGGGCATCTCGCCGCGATCGCCGACGGCTCACTGGATATCGCGATGGTCGCGGTGCCGGGCAAACCACCGGCGGGCGTCACGCTGCGCCTCCTGGCCGAGGAGCCGCTGGTGTTCCTGTGCTGGCCGGACCACCACCTGGCCGGTCGAGACCCGGTGGTGCTGACAGAGTTGGCCGGCGAGGTCTTCGTCCGGTTCGCCTCCGGCTGGGGGATCCGACACCGGGTTGACCGCGCGCTGGCCGACGCGGGCATCGATCCGGTCTCACCGTACGAAGTCGCCGACTACGCCACCGCGGCCGGGCTCATCCAGCATCGGCTGGGCACCACACTGATCCCGCGCACGGCGGCGGCCCTGTTCCCCGAGTTGCGGGCCGTCCCGGTCACACCGACGCCGACCTGGCAGCTGTCCCTGGCCACCTCCGCCGGCCGGCGGCTCCCCCCGGCCGTGGCCGCACTGGCGGACACCCTGACCGGCGGAGTCCCTGCCGACCAGGAGCCCGGCTAAACCATGACCTCCGGGTCGTCGGCGAAGTAGCACCGTGGTCGGACGATCATCCGAGGACGAGCGGGAGTTTTGCGGCCAGCTCGCCCAGTTCGGCCTTCTCCGCGTCGGCCGGGGCACGCCGTCCGGTCCCGACCAGCAGTGCGTCCTTGTCGGAGAACGACGCGGGGAACGCGGCCTCGGCGATCTCCTCCAGCATCTCGCGTGACCGGGCGAGCCCCTCGGCGGGCGGTTCCGCCGCGTTCTGGAGGTCCCGCACGAGCCAGCCGGTACAGCCGGACGGCCGTGCGAAGTCCTCGTCCCGAGTTCCGCCACCGCCGCGCGCAACGCCGTCCAAGAACGTGAGAAGAGATCCACATCGGTAAGGTACTGCGGTGCCTGAATGGCCGGCGTGGGACGCGCGTCAGCCCGTCGTCCAGGGCCGGAGCTTGTCGGGGTTGCGTATTGCCCAGATGTGCTTGATCCGGTCGCCCGCTACGGCGAACGCGTACACCGTCACGGTGACGCCATCTCGCTGAGCGACCAAGCCGGGCTGGCCGTTGACCGTGCGCTCCAGGAAAGTCACGTTGCTGGCTGCCCTGCCGGCGAGATCGACGAGGTAGCGCGCGATCCGCTCGCCACCTTCGATCGGGCGGAGCTCGGCGCTGGCCAGGCCGCCGCCGTCGGCGATCGCGGTGGCGTCGGGGTCGAGGAGGCCGATGAGGGCGGGGATGTCCTTGGCTTCCCATGCCTGTGTGAAGTCCCTGATGATGCTGGCCTGCTGGGCTGCCGGGGCCGCCGGAGCCTGTGACGCGCGGATGCGGCGGCGGGCCGCGGAGGCCAGCTGGCGGCATGCAGCCGGGGTACGGCCGGTGATCTCGGCAACTTCGGCGAAGGAGTAGCGGAAGACGTCGTGAAGGATGAACGCGACGCGCTCGGCCGGGGTCATCGATTCGAGCACGACGAGGAAGGCCATGTTGACCGACTCGTCCAGGGTGACCCGGTCGGCCGGGTCGACCGTCGCGCTGCCCGACGGCCCGGTGATCCACTCCGCGGGTCCGGGCAGCGGCTCGGGGATCCATTCACCGACGTAGCGCTCCCGCCGGGCACGTGCCGAGCCGAGCAGGTCGAGGCAGATGCGGCTGGCGACCTTCGTCAGCCAGGCGCCGGGGGATTCGATGGCGTCCTGCTGCTGCCGGGACATGGCGTACCAGCGGGCGTAGGTCTCTTGCACGGCATCCTCGGCTTCGGCCAGGGAGCCCAGCAGCCGGTAGGCGAGATTGATCAGCTGACGCCGCTCGCTCATGATCGTGCTCAGGCCCGGGTCGGGCCGGCCGTGTCCTGGCCCAGATCGGGTGCTCATGGTGCCGGCAGCCTCCGTCGGTCGGATCTGTCCTCACCAGTCCGACGAGACATCGCACCGGAATGTGAGGTTGGGGGCGTCGCCTGACATTTCGAGGGGTTGCGTCGTCGTACAGCTGAGAAGAACCGCTCGTCGGCTCGACATCATCCGCCCCATCTTCCAGGTCAGCGACACCACGACGGTCCACCTGAAGGGCCGCGTATCCGAAAACGAACGGCAAGGAGATCAATCATGGACGCTCGTCTGAACTATTCCGGTACCACCGTTGCGCAGAAGTTCATCAAGCACGTCATCTCGGCGGGCAGAGTCGTGACGGACTCGCCGCTGCCGCCCGCAACACAGGCGCTGGTGGAAATCCGGGCCAGTCAGATCAACGGCTGCGCCGGCTGCATCGACATGCATACCAAGGACGCCGAGCACGCCGGGGAAACCTCGGTGCGGTTGAACCTGGTCGCGGCATGGCGGGAGGCGACTGTGTTCACCGAGGCCGAACGGGC
>DASWST010000009.1:0-61345 GCA_036402515.1 Pseudonocardia sp.
GGAGCGCCAGGGTCGCGTCGGTGCCTCGTCATTTCTCCTCGAGCCGGGCGCGCTGGGCGAGCGTGTAGAGCAGCAGGAAGGACGGCACCACGAGCACGGCGGCGGCGCAGAAGACCACGGTAAGCGCGACGAGGGTCTCCCGGGGGGCGGCCGCCGCGCTGACTGCCGCGTGGGTGCCGAGCAGGTACGGATACTGCGCCACGCCCCAGCCGAGCACCAGCGCCGCGGCGGCCAGCGCGGCCAGGCCGCGGACCAGCCGAGGGTCCATTCGGTGCAGCAGCACCAGCGCGGCGGCCCCGGCCAGCACACAGAGCATCACCACCGGCAGCGCGGGGCCGACCAGGCGGCTGAACAGCCGGGGTGCGTCCGCGTAGGCGATGAACAGCCCGGCCACGGCGAGCACGCCGGCAACGACCGCGGTGGCCCAGGCCCGGAGTTGGAAGTACCGGACCAGCTCGCTGTCGCCGTCGCTGTGTGCGTCCGCGCTGAGGAACACCGCGGCCAGGTAGGCGCAGATGGCGACGGCCAGCACACCGGTGAACAGCGAGCTGGGGTTCACCCAGGCGCCCACCGGGTCACCGTATCCAGCCTCCGGGATGCGACCCGAGGCGACAGCGCCAGCCACCGTGCCGAGGAAAAACGGGGTGATCACCGAGGAGGTGGCGAACGCGGCGCCCCACAGCCGCTGGTTCTCGGTGCGGTGCACCGCCTTGCGGAACGCGAAACCACTGCCGCGCAGCACGATGCCCAGCGCGGCCAGGCCCAGTGGCAGGTAGAGCGTGGTGGTGACGGCGGCGAACACGGCTGGGAAGCCGGTCCAGGTGACCACCAGGCAGAAGATCAGCCAGGTGTGGTTGCCTTCCCACACCGGGCCGAGCGACCGGTCGATCCGTGCCCTCGGACGGCGGCCGCGTTCCACCCCGCCGGCGGTGAGGTCCCAGAAGCCGGCGCCGAAGTCGGCCCCGCCGAACACGGCGTAGGCGATCAGTCCGAACAGCAGCGTGCTGGCGACGACGTCTGTCATAGCCGCTCCCCGCCGAGCTGGGCCTCGTCGCGCCCGGGCGGCCCGTACGGCACGTCCCGGTCGTCCTCCGCCCCGGCCGCCCAGCGCCGGCGCATCCCGCGCAGCACCAGGATCGCGGCTGACCCGACCACGGTATAGATCACCAGCGCGCCGGCGAAGAAGTACCAGACGTTGCCCGACCTGGTCACCGCATCCCTGGTGAGCAACAGCCCGACCGCGGTCCAGGGTTGCCGGCCGACTTCTGTCACGATCCAGCCGCACTCCAGGCAGACGATCGCGACCACCCCGGAGAGGGCGGCGCAGCGCAGGAACCATGAACTCCTGGGCAGGTCGCGCCGGCGCCACCAGGCCCAGCCGAACCATGCGGCCAGGCCGAGCAGGGCAAACCCCGCGCCGACCATGACGTCGAACGCCAGGTGCACGGTGTTGACCAGGCGCGGCGCCGGCCGGTACTCAGCTGGAATCGCGTCCAGCCCGGCGATCTTGGTGTCCGGGCGGTAGCCGGCCAGGATGGAGGCGCCGTAGGGGATCTCGATGCCGTAGCGCACCTCGCCGTCGACCAGCACGCCGCCGAGTACCTCCGGGACGTACGTGGAGGTGCGCGGCAGCGCCTCGATGGTGGCGAACTTGGCCGGTTCGTGGGCGAACACCTCCCTGGCCGCGACGTCGCCCACGAAGATCTGCACCGGCATGATCACCGCTGCCGTGCTGAAGGCGATCAGGAAGCCCAGCCGGTGGTAGCGGTCCTGGCGGCCCTTGAGCATGCCGGCGGCGTACACCCCGGCCACGGTGAAGCCGGCGACGATGTAGGCGGCGAGGAACATGTGCACGGCCTCGTACCAGAACGGCCTGGTGAAAAGCACTGCCCAGGTGTCCACCGCGACTACCTGGCCGTCGCGCAGGGTGATGCCGCCGGGCAGGTTCATCCACGAGTTGGCGGACACCACCGACGCGGTGCCACCGAGGCCGGACAGGGTGACCGGGATCCCCGACCAGAAGTGTGGCCACGGGCGCATCCGCTGCCACCCGTAGATGTAGATCGCGATGAAGATTGCCTCGAGGAAGAAGAAGATCCCCTCGATGGCGAACGGGATGCCGTAGGCCGCGCCGAACCGCCCCATCAGGCCGGGCCACAGCAGGCCGAGCTCGAAGGACAGCACGGTGCCCGAGACCGCTCCGACCGCGAACAGCACGGCCGCGACCTTCGACCAGCGTCGGGCGAGCAGCAGCGCGGTCTGATCGTTGCGCCGCAGGCCCCGATAGTTGGCGACCAGCATCAGGAAGGTGAAGGCCACGCCGAAGGGCACCAGGATGATGTGGAAGCCGAGGGTGAACGCCATCTGTTGGCGCGCGGGCAGCAGCTGCGGCGGGTCGACTGCCGCGACGACAGCAGCGGCAAGGGCCAGGGGCGGCATGCACCACTGTGCCCAGTTCTCACCGGTTTAAGCCTCGGGTTCCCCCGCACGAGGCGCCCTGTAACGTTTCGGATTTGGCAACATGGCAAGGGAGGACGGGCGTGGCCGGAGGTGATGTTCCGCGACCGGGGAAACCGGTCCGGGGCTCGGCCACCGGCCGGCCGATCATGGCCGCCCTGGACCTGCTCGGGCGGCGCTGGACGCTGCGCCTGCTGTGGGAGTTACGGGACGGTCCGCACGGGCCCCGCGCGGTGCTCGCCCGCTGCGAGGGCCTGTCCTCCTCGGTGCTGTACCGCAGGCTGCGGGACCTCGAGGAGGCCGGCCTGGTGACCAGGGAGCCCGAGGGCAGCTACCGACTCACCGAGCTGGGCGCCGAGCTGCGTGAAGCGATCGCCCCGCTGGGTTCCTGGTCGGAGCGCTGGGCGAAGAGATGACAGTCAGCCGTCACTGAGCCGTTGGCGTTGCGGGACTACCACGTAGCGGGGGTCCTTGGTGGACTCGACGCCCGCATGGAACACCCCGAACCGCTGCAGCGCGCTGCCGGCCAGCAGGGCCAACCCGGAGGCGGCGGCTCCGGCCCGGCCGCGGTGGGCCAGTAGCACCGTGCCGGCCAGCCCGGCGGCGGTCAGCAGCTCGGAGGCACGCCGCAGCCGGGCCGCGCGGCCCTGTTTGTATACCTCTCGGACCAGGCCCAGCCGGTGCTCCATCACCCGCGAAGCCAGCAGCTCACCGGCCGCCCCGGCGACCGCGAAAGCCCGCGCCGGGCCCGCCTCCTCCGGCGGCGCGCAGAGCATGCCGAGCCCGCCGCCGCTGGCCGCCGCCGACCCGACGAAGACGAACGGCAGCTCGTCGCGGGCCTCGTTCCAGCCCGGCACCGCCGTGTGCGACAGCAGCACCGCCGTGTAGGACGCGACACCCGGTGCGGTGGCCGCGGAGAACAGCCCGGCGGGGCGGGACAGTGCACGCAGCAGCCGGGCCGGCCAGGTGCGCCGCCACCGGGCCGGGATCAGCTCGGCGACCGCGGCGGCGCCGACCCCGGGCCCGAACGCGGTCAGGATCCAGGTGCCCACGCTCATCGGCGAGGTCGGCTTGGCCACCCTGAGCATGTGGTGGAAGCGCGCCGGACGCCCTAGGTCGGAGACCAGGAACCACATGCTGGCCAGCAGCGCGCCGAAGGAACCCAGCCAGCTGGCCCGCCGCAGCCGGGGGCGGCCGGTCAGGTCGGCGCCGGCGGCGACCACGGCCGAGCCGGCGGCCAGCCCACCGGTGAACAGGTAGGCGGCAATCTTCCACTCCCAGACCGGCGCCTTGAGCACTGGGCGGCCGTAGTAGGAGCTGAACTCGGCGGCCGGCACCACGGTCGGCTCGCCTCCTCGCACGGTCGGCTCGCCGCCCCGCCGACGTTTGCCCTGGAACATCCGGGCCCGCCGGGCGCCGCCGTCACCGTTGGCCGAGACGGGGGCCGACGCGGCGGCGGGCTCCTCGCGGCGTGGCCCGGTCACCGGCGCGCCCCGATCGCTGAACCAATCGTCGAGGCCACGAACGCGCCCACGCCGGCCAGCGCGAACGCGGCGGCCGCGGCGCCGGCCCGGCGCCACATCGCCGGCGCGTCCCTGGTCGGCACCACCGGGTCCGGCGGCAGCCCGTACACCTCCGGCTCGTCGAGGAGCAGGAAGAACGCGCCGTCCCCGCCCACGCCGTCGTTGGGGTCCCGGCCGTAGAGCCGGGCCTCGGCCACCCCGAGCTCGTGCAGCTGTTCGAGCCTGCGGTCGGCCCGCTCGCGCAGCTCGTCGAGCTTGCCGAACTGGATGGACTCGGTGGGGCAGGCCTTCGCGCAGGCCGGCTCCATGCCCTCGCCGAGCCGGTCGTAGCAGAGCGTGCACTTCTGCGCGCGCCCGTCGTGCTGGCGCCGATCGATCACCCCGTACGGGCAGCCGGAGACGCAGTAGCCGCAGCCGTTGCAGATGTCCTGCTGCACCACCACGGTGCCGAACTCGGTGCGGAACAGCGCCCCGGTCGGGCACACGTCCAGGCACCCGGCGTGGGTGCAGTGTTTGCACACGTCCGAGGCCATCAGCCAGCGGAACTCGGTGCGTGTCTCGGCGCCGGTGCCGTCGCCGGGCCGGGCGAACGAGGGCATCCCGAGGTCCTCCGAGCCGGCCCAGTCCAGGCCGGCCGGCGTGTCGCCGCCCGTGCCGTTCCGCGCCGGCAGTGCCGAGGTGCCCAGCTCCGAGCCGCCCCGGGGCGCGCCGTGCAACCTGGGTTGCACCGCCTCGCCCATCAGCGGGGTTCCGGTGGGTCCGGTGGGCAGCCCGGCCAGGCCGGACTGCTGGTGCCCGAGCGGGCGCGCCTGCTCCACGAACGCCACGTGCCGCCAGGAGTCCGCGCCCAGCATGCCGGTGTTGTCGAATGACATGCCCAGCAGGTCGAGGCCGTCCTCGGGGACCGCGTTCCACTCCTTGCAGGCCACCTCGCAGGCCTTGCAGCCGATGCAGACCGAGGTGTCGGTGAAGAAGCCGACCCGGTCCGGGTGCCCCTGGTGGCCGGCGTCGCCGGCGACGTCGTCGAGCGGCCCGGACAGCCGGTTGCGGCCGGTCATGGCGCCTCCTTCGGTGCGTCGGGGGTGTGGGCGGGCGCGGAGTGGCGTACTCCCGCGGCGGTGGCGATCCGTGTGCCGGTCTCCGTGGTGATGCCCGCGTCGGCCCGCAGCCGCTCCAGCATCGCGAGCAGCGCCGGGCCGCGCGGCCGCGGCCCGGGCCGGACGTCGCAGGTGGTGACCTTGCTCTCCTGGATGAATACGTTGGGGTCGAGCACCACGCCGAACAGGTCGTTGACCACGTCCCCGGTGACCAGCCCGCTGTGCCCCCAGTGATACGGCAGCCAGACCTGGTGGACCACCTGCCCGTCCACCCGCAGCGGGGCCATCCGGTCGGTGACCATCACCCGCGCATCCACCGCCGCCCGGCTGGTCACCACGTGCGCCTGGCCCAGGTGGGTCAGCCCCCGCTCGCGGGCCAGCTCGGGGGAGACCTCGACGAACAGCTCCGGCTGCAGCTCGGACAGGTAGGGCAACTGGCGGCTCATCCCACCGGCGGTGTGGTGCTCGGTGAGCCGGGCCGTGGTGAGCACGAACGGGAACACCTCGGCGTGCGCCTCGGGCGGGGCCGGGTTGGACGGGTTGTCCGGCCGCCCGTACACCTTCCGGGTCGGGTTGCCCTGCTGCCCGTAGAGCGCGTTGCGGGCCGGCGACTCGTGCGGCTCGTAGTGCGTGGGCATCGGGCCGTCGATCAGCCCGTGTGGCGCGTAGAGCCAGCCCTTCCCGTCCGCCTGCATGATGAACGGGTCGTCGCCGCGCAGCCCGTCCGCGCCGCACGCGCCCTCCGCCGGCACGTGGCCCGGGGGCGTGGTCTTCGGGAAGTCCGGGATGTCGTCGCCGGTCCACTCGCCCTGCTCGGCGTCCCACCAGATGAGCTTCTTACGCTCGCTCCACGGTTTGCCCTCGAGGTCGGCCGAGGCCCGGTTGTAGAGCACCCGGCGGTTCATCGGCCAGGTCCAGCCCCACTCCTTCTCGTACTGCGCCTGGTCGCCGTGCGGCTTGCGCCGGGCGGCCTGGTTGACCTCGTGGGCGTACACCCCGCTGTAGATCCAACACCCAGACGCCGTGCTGCCGTCGGCCTTCAGCTCGGTGTAGTCGGTCACCGCCCGATCCGGGCCCAGCTCCACGCCACTGATCCGGCGCAGCACGTCCTCGGCCGAGGGCTCGGCCCACTCGTCCTCGCCGACCATCCGGTAGTCCCAGGCCAGCGCGTGCACCGGCGCGTCACGGGGTTCGGTCGAGTCGGCCAGCTTCTGTCGGACCAACCGGCCCAGATGGTAGAAGAACCACAGCTCGGAGCGCTGGTCACCCTTGGGTTCGACGGCCTTCTCCCGCCACTGCAGCATGCGCTGGGTCTGGGTGAAGGTGCCCTCCTTCTCCACGTGCGAGGCGGCCGGGAAGAAGAACACCTCGGTCCGGCAGCGCTCCGGCGCGATCTCGCCGGTCTCGATCTCCGGGGCGTCCTTCCAGAAGGTGGCGCTCTCGATCATGGTCAGGTCGCGGACCACCAGCCAGTCCAGGTTGGCCATGCCGAGGCGCTGCAGCCTGCCGTGCGCCGAGCCCACCGCCGGGTTCTGCCCGAGCAGGAAGTAACCGAACACCGAGCCGTCGATCATGTCCATGACCGTCCGATAGGTGCCGTGGTCACCGTTGACCCGGGGCAGCCACTCGAAGCCGAAGTCGTTCTCCGCCGTGGCGGCCTCGCCGAAGTACTCCTTGAGCAGCGACACCAGGTACGCGTCGGCCCCGAACCAGTAGCCCTTCTGGCACTCGGCGCGCAGTTCGTGCATGTAGCCGGCCATGTCCGCATGGGTTGGCGCGGGCATCGGCAGGTAGCCGGGCAGCAGGTTGAACAGCGTGGGGATGTCGGTGGAGCCCTGGATGCTGGCGTGCCCGCGCAACGCGAACACCCCGCCGCCGGGGCGGCCGATGTTGCCCAGTAGCAGCTGCAGGATCGCGCCGGCCCGGATGTACTGCGTCCCGACGCTGTGCTGGGTCCACCCCACGCTGTAGACCAGTGCCGTGGTGTGGTCCCGGTTGGAGTTCGCCGTCCACGCCTCGCAGACCTCGCGGAAGCGCTCCGGCGGGGTCCCGCACACCCGCTCGATCAGCTCCGGGGTGTAGCGGGCGAAGTGCCGCTTGAGGATCTGGAACACACACCGGGGGTGCTCCAGGCTCGGGTCCCGGATGATGTCGGATACGCCTTCGAGCGCCGCTCCGCCGGAGCCGTGCTGCAGCGGGGCGGAGGACTCCTTGTCCGGCGCCGAGCTGCGGTCCGCGTCCGACTCAGGAGGCTCGGTGTTCTGGTAGCGCCAACTGGACCGGTCGTAGCTGGCGGTCTCCGCGTCGTAACCGCTGAACAGCCCGTCCAGGTCCTCGGTGTCCGCGAAGTCCTCCCGGACCAGGAACGAGGCGTTGGTGTAGGCGCGCACGTACTCGCGGAAGTCCAGCTCGTTGTTCAGCACATAGTTGATCACGCCACCCAGGAAGGCGATGTCGGTGCCGGCACGGATCGGCACATAGGTGTCCGCCAGCGCGCTGGTGCGGGTGAACCGGGGATCGATGTGGATCACCTTGGCGCCCCTGGCCTTCGCCTCCATCACCCACTGGAAGCCGACCGGATGGGCCTCGGCCATGTTCGAGCCCATGATGATGATGCAGTCGGAGTTGGCCAGGTCCTGCTGGTAGTCGGTGGCGCCGCCGCGCCCGAAGCTGGCCCCCAGACCGGGGACGGTGGCGGAGTGTCAAATACGGGCCTGGTTCTCGATCTGGATCGCGCCCAGCGCGGTGAACAACTTCTTGATCAGGTAGTTCTCTTCGTTGTCCAGGGTGGCGCCGCCCAGGCTGGCCAGGCCCATGGTCCGGTTCAGCGGACCGCCGTGGCGGTCGGTGTCCTGCCAGCCGCGCCGGCGGGCGTCCAGCACCCGGTCGGCGACCATGTCCATCGCGGTGTCCAGGTCCAGCTCGGTCCACTCGGTGGCGTACGGCGCGCGGTAGCGGACCTTCTCCTCCCGGTGCGGCCCGGTGACCAGCTGCAGGCTGGCCGACCCCTTCGGGCACAGCCGGCCCCGGGAGATCGGCGAGTCCGGGTCGCCCTCGATCTGGATGACCTGCTCGTCCCGCACGTACACCCGCTGCCCGCAGCCGACCGCGCAGTACGGGCACACCGACTTGGCCACCCGGTCGGCCGCCGCGGTCCTGGGCCGGAGCGCGGCGGAGCGCGGGGACTCCGCGGCCACGCCACGCCCGAGCGGGTCCGGTCCGGTCAGCTGCCGGTACACCGGCCACGACCCCAGCCACCGCTGTAGACCCATACCCGTTCTCCTCATCCCTTGTTCGGGCGATCTACCCATACTCCGCAACCTCACACCTCGAGGCGGCCGTTAGCTGAGGGGAGTGCCAGGAGCGCTGGGCGAGGGCGTTTGTCCGATACGTTGTCGACGGTGGTTCGAGGGGAGGCGGCCGCGGATGCTGTCCCGCGAGGATAACGAGCTGATCACCCGGACCGGGCCCCGGACGCCCTGCGGCGGTCTGCTCCGGGCGTACTGGCAGCCGGTCGCGCTGGTCACCGAGATGCCCGAGGAGCGACCGGTCAAGGCGGTCCGGCTGCTCGGGGAGGACCTCGTGCTGTTCCGGGCGCCCGACGGTGACTACGGGCTGATCGGCCGGTTCTGCGCGCACCGGGGCGTGGACCTCGCGTTCGGCCGGCTCGAGCAGGGCGGCCTGCGCTGCCTCTATCACGGCTGGCTCTACGACCGGGACGGACAGTGCCTGGAGCAGCCCGCCGAGCCCGAGCACAGCCGTTTCCACACGAAGATCAAGCACGTCGGCTATCCGTGCGCGGTGCGCAACGGAATTGTCTTCGGCTATCTCGGCGGTGGTGATCCGCCGCCTTTCCCGCACTACGACTGCTTCACCGCGCCGGACGAATACACGTTCGCGTTCAAAGGCCTGTGGGAGTGCAACTGGCTGCAGGGCGTGGAAGGCGGAATCGACCCCAGCCACGTCTCCTTCCTGCACAGGTTCCTGCGCGACGACCCGAGGGACACCTACGGGCAGCAGTTTCGGGAAGAGGTCGAGGGCACCGATCAGACACTGTCCAGCCTGGTCGCGGAGAACTTCCGGCCGGATATCGACGTCGAACCCACCGAATACGGACTCCGGGTCTTCGCCATCCGCGCACTCGACGAGGTACGGCGGCACGTCCGGGTCACCAACCTGTTGTTCCCGAATGCCTTTGTGGTCCCGTTCGGCAACAACAAGGTATTCACCCAGTGGCATGTGCCGATCGACGACTTCAGCCACTACTGGTACATGATTCTCTACGACTTCGAGGAGCACACCGACAAGAAGCAGCTGCTCACCCAGCGGCTGGACGGGTGCACCCTGCCGGACTATCGGCCGCTGCGTAACCGGCACAACAACTGGGGCTTCGACGCCGCCGAGCAGGCCTCGCTGACCTACACCGGCATGGGTCTGGACATCAACGTGCACGACCAGTGGGCGGTGGAGAGCATGGGCCCGGTGCAGGACCGGACGGTGGAGCACCTTGGCGTGTCCGACCGGGCGGTCACCGCGAACCGGCGCCTGCTGCTGCGGGCGATCACCGACCACGCCGCCGGCAAGGACACCGTGGGCACCGCGCCCGGCGAGGCCGCTGCCCGTGCGCTGACCGGCCCGGAGGCGGTCGACATGATCGCGGGCGTGAACGAGTGGCCGCGGCGCTGGCGCGAGCACGAGGCGGCCCGGCGGACCCGCTCACCCTGGGCGGCGGAGCCCCGATGAAGCCCATCGACCTGCTCGGCACCGGGGCGGGCCGGGGCGGGTTCATCGAGCACCACGGGCTGTGGGACGACGCGGAGTACGCCGCCGCGGCGCAGCTGGTGCGGGTGATCGACGAGCGCGGCATCGAGCTGGTCCGGGTGGTCTTCCCCAACCAGCACGGGGTGACCGTCGGCAAGACCCTGACCAGGGAGGCGTTCAGCACCGCACTGCGGGACGGGGTCACCGCGCCGAGCACCCTGGTCTTCAAGGACACCTCCGGGCACACCATCTACCCGGTGTTCGACCCCGCCGGCGCGCCCCCGGTGGCCATGGCCGGCGCGTCGGACCTGGTGCTCGTGCCGATCCCCAGCCGGTTCCGGGTGCTGCCCTGGTCGCCGCGCACCGGCTGGGTGCTCTGCGACATCCGCCGGCCGGACGGCACCCGGGTGCCGTACTCCACCCGGGGCGCCCTGTGCGGGCAGCTGGATGAGCTGGCGCACCGGGGGCTGGCCATGCGGGTCGGGTTGGAGCTGGAGTTCCACGTCTTCCGCGCGGCGGATCGGCGGATCAGCCCGGGGCAGCCCGGTATGCCCGGCGTGCCGCCGGAGGTCGAGGCGCTGACCTCGGGGGCACAGCTGCTCTCCGAGGCGGTGCTCGACTCGGTCGACGACCTGGTGGGGCTGTTGCGGGACGGGCTGGTCGCGCTGGACCTGCCGCTGCGCTCGGTGGAGGCGGAGTTCGGGCCCAGCCAGTTCGAGGTCACCTTCGAGCCGGGCGATGCGCTGCGGGCCGCCGACGATGTGGTGCTGTGTCGGGCCGCGGTGAAGCAGCTGTGCGCGCGGCACGGCTACCACGCCACCTTCATGTCCCGCCCGCACCTGCCCGAGGTGGTGTCCAGCGGGTGGCACCTGCACCAATGCCTGCTGGACCGGGGGACCGGAGCCAACCGGTTCGTCGCCGAGCCGGGCACCGACGGCAGCCTGTCCGCACTGGCCCGTGCCTACCTGGGTGGGTTGCTCGCGCACGCCAGGGCGGCGTCGGTGTTCACCACGCCCACGGTGAACGGCTACAAGCGATACCGCCCGTACTCGCTGGCCCCGGACCGGTTGCTGTGGGGCCAGGACAACAAGGGCGCGATGATCCGGGCAGTGGGGCTCCCCGGTGATCCGGCCACCCGGTTGGAGAACCGCTCCGGCGAGCCGGCCGCCAATCCCTACCTCTATATCGCCTCGCAGATCGTCTCCGGGCTGGACGGCATCGACAAGGGCCTGGACCCGGGCCTGCCGACCCTGCGGCCCTACACCGACGACGCGGAGCGACTCCCGGCAAGCCTGATGGAGGCGCTCGCCGCGCTGCGCGCCGACCCGGTCTTCGCCCGGGCTCTGGGTGCCGAGTTCGTCGAGTACCTGATCACCTTGAAGGAGTCGGAGGTGGAGCGCTTCCTCACCTCGGTCACCGACTGGGAGCAGCGCGAATACTTCACCCTGTTCTGAGCTCCCTGTCTTGTTCGCCCGACCAGCCAAAGACGCCCCTCATGTCTGGCGGTCAGTCCATTCTCACCACCACCTTGCCGAACGGCCCGCGCTCGAGATGGCCGAGCGCGGAGGGCAGCTCGGTAAACGGGTATTCCCCTCCGATCACTGGTTTGATGCCGGCTCGGTCGACCGCCCGAACGAAATCCTCGAGTGCCCGCCGATGGCCGACCTGAATGCCGGCGATGGTGAATTTCTTTCGGGCGATGTGCGCGATCTGGCCGGAGATCTCGTAACCCCCCAGGATGCCTATCAGCGACACACGGCCGCCCACCGCTGCGGCCTCGAGCGAGCGTGCGAAATGCGTGCCGCCCACGATTTCGAGGATGTGGTCTGCGCCCCGATTGCCGGTCAGGCTGTAAACAGCCTCGACCCAGTTCTGTGAGGTCCTATTGATCCCATGGGTAGCGCCGAGCTCTTTGACCCGGGCCAGTTTGGCGTCGTCGCCCGAGATCACGATCACTTCGGCGCCGTGTGCGGCGGCGATCTGCAGGCCGAACAGGGCCACACCTCCGGTGCCTTGGATTACAACGGTGTGCCCGGCCCGGAGGTGGCCCCGGCTGACGAGCGCATACCAGGCGGAGAGGCCAGCCATCGGGAGTGTGCTCGCTTCGGCGAGGCTGACGCTCTCGGGCGCGCGCACCGCCCAGCCTTGGTCGAGAAGGACGTATTCCGTGAGCATGCCGGGGTAGTAGCCGCTTCCCAGCGCCTCGCTGCCGCCAAGTCGCGCGTCGCCCGGGCCCGGGCCGTCAAGCCAGCCCGGCAGACACGTGGAGATCACCCGGTCGCCCGGGCTGAACCGGCTGACACCGGCGCCGATTCCGGTCACTACACCAGCCATATCCGAGCCGAGAACGAAGGGACGGTCCTCCGGGAAGATCATCGTGAGGCCTTCGTCGACCGCTAGGCGGTCGCGGTAGTTCAGCGCGACCGCAGAGACCTTCACGAGAATTTCGCTCGGCCCAGGCGCGGGGATCGGCCCCTCGGCGAGCTTGAGATTGGCGCGGCCGCTGATGTCCATGGTCCAAAACTTCATAGCACTACGTTCGCGCCCGTCTCCGGAGGCGGCCACACCCTGGCTTGCCTAGCACTCATAGGACTAGGCAGTCACCTCTCGGCCGGGGAAAGATCGGCACATGGTGGACGACACGGCACTCGGTGAGTTTCTACGGAGCCGCCGCGGCGGGCTTAAACCCGAGGATGTGGGTATCACGTCATACGGTGCGCGCCGCGTGCCGGGGCTGCGACGCGAAGAGCTCGCCCAGCTCGCTGGAGTGAGCGCGACGTACTACACGCGGCTGGAACAGGGCCAGAGTAACCGGGCTTCGGAGTCCGTGATCGAGGCTCTGGCCCGCGCCCTGGCGTTGAGCCAAGATGAGCGCGCGTATCTGCACAACCTGGCCAGGCCCACCATCGCTAAACCGCCTAAACCTGCGAAGCCTGCCAAGGCGCGCCTCAGCACCCGGCAGCTCATCGAGGCCGTGAGCGAGATCCCTGCCGTCGTAATCGGGATGCGGAACGAGGTGCTCGCCTGGAACACGCTCGGACATCTTTTGCTCGGCGGCCATCTCGATGCGGACGCGCCCAACCGTCCGGCGGAGCGGCCGAACCTGGTCAGGATGCTGTTCCTCGACCAGCACCACCGGGATCTTTACCCACGCTGGGAGGACGCGGCGGGGTGTGCGGTGGCGTCACTCAGGTTGATGGTCAGCCGGCACAGGGACGACCGCGGACTGGCTGAGCTGATCGGCGAGCTGACAATGAAAAGCGCCGAGTTCGCCTCTCTGTGGTCGACGCACCCGGTCGCCAACCACACCTCGGGCAAACGGCACCTCCGCCACCCTGAAGTCGGAGAGCTCCAGCTCGAATTGGAGACCATGCACCTGTCGGACGAGCCAGATCACCGCATCCTGATGTACAGCGCCACGCCCGGAAGTTCGTCGCACGCCGCCCTCCAACTCCTGCGCAGCAAGCTGGATTCGGTTCGTCAGCCCGATTGGTCTGTGGCGGCGCGATCGAGGCCCTAAAGGAAGCAGACGCCACTGACCCGCTTGCGCGCACTTGGATCAACCACAGGTCGAATCTTGGACCGGTGAAGTTGCGGGCGGTCTCCGAAACCTGCTCCAATCCTGCTGGCGATCGGAGGTTCGGGTGGTCGAAGGGCGGAGGGTTCGAGCACGCACCGGACTGGACCCCATCGGCGACCAGGTGGACAAGATCATGGAGTCGGTGGCCGCCTCGACCCGCCAGGCCGCCGAGGCGTTCTTCACCGCCTTCGACCGCGATCCGGACCCGGCGGTGTTGGCCGCCTGGCTGGCTCCCCGGGCATGGCGCGAGCTGGACTATGTGTTCCTGCTCAACGAGGAGATCCGTCGCTACGGCCTGACGTTCGACCGCAAGCACCTCACCCTGCTGGCCAAACAGTCGTTCCAAGAGGCTCAGCACTACGAGATGGTGGGCAGGGCTATCGAGTCGCTGGGCGGCACGGTGCCCGTCTCGGTGCCGGCGGAAGCCGTGCCGTGGAGCCAATTTCTGTGGGAATGCCTGGACCGGCATCCACTCGCCGCGATCGCTGCCTGGAATGTGTCCGAGACGTCGGCGGCCGCCAGTTTCGAACCCACCTTTCTGGCCGGTGAGCGCCACGGGCTCGACGAGGTGGTGCGCATCTACCGGCGAATCGAGATCGACGAGAAGTTCCATGTGGGGCTCGGTCGGTTGCTGCTGTCGGCATACGCCGAGACCGATCGGGACCGGGAGGAGATCCTCCGGGCGATGCGCGGGATGCGGGACATCGCGTGGCGGACCTTCACCCCCGAGTCCGTCGCGCGCGGCCACTCGGGCCCGCCCCAGCAGTGACCATGAGCGCGCCTTCCACGCGGCGGCGGCGGGATAATTCCATGTTACGAGCGCGAGTCTGCATCTAATTTTCCGATGCACTAGATGGAAAAGATGTTCTTGTGAGAACCGCATGCCCCACCTAGCGTCCTGCTCACTGAAATCGGGGGGTCGTCGGCGCCGGGCAGCTGTTTCAGGAGGTTTCGTGGACGGGCAGCAGTGGGCGGCGGAGCGGGACAACTCGCCCGTCCTGAAGCGGAGCATCATCGCCGGCGCGGTCGGTGTGCTGGTGCATTGGTTCGACTGGGCGGTCTACGCCTATTTGGCCACCACGATTGCCGAGGTCTTCTTCCCGGACCAGAGCAAGGCCGCCGGGCTGCTCGCGGTATTCGCGGTCTTCGCTGTTTCTTTTGCCATCCGGCCGATCGGCGCGCTCATCTTCGGTCCGCTCGGCGACCGCATTGGCCGGCGCAAGACGCTGTCGCTCGTCATCCTGAGCATGACCGGCGCGACGCTGCTGGTCGGGCTGTTGCCGGGTTACCAGAGCATCGGCATCCTCGCCCCGATCCTGCTGGTGGTGGCCCGCCTGGTGCAGGGTCTCGCGGCCGGCGGGGAGTTCGGCAGCGCCGCCTCGTTCCTGGCCGAGTACTCCCCGTCCCGGCATCGGGGATTCGGCGTCAGTTGGCTGGAGGTCGGCAGCCTGCTCGGATTCCTCGGCGCATCGTTGACGATCTTTTTGCTCGAGGTCACGCTCAGCGCGGACGCGGTGGCCGCCTGGGGCTGGCGAATCCCATTCCTGCTGGCCGCTCCACTCGGTCTCATCGGTTTTTATATCCGGCAAAAGATCGAGGACACGCCGGATTTCCGAATTCTGGAAGAACGCGGAAAAATTGCCGATGCGCCGCTGCGCGAAGTATTCACCGGAAACTGGCGGCAGCTCCTCCAAATGGCCGGTGTGGAAGTACTTCAACACGTCACGTTCTACGTGGTGCTGGTCTTCCTGCTGACTTACCAGACGCAGTATCTCGGTCTCTCGTCCGGCGGTGCCGCCCTCGTGTCGACGGTGACCTCGCTCGTCGCGGTGGTGCTCGTTCCGGCGTTCGGGGCGCTGTCCGACCGGGTCGGGCGCAAGCCGATTCTGCTCTCTTCCAGTGTTGCTCTGCTGGTCGCTTCTTATCCGTTGTTCCTGCTCATGCGGGAGGGCGGCCTGGTGGGTGCGGCCGTGTCGACCATCGGGCTCGGCGTCATCCTCGCCTTGATTCTCGCCACGCACGCGGTGACGATGGCCGAGATTTTCCCGACCCGGGTACGCCAAGGTGGGCTATCGATCGGCTACAACGTCACCGCCGCGCTTTTTGCCGGCACCGTGCCGTACCTCATGACATTCCTGATCGACCGAACCGGGAATCTGATGGTCCCCGCGTTCTACCTCGTACTCGTCGGTGTGGTCGGGCTGATCGCCACCCTGACCCTGCGGGAGACGGTGGGCACACCACTGCTCACCGCTCAGGACCTGGCCGCCCCCGACCCCACCGCGGAACCGGAGCCCGCTCCGACCGAGCGCGCCTGACGGTCAGGACGTGTCGGAGAGGTCTTTGGCGCTCTCCGCGAGCTTGGGCTTGGGGTGGGCCCGGCGGCGGGGTGCTTTCAGGACCGCCTCCTCCTCGGGGTCCTCGTCGCGGATCCGCACCGAGGCCAGCACCTCGTCGAGGTTGCGGTAGTCCACCGGGGGTATGGCGCGCAGGGCCCTCACCGTGTCGGCGTCCGCGTTGTTGCGCCGCGCGGCGTCCAGCAGCTGCTCCTTGGGGGCGGGGAAGTCGACGTCCGCCAAAGCTGACTCGATGGCATCACGGGTAGTTCGGGCGGTCATGGGGGCCTCCTGGCGCACCTCGTTGGACTGGGTTCGCGAGGGGGTGGGTACCCGGGCGCCGGCGACCTGAACGGGCACCTGGTCAGCGCGTGCCGTGGGGCGAGGTGCTAGCCAGGGCACCCGCTGCACCACTACCGTTGCCCACGACCGACTCCACCGCGCGCCTAAGGAGATGGTCCAGGATGAAGGCGCAAACAGGCGATGAACTGCACTTCTACAGCCGGTTGCTCGATCAGCCGGATCGGATCGCCACCGTGGTCGAGGTGAGGGGCGCCTCCGGCGAACCTCCCTACCTGGTGCGGTTCGCCGACGGTGCTGAGCGGCTAGTGTTTCCCGGCTCGGACTGCGTGCTGATCCCGCACCAGGCGACGTCCTAACCTCCGGAGGACCCGGCGGCCGTCCGCTTGTCGATGTGCACGGTGACATTCATGCCGGGCACCAGGTCGCGACCGCCGGCGTTGGCGATCGCGATCTTGACCGGGATGACCTGAGTGACCTTCTGGAAGTTCCCGGTGCTGTTCGATTCGGGGAACAGCGAGAACATCGCGGCGGCCGCGCCCTGGATCTCCTGGACTATGCCGGTCACCGGTACGCCCGGGTAGGCATCGACATCGACGTTCACCAGCTGCCCGGGTTGGACGGCACCGATGTCGGTCTCGTCCACCCGCGCGGTGATGTAGATCTTGCTGAAGTCGTAACCGGTGGCCAGTTGCTGCCCGGCGGTCACAAACTGCCCGTCCACCACGTTGGTCACCGCCACGGTGCCGTTCCCGGGCGACTTGATCGGCCGCTGCGCCTGGGCGAAGCTGCCCAGGATCTTGACCCGGCCGACGACCTGGTTGTCGCGGATGGGGGAGCCCTTGTTGATGCTCCAGCCGGTCAGGGTCCCGGTCATCGGCGCGTTGATGTCGATCCGGTCGCCGTCCACCTGCGCGTTGTCGGTGGACACGTAGTTGCGTGTGTAGATCAGGTACGAGGCCCCGAAACCGAGGGCGGCCAGCAGCGCCAGGCAGGCGATGACGATCAGCGCGATCCGGGAGGAGCGCTTCATCCGGCGGAATCCCGAGGGGCCCGAAGCGGGGCCGGTCGTCGTCGGGGAGGACGACCTGCCATCGTGGTCATGGGTCCCGTCGTCCGACGGTGGCCGGGTGCCTCCGCCCGGAGGCGGGGCCGTCTCCGGGGGCGGGGCCGTCTCCGGAGCGGTGTCCGGGCGCTGTGTCATCGCGTCCTCCCGATCCCAGGGCACGCGGCGCGGCGCCGTCGCGCCGAGGTCGGCGAGCGCCACGCTCACCGGCGACCCCAGCACCCATCCTTCGCCGACGCCACCAGACCTCACCTGGGCACAGGGGCGCGAGATGCGGGCGGAGCAGCTACTCCGGGAGGTCAACTCCGGCCGGAGATCGCGACGAGGTCCCGGTCACACCGCTGCCCCGAGACCGGGCAGGTTCTGGCACCGTAGAGGGCCTAGCTCCCCGACCGCGAAGGCAGCATCCGTGAACCAACGGTCGAGCCGTCCCCGACCTGAAACCGTGAGCTTCGAGGACTGGCTGGTCACCCAGGCCGCCGCGCCGGGTCCACGCCGGAAGCTCGTTGCGCTGATGCTCGACCGGCGGATGAACGAGGTCGACCTCGGCTCCCGCGCCGTGCGCGCGGAGTTCCGCCGCCTGCTCGACGACTTCGAGCGGGACACCCGGAGGCTGGCGGTGCGCAGCACGCCGCTGCCGTTCCGGTCGCCGCGCACCGGCCGGCGTCCCTCGCTCGACCTACCCGAGGAGGACATCGCCGGCTGACCGCGCGGTGGGTGCGGTCACCCGCTTCGCGGCAGGTCCCGCTGCTCCGGTCCGATCAGCGCCGCCGAGGCGGGAAGTCCGCTGACCTCGTAGCCGTCCGGCCGGACGCTGATCTCCATCCGCCCGCCGGCCAGCGGCAAGTTCTCCAGCCGCAGCGGCAGCAGCCGGTCCGGCACCACCGGAGCCAGCTGAACCTCACCGCGGGGCAGGTCCGGCTGCAGGCGCAGCAGGCTGCGCAGCACCAGCCGGGGCGCCGCGGCGGCCCACGCCTGCGGGGAGCAGGAGGTCGGGTAGGGGACCGGCACACCGAACTCGTCCCGGTCGAAGCCGCAGAACAGCTCGGGCAGCCGGCCGCCGAGGTGGGTGGCGGCGTCGAGTAGGCCGAGCGCGATGTCCTGGGCCTGGGGGACGAACCCGTAACGCACCAGTCCGGCGACCGCGATGGCGGTGTCGTGCGGCCAGATCGAGCCGTTGTGATAGCTCATCGGGTTGTAGGCGCCCATGTCGGTGGCCAGGGTGCGCAGCCCGAACCCGCTGTTGAGGGTGGGCCCACCCAGCAGGGCGGCGACCGCGGCCGCCTTGTCCTCGTCCAGGATTCCGCACCACAGGCAGTGCGCCATGTTCGAGGTGATCGAGTCGACCTGTTGCTTCGCACCGTCCAGGGCGACCGCGACCGCGCCCGGCCCGGGCATCCAGAACCGCTGGTTGAACGCCTCTTTCAGCTCCGCCGCGCGACGCCGCCGGTGCTCCGCCGTCCGGATGTCCCCGTCGGTATCGGCGAGCTCGGCCCTGGCCAGGAACGCCGCGTAGACGTAGGCCTGGACCTCGCAGAGCGCCACCGGTGGCGCGGCCAGCCGCCCGTCGCGGTGGTTGATCCCGTCGAACGAGTCCTTCCAGCCCTGGTTGGCCAGGCCCCGGTCGGTGTAGCGGCGGTACTCCACGAACCCGTCCTGGTCGGCGTCGCCGAACTCATCCACCCAAGCCAGCGCCCGGTCCGCCGCGGCGAGCAGGCCGGCGCGGTCCTCGTCGGGGAGTCCGCCCCAGCGGTCCAGCTCGCCGAGCAGCATGACGAACAGCGGGGTGGCGTCCGCCGTGCCGTAGTAGGTGTTGCCACCGCCGAGTACCAGCGCGGCCTCCCGCCCCAGGCGTACCTCGTGCGGGATGCGTCCCGGCTCCTCCTCGGTCAGCGGGTTGACCTTGGTGCCCTGCATCCTGGCCAGCGTGCGCAGGGTGCACAGCGCCAACCGGGGGTCCAGCGACAGCGACATCCACGCAGTGAGCAGCGAGTCGCGGCCGAACAGCGCCATGAACCAGGGTGCCCCGGCGGCCACCACCGGGCAGTCCGGGTACTCGGGGTCCTCGATGCGCAGCGCGCCGAGGTCCCGGGCGCTGGCCTCGATCGCGGTGACGAGTCCTCGGTCCGGCGAGCTGACTCGGGGGTTGGACAGTCGCCACTCCCGCATCCGGGTGGCCGAGCGGCTGGCGTGTACCGGCTCCCCACAGCGGTGCAGCGGCGGGATGCGCCGCCCGGAGAGGGACGCCTCCAGGGCCAGGCAGGTGGACCAGCTGGAGCGGGCCGGCACCACGACCTGGAAGGTGAACTGGCCGGGGGAGACCGCTGGCTCGCCGGTGGCGGTGACCAGCGCGCCGCGGGTGTCGGTGGTGCCGGGAAGGGTGAACGACAGCGAGGCGGAGCCGATCTCGACGTGGACGCCCCGGGCCGGCCGCACCCGGCCTTCCTTGACCGCGAACAGGTCGGCGAAGTCGGCGTCGATGCCGATCGTGAGCGTCACCCCGACCGGCTCGGGGCCGAGATTGCGCAGTACCACATCCTCGCGCAACCCGTCGCCGACGAACCTGTTGCGGACCACCAGCATGGTGCTGTCCGCCAACCACCGCCGGGGCCCGGTGCGCCCGACGAAGGTCGCGCGGTAGGGCTCGTCCGGGTCCTCCAGCGCGGAGAGTGGCTCCACCGGCTCCCCGTCGATGGCCAGCCACCAGCAGGACAGCACCCGGGTGTCCGCGACGAACAGCCCGTGCGGGTGGTCGCGGTGCACATCCCCGCTACTGCTCGAGATGCAGAAACTCGAGCCTTCGACCAGGGTGATCGTGCCCGCGTCCGTGCTGGGGCTGGGTGGTCCGGCCCCGGATGCCCAGGCCCCGACGTTGGCCGGTTCGCCGTCCACCGCGCTCATCGGCTCATCATGTCCCGGTACATCGTGATGTGTCGGCCGACCATGCGCTCGGTGGAGAACCGCTGCACCGCGATGGCCCGGCAGGCAGCGCGGTCGAGTCGCTCCAGCTGCCGCACGGCCCGCACCAGGTCGTCGTGCTCGGTACGGAGGAACCCGGTGACGCCGTCCTCGACGATCTCCGGGGCGGCGCCGCACGGACAGGCGATCACCGGTGTGCCACATGCCAGTGCCTCGGCCATCACCAGTCCGAACGGCTCGGGCCAGCGAATCGGGTTGAGCAGCGCCTTGGCCGCACCGAGCAGCGCGAGCTTGTCGCCGTTGGTGGCCTCGCCGACGAACTCCAGATCGTCCCCGAGCAGCGGCTCGACCTGCCGGGCGAAGTAGTCGCGCTCGGCCGGCTCCCGCATCTTGGCCGCGATGACCAGCCGCTCCCCGGCCGCCTTGGCCACCAGCGCCGCCTCGCGCACTCCCTTGCCCGGGGCCATCCGGCCCAGAAACAGCAGGTAGCCGCCATCACCCCGGCCCACCGGGAACCGCTCGGGGTCCAGCCCGTGATGGATGACCCGGTCGATGGTGATCTCCGGGGCCCTGGCCGCCTGGTTGTGGGATATCGCGACCAGGGGAAGGCGCTTGCCGTAATGGCGGTACACCCGGCGCATTTCCCCGTCCAGCGGCCCATGACAGGTGCTGATCACCCGGTCGTAGCCCAGCGCCAATGCCCACGCCGGACCGACCAGCGTGTGGTCGTGGATCACATCGCACCCGGCGAGGACCTCGTAGCCACGCATGACATGGGGCAGCTCGACGTCGCTGGACCCGATCCGCCCGCCGGCGGCGGGTCCGGCGTAGACCGTGGGTACCGGCGTGGTGCTCTCGGCCGACGCGTACAGCGCCACGTGGTGTCCGGCGGCGGCCAGCCCCCTGGCGAGTTGGTCGATCACCAACTCGATACCGCCGTAGGCCGGTGGTGGAACCGGCAGCCACGGCGGCGCCAACAGCCCGATTGTCAAGGAGCTCCTCGTCATCGGCTCATCGTCGGGAATCGGCCCGGAGCAGTGGACCGACCCCGCAGCGCGAATTCCACCACCGACGGCGGTCACCCGAGACACCCGGTCAGGGCCTGCTGTCCGCGAGCGCGGCAAACTCCCGACCGAGCTGGGCGAGCACCTCGTCGAACTCCCCAGGAGAAACGGCCTCGCGCAGCGTCTTGAGCACCGCGATTGCGCCCGCGCCCGCGTCAGCTTCATCCACTCCGGCGCGCTGAGCGACCCGGCGAGCGAACTCCTCGATGCCGAAGCTTTGCGCGTTCTCCTCCGGCGAGACGAGGTGAGCCTGCAGCTGCTTCGGCAACTGCGCCCGCAAGTCCTCCGCCTCGCCGCCGCTGAGCCGTTCGCCCAGCGTGCGGAACACCGCGGCCACCACCTTCTCGGTCTCCTCGCGGGGCAGGCCGGCGCGCTCGGCCACATTGCTGATGAACTCTTCGTACTGCACGATTCCTCCTTGAACGATCGTCAGATGACTGTTAACGAGGGAGCTGGGAGTAGAGCCGGGCTGTCTCCGCGGCGATCCGCTCCCAGTTGTAGCGGGCCAGAATCCGATCCCGGCCGGCCAGCGCGAGGGCGCGGCGGCGGACCGGCGCCTGCAGCAGGATCCGTAATTCCTTGGCCAGCTGGCCGGGGCGTCCGGCCCGGACATGCAGCCCGGTCACGCCGTCCACCACCGCGTCCGCCAGCCCGCCCACGCCGGTGCAGACGACGGGCACGCCGCACGCCATGGCGTCCAGGGCGGGCTTGCCCGTGGCGTGCGCCCACGGCACGCTCACCGCCAGATCGGCGCTGCGCAGCAGGGGCGGCACCTGCTCGGGCGGAATCCCGCCGAGCAGGCTCACTCGGTCAGCGACGCCGAGTCGGTCAGCGAGCGCGCGGATCCGAAGTGCATCCTGGTCACGGCCGAGGTCAGCGGCCGGCGGGCCGCCGGCCACGACAAGCTCGGTATCCGGCACCGCGGCCAGCGCGGCCACCACGTCGTCCACCCCGTGCTGGGCGGAGAGCTCGTCGAGCACCACGATCCGGTACGGCATCGCGTGCTCCTGGGACGGGCCGTCCGGGCTCATCCCTCGGGTGTCCACCCCGTAGGGAATGACCGAGATGCGCCTGCGGGCCAGGCCGAGGCGGACCAGATCGGACAGTTCGGTGGCGTTGTTCGCGATGACCGCGTCGGCCCGGCCGCCGACGGTGCACGCAAACCGCACCCGCAAGCCGTTCCTTGAATGCATGTTTGTGCCTGCCGACCGGGGGGCAAGCCGGTGGAAGGTCTGCACAACGGGGAGACCGCGATGTTCGCGGCCGGCCAGCAACGCGGTCAGCCCGTACAACCAGGAGTGCGCATGCACCACATCCGGCGGTTCGCGCTGCCAGGTGTCCGCCAGCATCGCGGCGAACTCGCCGAGATGGGGGCGAACCTGGACCCCATCCAGCGCCATCGGCGGGCCGGCTGGCAGGTGCGACAGCGTGAGCATCGGACTGAGCTGAACCGTTCCCAGGGTGTCCCGGGCGCACCGGCGGGTGAAGATGTCCACCCGGTGCCCCAGGCCGCTCAGCGCCATCGCCAGCTGGCGAGTCTGGATCTCCCATGCGTCCCGGTACGTTCCCGGCGCTGCCGGTGCGGTGATGCCCGGGATCAGCATGGCGATGTTCATCTGCGGCCTCCTCAGAAGTCTGCTGGACGCGAAGGCGGGCGGAGCGGACCTGGTCGCGCGGAGCCCCGCGTGCGACTCCTGGCTGTGCGGAGTGCCCCGCCTGGGCGAGTCCCGCTGGGAAAGCGTCCCCGCGCAAGGACCACACGTCCTGACCCTGCGAGGACCAACGGCGAGGGTGCGAATGCACCTACCTGGGACGTATGGGGATCTGGACCGCCGTCGCGGGTGTCCACCCGTGGGATGGACCCGACAGCGAGCTCCTGGTCCTCCGGTAGCGAGACCGCCGTGCTGGTACCGACCTGGCGGGTCCGACCGGCCCGCATCCGGTTTCGCGCGTCCCGGCCGCGCCCAGTGCCATGGGCAGGCCTGGATGGGCTCAGATCCGACAGGGGTGAGGATGCCGGTCAAGGACCCGAGTGACACGCTGGACGCCGACGCCGACGCCCCCGCGCCGCCAGATGCCGGGGTGGCCGAGGACGAGGCGGCGGACGGCGAGGCGGCGGACGGCGAGACGGCGGACGCGGCGGACGGCGAGGCGGCGGACGGCGAGGCAGCGGACGGCGCGGTGGCCGAGGGCGTGGGCGGCCCCGAGCGCCACGAGCAGACCCTGGTAATCGGCTTGCTGGCCGACCCCGGGCTGCCCACCGAGCTCGCCGAGTACCTCGCCGAGGAGCTGCCCGACGCGCTGGCCGACACCCCCGTCGAGGGGACGCGATACCGGTTCGTCGTGGTCCGCGAGACGTTGCGGCGGCTCGGCGATGCCCGAGGCGAGCGGATGATCGACCTGGCCGCCGAGCGGGCCAACCGCGAGGGCTGGGATTTCGCGCTCTGCCTGACCGACATGCCGGTGCACAAGGGCGAGCGGCCGCTGGTCGCTGAGCTGAGCCGGGGCGAGGCGGCTGCGGTGCTGGTCGTGCCCGCGCTGAACGTGCTCAGGCTGGCCGACGAGGCACGGGAGCTGGTCGCCGGAATGCTGGTCGAGTGGGCCGCCCGGGAGCGCCTCGCCCGTGGCAGCCGACCACTGGTCAGGATTACCGAGCGGACCCCGAACCTGCATCAGCTGGAACCCGACGATGACGACGATGTGGACGTGCGGCTGACCAGGTCGGCGGGGCCGCTATGGATGTTGGCCGGGATGGTCCGGGTGAACCGGCCGTGGCGCCTGGTGCTCGGGCTGCGCAGCGCGCTGGCCGCCGCCGTGGCCACGGCCGCGTTCGGTCTGGTGTCCAATCCGGTGTGGCAGGTCAGCGCGGCGATGAGCACGCTGCGGCTGTGGATATCCACCGTGGTGTCCCTGGTCACGATCATCTGCTGGCTGATCATGAACCACCAGCTGTGGCAGCACGCCCGGTCCGCTGACCGGGTGGTGCGCCGGCAGATCCGCCTGTACAACGCGGCGACCGTGCTGACTCTGGCAATCGGCGTGCTGGTGTCCTATCTGGTGCTGTTCGTCGGGAACCTCCTCACCGGGTGGTTCGTGGTGGTTCCTGACGTGCTGTCGGAGTCCATCCGCCGTCCGGTGGGTTTCGCCGACTACCTGCGACTCGCCTGGTTGGTGTCCTCGCTGGCGACCATCGGCGGCGCCCTCGGCTCGGGGCTGGAGTCCAGCGACACGGTGCGCAGCGCGACCTGGGGCGACCGTTATCGGCAGAACCGCCCACAGGCCGGAAAGCGGCACAAATCCCGCCGCGGACACGCCGCGGGGCATCGGGCGCACGGCGGAGAGGAATCGCACCATGAATGAGCGGCTGGCAACCTATCTGAACGATCACCTGAGCGGGGCGAACGCCGGGGTTGAGCTGGCCCGCCGGCTGGAGCGGGCCGTCCGGGATCAGCCCGACGGGGCGGTGCTGGACGGACTCGCCGACGAGATAGCCGAGGATTTTGAGACCCTCCGGTCCGCGCTGGCCGCGGTCGGCGGTTCGACCAACCCGGTCAAGCAGGCGGCGGGGTGGGTGGCTGAGAAGGCGCACCGGGTCGGCGTGGCCATCGACACCGCGTCGGAGGACAGCGGCGACCTGGCGCGATTACTCGAGGCCGAGTCCCTGTCGCTGGGGGTGGAAGGGAAGTTGTGTCTGTGGTTGGCGCTGCTGGAGGTCGCCGGCGCCTACCCGAGCCTGGCCGCGCTGGACCTGCCCCGGCTGGCCGATCGGGCCCGCAATCAGCGACGCCGGATCGAGGCGGTGCGCCTCGCGGCGGCTCGGCGCGCGTTCGCCCCCGTTGGGCAGGTGGCCGAGTAAGGACGCGGCCCGGGACTTCACCCCGGCAGGTCCACTCTTCGGCGGCCATTCCGCGTTGTCAGGGCGGCGCCGCGACGGGGGCGGAGGCGGGATCCTCTCTTCAGTCGGGAGGAGACCCCTGTGTCTGAGCCACACGTACGCGTTGCCGGGTCCGAGGTCGTGCTGATCGCGGATCCGAAAAAGCTGTGGCCGCTGATGGCGTTGCGCGGCGCACTGACCCTGCTGTTCGGGATCATCGCCCTGCTCTGGCCGGGCATAACGGTACTCGCCCTCGCCCTGTTGTTCGGCGCGTTTGCGCTGGTGGACGGGGTGACCTTCCTGATCAGTGCGTTCCGACAGCGACGCGACGGGGAAAGCTGGCGAGGCTGGCTGCCCTCACTTGTGGGCGGCCTGCTGGCCATCGCCGCCGCCGTGATCACCGTGCTCGCGCCCGGGATCACCGCGCTTGCGCTGGCCGTGCTGGCCGGGTTGCTGTTGATCTTCGTGGGCGTGGTGGAGGTCGTCCTCGCTATCAGGCTGCGCACTGTCATCCGCGGCGAGGTGTTCCTGGCGCTGGCCGGGGTCCTCGCCGTGCTGGCTGGCCTGGCGATCCTTTTCTGGCCGGATCGGGGCATCCTGGCGCTCACCCTGTTGCTGGGCGGCTACTCCGTGGTGGGCGGTCTACTCCTGATCGTCGCGGCGCTGCGGGTGCGAGCAGTCGCTAAGACTCGGGATAGAAGGTAGCCAGGTGCAGGTCTAGCTCCATCAGGTCGGGATGGCCGAAGAACGCCAGGTTGCCGAGGTCCGCCGGGCAGCCCGGCCGATGGTGCACCACCCCGGACCGCCGGTCGGCCCGACAGTGGTTGCACGGAACCGGCACGAGCGGATAGCGCGCGCTCATCGGTCGTCGGCGTCGCCCGGGCAGCTCTCCAGGTGGCGGGTGAGTGCGCGGAGCAGGCTTTCTTCGGTGAACGCGACGACCGTGGTCTCTGCGCACCAGGGACAGGTTCGGGTCAAGCCCTCATGGGGGGAGCGGTTCACCCTACTAAGGGTAGCTCCACCGCCTGGGTCCACGAACTCTTGGTACCTGTTGGTTACTTTCCCGCCACGCGGCGGAGTTGGTGCTCGTGGCTACCGGTCGGGCCCCGGCGCGGGAACGCCGGTGAGCTGCACCGCCGGGGTCCGTGCGGCGAGTCCGCCGAGGTGCTCGTGCACCAGACGGACGGCCATCGCACCCTCGCCCACCGAGCTGGCGACCCGTTGCGCCGAGCCGCTGCGGACGTCCCCGGCGGCGAACACCCCCGGTGCGCTGGTCTCCAACGGCAGCGGGGGCCGCCCCAGCCGTTCGAACTCGGCGTGCTCGGTCACCGTCGACCCGGTGCGCAGGTAGCCCCCGGAGTCCCGCTCGACCATGTCGCCCAGCCAGGACGTGCACGGGGTGGCGCCGATGAACACCATCAGCTCGCGCGCCGGCAGGCGCCGCCGTTGCCCGGTCGCGGTGTCCTCGACCACCACGGCCTCCAGATTGCCCCGGTGGCCGAGTAGTTCACGTACCTCGGTGTGCACGAACACCTCGATCCGGGGGTCGGCCAGGATCCGGTCCGCGAGGTAGCGGGACATGTACTCGTCCAGGGTGTGCTCGCGGACCACCATCCGCACCTCGCCCGCGTGGTCGGCCAGGAACAGCGCCGCCTGCCCGGCCGAGTTGCCGCCGCCGACCACCACGACCGGGTCGTGGGCGCATATCTGGGCCTCCACCTGGGTGGCCGCGTAGAACACGCTGGTTTCCTCGAACTCCTCCAGGTGGGGGACGGGAAGTCGGCGGTACTGGGCGCCGGTGGCGATCACCACGGTGCGGGCGTTGACCTCGGCGCCGTTGTCCAGCTCCACGACGTAGTTCCCGTCGGCGCGGCGGAGCGCGGACGCGCTGA
Source organism: Pseudonocardia sp. (assembly GCA_036402515.1). Taxonomy (GTDB): domain Bacteria; phylum Actinomycetota; class Actinomycetes; order Mycobacteriales; family Pseudonocardiaceae; genus Pseudonocardia. The sequence goes on from DASWST010000009.1 coordinate 26,870, forward strand.
TCGGGACCTGGGCCTGAGCGCCGAACTTGTCGGCCTGGATGACCGCGCGCTCGGCCAGCTCGGCCCCGGAAATTCCGGCGGGGAAGCCCAGGTAGTTCTCGATCCGTGAGGAGAGGGCGGCCTGCCCGCCGGCGGCCACCGCGTCCAGGACCAGGGTGTGCAGCCCCTCCGAGGCGCCGTAGACCGCGGCGGCCAGCCCCGCCGGCCCGGCACCCACCACGAGCAGGTCGCAGTCCCCGCCGGTGTAGCGGTTGGGGGTGGGCAACCCGATCAGCTCGGCCAGTTCGGCGTTGCTCGGGTTGCGCAGTATGTGCTGCCCCCACACCACCAACGGGATGTCCTTCGGCGGTATCCCCATCTGGCGCAGCAGTTGCTCGGCCTCGGCGTCCGTTTCCAGGTCCAGCACCCGGTGGGGCAGGCGGCTGCGGGCGGCGAACTCGCGCAGCCGCGCGGTGTCGGGGGAGTAGCGGGAGCCGACGATCCGGAACCCGGCGCCCACCCCGATGGCGAGGCTGCGCCGGATCAGGTAGGCGCGCAGGATCTCGTCCCCGAACGCGGTGTCCTGGGTGACCAGCGCCCGGATCTCCGGGATCGGTATCTCCAAGACCTCGCCGGGGACCGCGACCACCGAGGTGAAGAACGAGGCCTGCCCGGTGAGCAGGCCCAGCTCGCCGAGGAAACGCCCGGGGCCGTGCACCCGCACCACCCGCTGCTCCGGCGTCTGGTAGCCCTCCACCACCTCGACCATCCCGCGCAGCACCACGAAGAACGCCGGATCGGGCTCGCCTTCGCGGATCAGCACCTCGCCGGCCTGGGTGGCCCGCCGGAAGCCTCGGGTGGCCAGCACCTCGATCCGCGCGGGCTCCAGCCGGGGGAAGCCGCCGTACAGGTCCGGCGTCTCCACCGGCTGGGGCGGTTCACTCGGGCGGTCGGACGGCGGTGGCTCGGTCACCGTGGCTCACCCCGCATCATCGGTCGATCCGATCGCCTGGGTGACCCAGCCCCGCAGCATGTTCAGCGGCGCCGCGCCGGGCTGGCGCGCGGCGACCTGCCCATTGCGCAGCACGATCAGCGTCGGCACCGCCTGCACCTCGAAGCGCGCCGCCACCTCCGGGGACTGGTCCACGTCCACCTTCACCAGCTTGAGCTTCCCGGCCAGCTCGGTGGCCAGCTGTTCGAGCGCGGGGCTGACCATCCGGCAAGGCCCGCACCAGGTGGCCCACAGGTCGACCAGGACCGGGATGGACGCGCGCTCGGCCACCTCGGCGAAGTCGGCGTCGGTCGCGTCGGTGATCCACGGCAGCGGGCGGTGGCAGTTGCCGCACCGGGGCACGCCGCCCGCCGCCGAGGGCACCCGGTTGCGCCGGCCGCAGTTCGGGCAGGTGACTATGGCGGAGCGTTGCCGGGGCGGGGCGGTCACGGCGTGCTCCCCACCGGGCGATCCACCTGCTCGACCACCAGCTGGCCCTCGCGCAGCTCCACCCTGATGGTGGACTTGTCGGGCACCGCGTCGCGCAGCAGCGCCCTGGCGATCCGGGTCTCCAGCTCCCTGGCGATGAACCGGCGCAGCGGGCGGGCCCCGTACACCGGGTCGTAGCCCTCCCTGGCGATGAAGTGGCGGGCCTCGTCAGTGATCTCCACGGTCAGGTTTCGCTCGCTCAGCCGCTTCCGCAGGTCATTCAGCATGAGCTCGACGATGTGCTCGATCTCGGCCAGGGTGAGCGGGGTGAACAACACCGTGTCGTCCACCCGGTTCAGGAATTCCGGCCGGAAGTGCCCGCGCAGTTCGGCCATCACCGCGTCCCGGGCGTCGGGTTTGAGATGCCCGTCCGGGGTGACCCCGTCCAGCAGGTACTGCGACCCGATGTTGGAGGTCATGATGACCACGGTGTTGCGGAAGTTGACCGTGCGGCCCTTGGCGTCGGTGAGCCGGCCGTCGTCCAGCACCTGCAGCAGCGTGTTGAACACGTCCGGGTGGGCCTTCTCGATCTCGTCGAAGAGCACCACCGAGTAGGGGCGGCGACGTACCGCCTCGGTCAGCTGTCCGCCCTCGTCGTACCCGATGTATCCGGGTGGCGCGCCGACCAGCCGGGACACCGTGTGCCGCTCCTGGTACTCGCTCATGTCCAGGCGCACGATGTTGTCCTCGGAGTCGTACAGCGCCTCGGCGAGGGTCTTGGCCAGCTCGGTCTTCCCGACCCCGGTGGGCCCGAGGAAGATGAACGACCCGGTGGGTCGGCGCGGGTCCTTCACCCCGGAGCGGGCCCGGATGATCGCGTCGGCCACCGCCTGGACGGCTTCGTCCTGGCCGACCACGCGCTCGTGCAGCACCTCGTCCAGGCGCAGCAGCTTCTCCCGCTCACCCTCGGTCAGCCGGGAAACCGGGATCCCGGTCCACTGCGAGACGATGTCCGCGATCTCCTCGGCGGTGACCTCCTCGCGCAGCAGCCGCTGCCCGCCCTGCTTCTCGGCCAGCCGCTGCTGCTCGGCCTCCAGCTTGCGCTCCAGCTCGGTGAGCCGCCCGTAGCGCAACTCCGCGGCGGTGTTCAGGTCGTAGCGGCGTTCCGCGTCGGCGATATCGTGGCGCAGCTGCTCCAGCTCGGCGCGCAGCTCCTGGACCCGCTTGATGGCCTGCCGCTCGGACTCCCACTGCGCCCGCATCGCGTCGGCCTCGGCGCGCAGGTCGGTCAGCTCGCGGCGCAGCTGGTCGAGCCGGCTGACGCTGGCCGGGTCGGTCTCCTTGGCCAGCGCCGCCTCCTCCACCTCCAGCCGCATCACCCTGCGGGTGATCTCGTCCAGTGCGGCGGGCATCGAGTCGATCTCGGTGCGCAGCCGGGCGCAGGACTCGTCGACCAGGTCGATCGCCTTGTCCGGCAGGAAGCGATCGGTCAGGTAGCGCTGGCTCAGCGTCGCCGCGGCGACCAGCGAGTTGTCCTGGATCCGGACGCCGTGGAACACCTCCAACCGCTCGCGCAGCCCGCGCAGGATCGAGATGGTGTCCTCGACGCTCGGCTCGTCCACGAACACCGGCTGGAATCGGCGTTCCAGGGCGGCGTCCTTCTCCACGTGCTTGCGGTACTCGTCCAGGGTGGTCGCGCCGATCATGTGCAGCTCACCGCGGGCAAGCATCGGCTTGAGCATGTTGCCGGCGTCCATCGCCCCCTCGGCGGCGCCGGCCCCGACCACGGTGTGCATCTCGTCGATGAACAGCAGGATCCGGCCCTCGGCGGCCTTGACCTCGGACAACACCGCCTGCAGCCGCTCCTCGAACTCACCCCGGTACTTCGCCCCGGCCACCAGCAGGCCCATGTCCAGCGCGAACACCGTGCGGTCCCGCAGGCCCTCCGGCACGTCACCGTTCACGATCCGCTGGGCCAGCCCCTCCACGATGGCGGTCTTGCCCACGCCGGGATCACCGATGAGCACCGGGTTGTTCTTCGTCTTGCGGGACAGGATCTGGATCACCCTGCGGATCTCGGCGTCCCGCCCGATGACCGGGTCCAGCCGGCCGGAGCGGGCCGAGGCGACCAGGTCCATCCCGTACTTGGCGAGCGCCTCGTAGGTCCCCTCCGGGGTGGCCGAGGTGACCCGCTGGTTGCCGCGCACCTTGGTGAGCTCACCCAGGAACTTGTCCCTGGTCACGCCGTAGCGCTCGAGCAACCGCCCGGCCGGGCCTCGCTGCCCCTCCTCGGCCAGCGCGACCAGCAGGTGCTCCACCGAGACGTATTCGTCGGAGAGCCGCTTGGCCTCCCGTTCGGCGGACTCCAGGATGCGCGCCAGCCGCTGCGTGACGCTGACCTGACCGGGCTGGACACCGGGCTGGGTGCTTCTGGGCTTGCGTTGCAGCTCCCGCTCGAGGTCGCCGCGCAGCCCGTCCAGGTCCACGCCAAGGCCGGTGAGCAGCCGGGCAACCAGGCCCTCGGGCTGTTCCAACAGGGCGAGCAGCAGGTGCTCGCCGTCGACCTCGGTGTGCCCGGCCCTGGTGGCCAGGTCCTGGGCCGAGGACAGCGCTTGCTGAGATTTCTGGGTGAGTCGGTTCAAGTCCATCAGGCGCTCCGTCCGCGAGTGGTCGGTCTCGGCTCGCTGGCCCGCTGGCGGCGCAGCGCGGTCTCCAGGACGCGGATCCGGTCCAGCAGCTCGAGCACGAGTCCGAGTGAGGCGTAGTTGAGTGACAGCCCGGCGCGCAGCCGTTCGATCCGGGCCACCGCCGCGAGCTGACTCGGCGGGAACCACAGGCGCCCGTCCAGGTCACGGCTGGCCCGGATCAGGCCGAGTGCGACGAACCGACGCAGCAGGTCGGGATGCACACCGCTGCGCCTGGCGAACTCCTCGTGGCTCAGGCGGCGTCGAGGTTGGTACACCGGTAGGTATCGGACCGTCATCGGTTCCCCGCCCTTCGTCTCGGGTTGTCGCCGGCGGCGGTGTCTCCTTGGTTGGACTGCAGGTCACGGCGGGGATCGAAGGTGGATATGTCGGCCAGCTGCGCAAACAGCTCCCGCTCGCGCTCGGTGGGCTTCGGCGGAACCATGATCTTGATCTCCGCGTACAGATCTCCCGGTCTGCCCTTCGGGTTGGGCATGCCCTCCCCGCGCAGCCGCAGCCGGCGCCCGGTGGAGGAGCCCGGCGGGACGGTCACCTTGGACTCCCCGCCGGGGGTTGCCACCGGCACCGTGGCGCCGAGCGCGGCCTCCCAGGGGGCCAGGAGCAGGTCGACGGTGATGTCCCTCCCGTGCACCCGGAACCGAGGATGCGGGAGCAGCCGCACCACCAGGAACAGGTCGCCGGGCTGCCCCGAGCCACGCCCCCGGCCGCCCTCGCCGGCCAGCCGGATGCGCTGTCCGTCCATAACACCCCGGGGGATGGTGACCGTGTATGTGCGAGGCCCGGCCGTGCCCTCCAGGGTGATCTGCCGCCGGCCACCCCGGTAGGCCTCCTCGACGGTGAGCGGCAGCTCCGCCTCCTGGTCGGCACCCGCGATCGGGCCGCCCGCTCGGCCGCCGCCGAACATGCCGCCGAACAGGTCGTCCAGGTCGATGCCGCCGGGACCGCCGAAGCCGCCGACGCCCTCGAAGCCACCGCCGCCGCCCGGAGACCCGTAAACCGTCCGCCCCGAGGGGCCGCCGGGTCGCGCGCCTCGGAAGCCCCCGCCGGTGGAGCGTCCGGCACTCCCGACCCGTTCCTCCCAATCCTCCGGAACCTGACGGAAGTCGGCCCCGAAGCGGTCGTAGCGGGCGCGCTGCTTCGGATCGTTGAGCACGTGGTAGGCCTCGTTGACCTCTTTGAAGCGCTCCTCGGCCGCCGGGTCGCGGTTGATGTCGGGGTGATTTTCCCTGGCCAGCTTGCGATAGGCCTGCTGGAGGTCCTCGGCGCTCGCGTTCCTGGGCACGCCGAGGACCTCGTAGTAGTCGCGGGCCATGAGCTCAGCTGTCCGGGTCGCGGGCGACGGTCACCGATGCCGGTCGAAGTTGCCGGTCCGGATCTCCGTAGCCGGGCCGGACCACGTCCACCACCCAGCCCGGAGCGGCGGCACCCTCGGCGCCCCCGCCCGGGACGAGGGCGACCACCTCGTGCCGGGCCGGGTCGAAGGGCACCCCGGCTTCCTCCTGGCGCGGATAGCCGAGCCTGGCCAGCACCGCCAGCGCCTGCTCGCGGATGGCCCGGACCCCCTCCACGATGGCGGCTGGATCCGACTCCGCGTGCCGCAGCGCGAGATCGATGTTGTCCAGCACCGGAAGGAAGGCCTCGGCCACCCGGTCCCGCTCGGCGGCGCGCTCCCGGGACACATCCCGGCTGAAGCGCTTGCGCAGGTTGTCCAGGTCGGCCAGCGATCGACGCCAGTTGTCCTCCAGCTCAGCCGTCGCGTCAGCCGTCGCGGAGGCCTCCCCGGGACCCGCGTCCGGGGCACCGGACGCGGGTCGATCTGCCTCCCGCGCCTGCGCTGCTGGCCGGGGTCGCCCCTGGTCGTCCACGGCCGGCTCGCGCTGATCTGAATTCGTCGGGCCAGCGTGCTGGCCCGGTGACGGTGAGGTCATGGCCAGCACCTCACCCGCGATCGAACTCGGCGTCGATGACGTCGGAGTCGTCCGCGCCACTGTCCGCGCCACTGTCCGCGCCAGCGCCCTGACCGCCGCCCGCCGTGCCACCGCCGGCCCCTGAGGCTGCCGGAGAGATGGCGCGCAGGCCTCCCAGCACGCCCTGCAGCTCACCGGTCAGCTCGCGGACCCGGTCGAGTGGCGCCTGGTCGGCGACGGCCTGTTGCGCGTCGGTGACCAGCATCTCCGCGCGGGCGCGCTCGTGCTGCGGTGCCGCGTCGCCCAGCTCCTCCAGCCGCCGTTGCACCTGGTAGGCCAACGCGTCCAGTTCGTTGCGCGCGTCGATCTCCTGGCGCAGCGCCTGGTCGGCCGACCGGTTGCGCTCGGCCTCCTGGACCATCCGCTCCACCTCGGACTGGTCCAGGTTGGACGTCTCCGAGATGGTGATGCCCTGCTCGGCGCCGGTGTCCTTGTCCCGCGCGGTGACGTTCAGGATGCCGTTGGCGTCGACGTCGTAGGTCACCTCGATCTGCGGCTCACCCCGGGGCGCCGGCCGGATGTTGGTCAGCTGGAAGCGGCCGAGCACCCGGTTGTCCGCCGCGCGTTCCCGCTCGCCCTGCAACACCACGACGTCCACCGCCGGCTGGTTGTCCGCGGCGGTGGAGAACGTCTCGCTGCGCCGGACCGGGATCGTGGTGTTCCGGTCCACCACCCGGGTCATCACGCCGCCCTGGGTCTCCACGCCCAGCGACAGGGGAGTGACGTCGAGCAGCAGCACGTCGCCGACGTCGCCCTTGAGCACCCCGGCCTGGATCCCCGCCCCGACCGCGACCACCTCGTCGGGGTTCACCGTCATGTTGGGCTCTTTGCCCCCGGTGAGCCGGCGAACCAGGTTCTGCACCGCCGGTATCCGGGTGGAGCCGCCGACCAGGATGACCTCGTCGATGTCGTCGGCGGACACCTTGGCATCCGCCATCGCCTGCTTGACTGGCCCGTTCGTGCGCTCCACCAGGTCGGCGGTGATCTGCTCGAAGGTGGACCGCATCAAGGTCGCGGTGAGGTGCTTCGGCCCATTGGCGTCCGCCGTGACGAACGGCAGGTTCACCTGGGTCTGGGTCACCGAGCTGAGCTCGACCTTGGCCTTCTCGGCCGCCTCGAACAGTCGTTGCAGGGCCTGGGCGTCCTTCCGCAGGTCGATCCCGTTCTCCTTCTGGAAGGCGTCCGCCAGGTAGTCGACGAGCCTGCGGTCGAAGTCGTCGCCGCCCAGATGCGTGTCGCCGGCCGTGGAGCGCACCTCGACCACGCCGTCACCGACGTCCAGGATGCTCACGTCGAAGGTGCCGCCGCCGAGGTCGAAGACCAGCACGGTCTCGTGCTTGTGCTTGTCCATGCCGTAGGCCAGCGCGGCTGCCGTGGGCTCGTTGATGATCCGCAGTACCTCGAGCCCGGCGATCTTGCCGGCGTCCTTGGTGGCGGTGCGCTGCGAGTCGTTGAAGTAGGCCGGGACGGTGATCACCGCTTCGGTGACCTTTTCACCCAGGTTCCGCCCCGCGTCGTCGGCGAGCTTGCGCAAGATCATCGCGCTGATCTCTTCCGGCGCGTAGAGCTTGTCCCGGATCTTGATCCGGGCGTTGCCGTTCTCGTCCGGGACGACGTCGTAGGTGACCTGGCTGGCCTCCTCCTCGACCTCCTCGAACTTGCGTCCGATGAACCGTTTGACCGAGTAGATCGTGCCCTTGGGATTGAGAATCGCCTGGCGGCGGGCCAGCTGGCCGACCAGCCGCTCGCCGTTCTCGGTGAATGCGACCACCGAGGGCGTGGTGCGCGCGCCCTCGGCGTTGGGGATGACCGTCGACTCGCCGCCCTCGTACGCGGCGATCACCGAGTTGGTGGTGCCCAGATCGATTCCGGCCGCCCTGGCCATCAGGTCTCCCAACCGAGCAGGCGGACGGCCTCGGGGGCGACAGCCTCGTCGACCATGACTTCGTAGCGCCGCGGATGCACGAACGTGGCCGAGGCGAAGTCACGGCGTCCGCGCTGCATCGCGTGCACCACCAGGCCGAGCACCGCGCCCACGATCGCCCCGAAGATAAGGCCGTAGAAGGCCAGCAGCAGCGCGCTGATCAGCGGGTTGATCCAGTTGAACAGCCCGAAGATCCAGCCGATCAGCGCACCGGTGACCGCGCCGCTCGCCGCGCCGCGCAGGGCCGCCCTCGGGTAGTTCAGCCGCCCGGTGACCTGCTCGACCAGCTCCAGCTCACGGCCCACGATGGCCACTCGCTCGACCGGGAATCCCCGGTCGGAGAGGGCGTCGACGGCCTGTTCGGCGTCCGCGTAGTTCTGGAATGTCGCGATGGATCTGCGTGCCGGGGCCTCGGGGGTGACTGTCCGGCTGGTCGGTGGCGCTGTCTTGGATGACGCCGGTTGCTCGCTCATGGTGATCCCTCCGGTTAGACGTTGGCCGGCTGCTGGCTGGATTTCCCGGTGCCCGAGTCCGGTGCGTCGCCCGGCGTCGCCTGTTGAGTCTGTGCGTCGCCTGGCGACTCCTCCTCGGTCCCGCCGCCGATCCGCACCCGCCGAGGCTTGCTGGACTCGCTGATCGGAATCCGCAGGGTGAGCACGCCGTCGCTCAGCTGCGCCTCGAGGTGATCGGGGTCCAGGTTCTCGCCCAGGTAGAGCTGGCGGCTGAACTCGCCGTAGGCCCGCTCGTCGACAACAACCTCGTCGCCTTCCTCACGTACCGGCTCGCGTCGGGCGTGGATGCTGAGCACGTTGCGCTCGACCGTGATGTCGACGTCTTCCTCGCGTACCCCCGGTAGGTCGAGTTGCACGAGGAACTCGTCCCCCCGGCGCACCGCTTCCATGGCCATCGTGCGTCCGCTGGAACCAGTCACCCGCTCAGCGAGTCGGTCCAGCTCGCGGAATGGGTCGAATCGCATCAGTGTCACGGCTACCTCCTGCTGCTTGGACGGCGGTGCTCGCCATTTCGATCAGCGGCTGGACAACCGGCCGCAGCCTTGGCGGGCAGCTCAACGATCACAGCTGGGCGGCGCGCAGCGCATCGACATCGGAGCGGAAATGCCCCCGGAGCCGCTCACCCTGACAGGCCGAGTGCACCGCGGCGGGGTAGCCCACCGGAGCGAGCACCAGGCCCACGTGTCGTTGGAAATGGACACGACAAGTGCCACCGGTCGTTGGAAATAGACACGACAAGTGGACCCCTCGGCGGGGGGCTATTGGGTGGGCGGGTTAGAAGAAGGAGCGGTGGCGGGCGGCGGTGTGCGGCTCGGCCACGTCTTCGAGCCCCTGCGGGCAGCGCGTCCTCGCCCAGGACAGCTCCCGGGGGCTGGCGTCCTCGAGCGCGGCCCGATACAGGGCGAAGACCCTGGCCAGCGGGTCGTCGTCCATGCCGTGCAGCACCCGAGGGGTCAGGCCGGTCAGCTCGAACACGCAGCCCTGCTCCGCGGTCCTGGCCTCGACCCTGCGCATCAGCGCGGTGAGGCTCGCGTCGAGCGCGGCAACCCGGGACAGGTCGATCACCAGGTGGCGCGCCCCCGAGTCGAGCACCCCGCGGATGTGCGCGGCGATCGACGGGACCGCCCCACCGTTCACCGGACCCCCGAGGGCCAGCGCCGTGTACCCGTCACGTCGCTGGGCCGAGGCGACCAGCATCTGACTGGCGGCATCCATCAGCGCGCCGGTCATCGCCGACCTGAGCACCCGCTCCAGCTCGGCAAGCTCGGCCTCACGCCACGGCACCCTCATGGCCTCCGCCGGCGGGGCATATTCACCGTCTTGGGTAGCCGCACGCACCAGACTCCTCGACATGGCCCTACGGTCCCGGGCCTCGGGCCATGAACACCTCAACCTGGCGTCGGGAAATATCCGGTGCCCAATGCGCCTGCGGGGACCAGCGCCCCCGGCGGACGGGTCATCCCGACTGTTGGTTGAGCACCGCCCAGGCGTGCGCCACGTCCTGCTCGGTGGTGTGCAGGTACCCGACGGCGAGCCGGAGCACGATGCGGTCACCGAGGCGGGTGTGCGTCATGAAGATCTCGCCGCCGCGGTTCACCCGCTCCACGATGGCCAGGTTCTCCTCGTCGCTGCCGTTGCGCCGGAAGCAGACCAGCGACAACGACACGTGCACCAGCTCCCAGTCCGGGTCTTCCTCGACCCAGCCGGCGAACAGCGCGGCGAGCCGGACCGCCCGGCGGATGAATTCCTGGATGCCGGCGCGGCCGAAGCAGCGCATCGCCGCCCACAGCTTGAGCGAGCGGAAGCGGCGGCCCAGTGCCGGTCCGTAGTCCGACAGGCTGGGGGCTTCGTCGTTGGTGCGCAGGTACTCCGGCACGATGGTGAACGCCTCGCGGAGTGCCTCGGGGCGGCGGGTGAACAGCGCCGAGCAGTCGGACGGCACGAGCAGCCACTTGTGCGGGTTGACCACGAGCGAGTCGGCCTGGGCGACGCCGGCCTGGGAGGCGCGGAACTCCGGGCAGGCCCAGGCGCTCCCCGCGTAGGCGGCGTCCACGTGCAGCCACACCTGGTGCCGCGCGCACAGCTCGGCGATCTCCGGGGTGGGGTCGAACGAGGCGGCCGAGGTGGTGCCGGCGGTGGAGACCACAGCGGCCACGTCCCCGTGCGCCAGCTGCTCGGCCACCCCGGACACCAGCATCCGGAACTCGTCGTCGGTGGCCACCTTGCGGGCGTGCATACCCAGGATGCGCACGTCCTTCTCCACCGAGGAGTGCGCGTGCTCGGAGAACACCACCGCGTTGCGCCCGCTGCGGTGCCGCGCCGCGACCAGGGCGGCGAGCGTGGAGGTGGACGCGGTGTCCTCGATGTGACCGTGCCACCCGTCGCCGAGGCCGAGCAGGTCGGCCAGCCAGGCCATGGTGACCTGCTCCAGTTCGGTCGAGGCGGGGGAGGCCCGCCAGATCAGCGCGACCTGGTTCAGCGTCGCGGCCAGTAGCTCGGCCAGGATCGCCGGCTCCGAGGACGTGGTCGCGAAGTAGGAGAAGAACCTGGGGTGCTGCCAGTGCGTGATCCCCGGCATGATCACCTGGTCGAGGTCGGTCAGTACCGAGGAGAACGGCTCGCCCTTCTCCGGCATCCGCTCCGGCAGCGAGGCGGCTATCTCCCCGGGGCTGACCTGGGCCATCACCGGGTACTTGCGGACGTTCTCCAGGTAGTTGGCCGCCCAGTCGATGGCCGCGTACCCGTCGCGCCGCAGGTCGAAGGTGGGAATCGCGCCGGCGGGCCCGTCCTCGGTCGGCTCCTGGTGGGGCATGCGTTTCCTTCCTGGCGGGGCGGTGAACTGTGGGCGTCCCCGGTCTCGCATCCGGCTCGCCCGTCGGTCCCAGACGTTAGCGCTGGTGCGCGCGCCGGCGGAGAGACTTTCCGCCTCAGCACACCCGGAGCGTGCGACGATCGACGCCGTGGCGGCGGACGAGCTGGTCGCGGTGTACGACGCCGACGGCCATGAGGTGGGCAGCGCGACCAGGGCGCGGATGCGCGCGGAAGGCCTGTGGCACGCGGCCACCATGGTGCTGGTGCGCTCCGGCGATCTGCGCCGCGCCTACGTGCATCGGCGCAGTCCGGACAAGGACGTGTTTCCGGGGCTGCGGGACTGCTGGGCCGGCGGCGTGCTTGGCGCCCGCGAGGCTCCGGACGTCGGTGCCCGCCGCGAGCTGGCCGAGGAGCTGGGCATCACCGGCGTCACCCCGACGCCGCTGTTCGTGTACCGGTTCGAGCGCGGGCCGGTGCGCTGCCACAATTTCGCCTACGAGACCACCTGGGACGGGCCGGTCGTGCACCAGGCGGAGGAGATCGTCTCCGGCGGCTGGATGGAGCTGGCCGAGCTGACCTCGCAGCTGCGCGACCCGGCCACTGACTTCGTGCCGGACGGCCGGGCGGTAGCGATGGAGTGGCTGCGCCGGCAGACGGGCTGATCGAGCAGATCAGCTGGAGGCGGCACTCGCCGAGCCAGGTCGGCGGCCGATCGGGGCGCAGGGGCCGAGGATGGCGGTGAGGATCTGCCGGGACGCCTCGCCTGTCTCGCGCAGCTGGTCCTCGCTGAGCACGTCCAGGACCAGGCGGCGAACGGTCTCCACGTGCCCCGGGGCGGTAGCCACCATCTTGGCGTAGCCGGCGTCGGTGAGGGTGGCGTTGGTGATCCGGCCGTTCTCCGGGCAGGGCGACCGGTACACCCAGCCCCGGCGCTCCAGGGTGGACACGGCGTGGGAGAGCCGGGACAGCGAGCCGTTGCTCAGCACCGCCAGCTGGCTCATCGGCAGGGTGCGGCCCGGCGCATCGGACAACCCCGCCATCACCAGGTAGCCGAACAGGGACAGCTTGGCGTCCCGCTGCAGCTGCGCGTCCAGCGCGCTGACCAGAGTCAGCATCATTCCGCTGAACGGCATCCAGGAGTCCAGCTCGTCCGGGCTCAGCCAGCGGGTCCGCGCGCCAACGTCGTTATCGTCACTCACCGCACCATCCTAACCCTTAACTTGAAGCCTCAAGCCTGTGCGGCTATGGTCGAACTTGAGACTTCAAGCGTGAGCCAACCCTGAGCGACAGGACCAAGATAATGAGCCTGAACATCGGTATCATCCTCGGCAGCACCCGGCCGGGACGGAACGGCGAAGCGGTGGCGAAATGGGTCTACGAGATCGCCAGCCAGCGCGGTGACGCCAACTACGAGCTCGTCGACATCGCCGAGTACCACCTGCCCCACCTCGACGAGGCGATGCCGCCCTCGCTGGGGCAGTACAGCCAGCCGCACACCAAGGCGTGGGCGGCAAAGATCGACTCCTTCGACGGGTTCGTCTTCGTGACCCCCGAGTACAACCACTCCACCTCGGGCGCGCTGAAGAACGCCATCGACTTCCTGTACGCCGAGTGGAACAACAAGGCGGCGGGCTTCGTCAGCTACGGCAGCGTGGGCGGCACCCGGGCGGTCGAGCACCTGCGGCTGATCATGGCCGAGCTGCAGGTGGCCACGGTGCGCGCGCAGGTGGCCCTGTCCCTGTTCACCGACTTCGAGAACTTCTCCACCTTCCGGCCCGGCGAGCACCAGCTCCAGTCGCTCGACGCCACCCTGGCCCAGGTGGCCAGCTGGAGCCAAGCGCTGCGCACCATCCGCACCCCCTGACACAGCGCCACTGCGCATACCGGAGGCCCACTTCGCATACCGGAGGCCCACTTCGCATACCGCACGCGCTGTCTGCACGCGCTATGCGAAGTGTGCGCTAGGTATGCGAAGTTGGAACGGTGGTCGGGTGGTTGCGCGGGGTGCGGCGGCGGCCGGCGATGGAGGCCAGGAGGCGGGCGGTGTAGTCGTCGCCGGGGTGGTGGAACAGCTCCTCGGTGGGGCGCAGCTCGATCAACCGGCCCGCGCGCATCACGCCGACGCGGTGCGCGAGCTGGCGCACCACGGCCAGGTCGTGAGAGATGAACAGGTAGCTCAGGCCGGCCTCGCGCTGCAGCTCGGCGAGCAGGTCGAGCACCTTGGCCTGGACCGACACATCCAGCGCGGACACTGGCTCGTCGCACACCACCAGGTCGGGGGACAGCGCCAGGGCGCGGGCGATCGCCACCCGCTGGCGCTGTCCACCGGACAGCTCGACCGGCTTGCGGGCGAGCACTGAGGCGGGCAGTGCCACCCGGTCCACCAGCTGGCCGGCCCGCTCGCGCTGCTGGGCCGGGCTGCCCACGGAGAACGCGCGCAGCGGCTCGGTGATGACCTCCTCGACGCTGAACCGGGGGTCCAGCGAGGCGTACGGGTTCTGGTAGATCACCTGGACTCGCCGGCGGAGCTCCCGCCACTCCCGGCCGCCGCTGGTGGTGACATCGGCCCCGTCGAAGAACACCCGGCCACCGGTGGGGCGATCCAGCCGCAGCAGCAGCCGCGCCGTGGTGGACTTGCCCGATGCCGATTCGCCGACCAGGGCCAACGTCTCGCCCCGGCCGATGGTGAAACTGACGTCGTCCACCGCCCGCAACACCCCCCGCTTGCCCTGCACCCGGGGTAGCCGGAACTCCTTCACCAGGTGCGACACCTCGGCGATGGCGGCGGCAGCCGGGTCGGGCGCGGGGGCGATCGGCGAGGCGTCGGCGCGCAGCCCCGGAGCGCTGCTGATCAGGGTGCGCGTGTAGGCCTGCCCCGGTTGGCTCAGGACCTGCTCGACCGGGCCCTGCTCGACGATCTGGCCGCCCTGCATCACCACCAGCCGGTCGGCGCGGTCGGCGGCCACCCCGAGGTCGTGCGTGATCAGCAGCATCGAGGTGCCCGATTCGCGGGTGAGCGTCTCGAGGTGATCGAGGATCTGCCGCTGCACGGTGACGTCCAGCGCGCTGGTCGGCTCATCGGCGATCAGCAGCTCGGGCCGCCCGGCGATGGCAATGGCGATCAGTACCCGTTGCCGCATGCCGCCGGAGAGCATGTGCGGATACTGCTCGGCGCGCAGCGCCGGATCGGGCAACCCGGCCTTGGCGAGCAGCTCGACCGCGTCCAGCCGGGCCCGCCGGCGATCGGCCAACCGGTGGGTGCGCAGTACCTCGGCGACCTGCGCGCCGATCTTCTTGACCGGGTTCAGTGCGATCGCCGGGTCCTGCGGGATCAGCCCGATCCGCCGCCCCCGGATGGCTCGCAGCGGCTTCTCTCCGAGCCCGGTGAGCTCCTGGCCGGTGAGTCGGACGCGGCCACCGTCGATCCGCCCGTTCTCCGCGAGCAGCCCGATCACCGCGTGCGCCAGGGTGCTCTTGCCAGAGCCGGACTCACCGACCACCGCGACCACCTCGCCCTTGGCCACGGCCAGCGTCACGCCGCGCACCGCGTCCACCGTGCCGACCGAGGTGCGGTAGGACACCCGCAGGTCATCGAGCTCCAGCACGGGCTCGCGCGCGGCGTCGGGGCTGGTCACCAGGCCGGGCTCGCTGGCGGCGCCGGGTGCGGTCACCGGGCCCTCGCCCACTCACCGTCCAGCGCCCGGGAGATCCGGTTGACCGACAGCACGGTGCCCGCGATGACAAAGCCGGGCATCGCGCACAGCCACCACGACGTGGCCAGGTAGTTGCGGCCCTCGGCGATCAGCGAACCCCACTCCGGCGCGGGCGGCGGGGCGCCGTAGCCAAGGAAGCTGAGCGCGGATACCTGCAGGATGGCCAGCCCGAACTCCAGCACGGCGAGCACCAGCACCGGCCCGGCCGCGTTCGGCAGCACGTGCCGGCTGAGCGTGACGTACCACCGGGTGCCGACCGCGCGGGCCGCCTCGACGTAGGTGGCCCGCCGGATCCGCAGGGTCTCCGCGCGCATCACCCTGGCGAAGTTGGCCACGCTGGCCACCCCGACCGCGATGGCCACCTTGACCGTGCCGTAGCCCAGCGCGGTGATCAGCGCCAGGGACAGCAGGATCGCCGGGATGGCCATCAGGGTGTCCACGAAGCGCATCAACACCTCGTCCACCCAGCGCCCGACGAACCCGGCCAACAGCCCGATCAGGCCGCCGACCAGCAGCGCCACCGCCACCGCGATCACCGTGGCCTGCAGGGACAGCGACGCGCCGTGCACCACCCGGGTGTACAGGTCGCGGCCCAGGTAGTCGGTGCCGAACACGTGCGCCAGGCTGGGTGCGCGCAGCCGCTGCGCGGGCACCCCGAGCAGCGGGTCGCCGGAGGCGAGCACGCCGGGGGCGAACGCCGCGCACAGCACCAGCAGCACGAACAGCACCGACACCACCAGGCCGGGGCGGCGGGCAAAGAACCGGACCCGCGTCGACCGGGCGACCGAGGCACCGGCGGCCGGGTCGGGCCCCGGTTCCCGCCCGGACGCACCGTCGCGGAGCAGCGGCAGCAGTTCGGTCATGCCACCGCCCCCGTGGCGATCCGCGGATCCAACACCGGGTAGAGCAGGTCCACCAGCAGGTTGGCCAGCACGAACACGGTGGCGGCGAACACCACGATGCCCTGCACCAGCGGGATGTCCTGCACGCCGACCGCCTGCACGGTGAGCCGACCCAGCCCCGGCCGGTTGAAGACCGTCTCCACCACCACCGAGCCGGCGAGCAGGTTGCCCACCACGTAGCCCAGCACGGTCAGCGCGGGGATCGTCGCGTTGCGCAGCGCGTGCCGGAAGTGGATGGCCACCCGGCCGACGCCCTTGGCTCGCGCGGTCACGATGTAGGGCTCGTCCAGCGCCTGGGACAGGCTCTTCGCCAGCACCTGGGCGACCAGCGCGCCGGTGGGCAGCCCGAGCGTGATCGCCGGGAGGACCACCGATTCCACGCCGTTCGCGCCGACCGAGGGCAGCAGCCGCAGCTGGAAGGCGAACAGCTGCACCAACATCAGGCCGACCCAGAAGGTGGGCAGGGACACCGCGAGCGAGGGCAACGACATCAAAATCTGCCGCAGCCAGCGCACCCGGGTGTAGGTGGCCACCAGCGCCAAGCTCCCACCGAAAACCGCCGCGCACATCAGGCCGCCCAGCGCGATCCGCAGCGTGGGCGGCAGCGCGTCGGTGATCTGGGTGCGCACCCCCAGCCCGCTCTGGATGGACGCGCCGAAGTCTCCGTGCAGCGCCGCCCACAGCCGGTCGCCGTACTGCACCAGCAGCGGCTTGTCGAACCCGTAGCGGGCGCGCAGTTCGGCCAACTGTTGCGGGGTCAGCGGCTCGCCGTCCAGCCCGCCGCTGGCCATCACCTCGACCGGGTCGCCGGGCAGCAGCCACAGCACCACGAAGGAGACGGTGAACGCGGCCCAGAGCACGCCGAGCGCCAGCCCGACCCGCCGCCCCACATACCAGAGCACGTGCTAATCCTCGGCCTTCCACGCATCGGCGAGGGTGATCCGGGAGGAGGCGTCGAACCGGATGCCCTGGGCGCCCGGCGCGGCGCCCAGCACGGTGGTCAGCTCGACCACTGGGACGACCTTGTAGTCGCTCAGCAGCAGTTGCTGCGCCTCGGCGACCAGCTGGGCGCGCCGCGCTGGATCGGTGGCGGCGGCTTGACCGGTGAGCAGCTGGTCCAGCGGACCGGGCGGGAACCGGTTGTAGTTGGCGCCCCCGCTCCAGTAGTCGGCCCGCAGGATGTCCGGGTCGGCGCGGGTCAGGTTCCCCCACACGGCCTCGAAGTCCCCGCTGGACTGCACCTGGGCGAGGTTGGGGACCGGCACCTGGACGATCCGTAGATCGATCCCGGCGGCGCGCAGCTGCTGCTGGATCAGCTCCAGGGCCGGCTGGTTGGTGGCCGAGTTGGCGACGAAGGTGACCCCGAAGCTGAGCCGCTGGCCATTCTTCGCCCGGATGCCGTCCGCCCCGGGCACCCAACCGTCGGCATCCAGCGTGGCCTTGGCCTGGTTCAGGTCGAAGCCCAGCTGTCCGCCGGCGTCGGCGTAGTCCGGGGTGGTGGAGGCGAGTACCCCGGTGGCCGGCTTGGTCTGCGAGTTGAACACCGCGCCGGCCACCTCCGGGCGGTTGATCGCCAGAGACATCGCCTTGCGCACCGCCGGGTCGGACACGATCGGCTTGGCCTGGTTGAAGCTGATGCCGAAGGGCCGGCCGGGGTTCGCCCTGGCCAGCAACTGCACGCCGGCAGAGGTAAGCGGTTGCTCGTCCTGCTGGCCGATGCCGCTGATCGCGTCCACCTCACCGGACTGCAGGCTGCCGGTGCGCACCCCCGACTCCGGCACGATGCGGAACTCGACCTTGTCCAGGTACGCCTCGCCGGGGTGCGCCCACAGCGGCGAACCCCAGTGGTAGCCGGTCCGCTTGGTGAGCGTGATCGACTGGTTCCGCACGTAGGAGCCCAGCACGAACGGCCCGGAGCCGACGACTCGCTGGCAGCGCTGGTCGTCCGACAGCGCCAACGAGGCGGGGGCCAGAATGCCCAGGCTGTGCGTCGTGGTGCCTTGCAGGAACTGCACGTTCGGCGCGTTGAACCGCACGGTGAACTGGGTCGGGCTGGCCACCGTGGTGCCGAGGTAGCCGGCCAGGTAGGCCTTGGCGAGTGTGCCCCTCGGCCCCAATCCCGGCACCTTGTCGAAGTTCTCCTTGATCACCTCCGCGGTCAGCGGGCTGCCGTCGCTGAAGGTGACGTCGGGACGCAGATTGAAGGTGTACGCGGTCGCGTCGGCAGTGGCCTGCCACGAGGTGGCCAGCCACGGGGTGACCTGGCCGGTCTTCGGGTCCTGATCGGTGAGCGAGTCGACCAGCTGGCGGGCCGCCCAGATGGTGTCGTTGCTGATCACCTGCTGCGGATCGAGGCAGCCCGCATCGCTGGACACCGCGATGCGCAGCGTCCCGCCGGGCCGGGGTGGGCCGCTCGGGGAGGCCCCCGGCGCGCCCTGCTGGCCGCCGGAGCCACAAGCGGCGAGCGCGAGTGCTGCGACCAGCGCCAAGCCAGCCGCCAGCGGACGGTAGGACGAACCCACTACGACCTCCATCGGTCCTGGCGGTAGCACCCGCACCCGATTTCGCGGGGGGTTGCTGCGGCATCATCGAGCCAGGTCTCTCGGCCGCTCTGGATGGTGTGCCGACCAGGAGGTCGTCGTCGCACTCTATGCGGCCCCGACCGGGGTCTGTCAACGCCTGCCAGTGATCGTCCACGGTTCTCAGACTGGCCGCCCGAGTGGTGGCACGGCACACATCGCGGCACCTCAGCGTGCGCTGATAGCCTCTAATGTTGAGGAAATCCGTCTGATTTGGAAGCGGGACAAGTGGGCATGGCCACCAGGGTGTGTGGGTCTCCGCGCTCGGCCGGCTCGTCCTGTCGCATGTGTGGGTGCTGTCGGCGGTACTGACTCCCGTCCTCGCCGAGCGTCTGCGCGTCATCCCGGTCTCATCCCGGTTGGTTCGCGCGTGATGGCGCGCCGTGCGCCGGTTCAGGAATCGCGGGTATCGCCAGGGAAACGTTGAGGGGAAGCACATCATGACGTCCAGGTTGAGATCGTTGCTGCTGCTGCCGGTCCTGTTGGCGGTGGTGATGACGGCGGCGTGCGCGGCTCCGTCCGAGGGAGGCTCGTCCTCGTCGGCTGTGCGGATCGGGGTGGCGGACGGGAGCGAGGCCTACTGGCAGGTGTTCACCCAGAAGGCCAAGGCGGCCGGCATCGACGTCGAGCTGGTCAACTTTACCGACTACAACCAGCCGAACCCGGCCCTGTCGCAGAAGCAGCTGCAGCTCAACCAGTTCCAGCACCTGCAGTACCTGGCCAACTACAACGTGAAAAACAACGACACGCTGGTGCCCATCGGCGCCACCGCCGTCTACCCGCTGCCGCTCTACTCGGTCAAGCACGCGGGCGTCGCCGACATCCCGGCCGGCGGCCAGGTGGCCATCCCGAACGACCCGACCAACCAGGCCAGGGCGCTGCTGGTGCTGCAGGCCGCGAAGCTGATCACCCTCAAGGGCGGCGGCAACACGCTGTCCACCCCCGGTGACATCGACACGGCCGCCTCCAAGGTCACCGTGGTGCCGGTGGACGCGGCGCAGACCGCCGCCAACCTGCCGAGCGTGGACGGCGCGATCGTGAACAACAACTACGCGGTCGCGGCCAAGCTGGGCCAGGACAAGGTCATCTTCCCGGACGACCCGAACGCCGACGCCGCCAAGCCCTACATCAACCTGTTCGTCTCTCGCGCCGAGCACAAGGACAACCCGACCTACCAGCGGCTGGTGGCGATCTACCACGAGCCCGAGGTGGAAGCCGCCTTCAAGGCCGAGTACGGAAGCAGCGCTGTGCTGAAGAACAACCCGGCCGCCGACCTGCAGGCCACCACCACCGCGCTGGAGAACCTGATCCGGAAGGGCGGCGCGTAGCGGTGACGCCGGTCATCAGCTTCCGGGGCATCTCCAAGGAGTTCGCCGGCAACGGCCGGAACACCGTGGTCAAGGCGGTCGACTCGGTGGATCTGGACGTCGAGCAAGGCACCATCATGGGGATCATCGGCTACTCGGGTGCCGGCAAGAGCACCCTGGTCCGGCTGGTGAACGGGCTGGAGGCGCCCACCGGCGGCAGCGTGGTGGTCAACGGCAAGGACCTCTCCGGGCTGCGGGAGAAGGACCTGCGGGTGCTGCGCGCGGACGTCGGCATGATCTTCCAGCAGTTCAACCTGTTCAACTCGCGCACGGCCGCCGGGAACGTGGCCTACCCGTTGAAGTTGGCCGGTTGGCCGGCGCAGCGGCGGCGCGCGCGGGTCGCCGAGCTGTTGGACTTCGTCGGGATCGCCGAGAAGGCGCGCCAGTACCCGAGCCAGCTGTCCGGCGGGCAGAAACAGCGGGTGGGCATCGCCAGGGCCCTGGCCACCTCGCCGACCATCCTGCTCGCCGACGAGGCCACCAGCGCGCTGGACCCGGAGACCACCCGCGATGTGCTGGCACTGCTCAAGAAGATCAACCGCGAGCTGGGCACCACCATCGTGGTGATCACCCACGAGATGGAGGTGGTCAGCTCGCTGTGCGACCGGGTGGCCGTGATGGAGGACGGCCGGGTGATCGAGCACGGCCCGATCTACGACGTGTTCGCCAACCCGCAACAGCCGGCCACCCGCCGCCTGGTGCACAGCGCGCTGCACGACCGGCCGACCGAGGAGACCCTGCGCAGGCTGCGGCGGCAGTTCACCGGCCGGATCGTGGCCGTCGCGATCCGCGACGGCGGCGCCACCCTGGCCGCGCTGGCCGCCAAGCTGGACCAGCACCAGGTGCGCGCCACGATCATCTACGGCGGCATCGGGGAGCTGGCCGACAAGCCGTTCGGCAGTATCACCTACGAACTCGCCGGGGACGACACCTCGGTCGACGCGGTGATCGCGGAGCTGGCGGAGGTGGCCACCGTGGAAGAGCTGAATCCCGGCGCCGGCTCTGAGGTGCTGGCCCAGGGCGCCGGGGGTGTCCGGTGACCGGCTGGGGGCAGCTGACCCCGGTGCTGCTGCTGTCCTTCCAGCAGACGATCTACCTGGTCGCCTGGACGATGCTGATCGCCGGCGTGCTCGGGCTGGCCATCGGGGTAGCCCTGCACACCACCCGCCGGGGCGGGCTGCTGCCCAACCCGGTGATGTTCCAGCTGCTCAACGTGCTGGTCAACGTCGTCCGGCCGATTCCGTTCATCATCTTCATCACCGCCATCGGGCCGGTCACCCTGGCCGTCATGGGCACCACCATCGGCACCCGCTCGGTGCTGTTCCCGATGTCCGCGATGGCCGCCTTTGTGATCGGCCGGGTGGTGGAGCAGAACCTGGTCGGCGTCGACCCGGGGATGATCGAGGCGGCCAGGGCGATGGGCGCGAGCAAACCGCGGATCATCCTGACCGTGCTGATCCCGGAGGCGCTGGGCGCGCTGGTGCTGGGCTACACGTTCATCTTCGTCGCGGTGGTGGACATGTCCGCGATGGCCGGTTACGTCGGCGGCGGCGGGCTGGGCAACTTCGCCATCAGCTACGGCTACCAGCAGTTCAACTGGCCGGTCACCCTGGTCACCGTGGTGATCATCATCGTGATCGTGCAAGCCGCCCAACTGGTCGGCAACCGGCTCGCCCGCAAGGCCCTGCACCGCTGAGCCGCCGTCCGCCGCGGGTCGGCGGCGGGCCCGCTGTCAGCGCAGCAGCAGGGGGATGTTCACGGTGACCGCGTCGGTGGGGCAGCGGGCGGCGCACGGGCCGCAGTACCAGCACTCGTCGACGTGCATGTACGCCTTGCCGGACTCGGGGTGGATGGCCAGCGAGTCCAGCGGGCACATGTCGACGCAGAGCGTGCACCCGTCGATGCACTTGTCCACGTCGATGGTCACCGGTACATCGACGCGGGTGGTTACGTGGGCCATGGGTTACCTCTCGCTCGGCTTGGGGTAGCGGCGTAGGGCTTGGCGGGCGTAGGCGCGGACGTCGGCGTCCGGGTCCTCGGTGGCGGTGCGCAGCGCGGCGGGTACCTCGGGGTCATCCGGCGCGAGGTGCCCGAGGGACCGGACCGCCGCCTTGCGCACGTCCAGGTTCGGGTCGCGGGTCGCGGCGGTGAGGGGGGCGGCGCCCAGCTCGGGCGGCGCGGCGGCGAGTGCCTTCGCGGCGGCCTCGCGGACCTGCCAGTCCCGCTGCTGGAGCGCTTGAGCGGCGAGGGCGGCGGCGTGCGGCGGGCAGCCCGTTTCGGCCAGCGCGGTGAACGCGGCGGCGGCCACGGCGGTGTCCGGGTCGGTGGCCAGTTCGGTCAGTGCGCTGGCGCCGCGCGGGTCGCCGAGGGTGCCCAGGCCACCGGCGACCGCGATGCGTACCTCGGGCGCGGGATCGCCGGCGGCGGTGTCGAGTGGGGTGGCGCACAGCACCCCCAGCGAGACCAGGCCGTGCACCGCCTCGGCCCGCACCCCCGGGTCCGGATCGGCGAGGTGGCGCTCGGCCTCCTCGGCGGCGATCCGGTGGTGGCGCCACAGCGCCCCGACCGCGGCGGCGCGCACGACCGGATCGGTGTGGGCGGTGGCCTGGCTCAGCGCGGCGGTGAACTCCTCGCCGGCGACCAGTACCTCGCGCAGCTCGGCGAGCAGCTCGACGGCGGTGGCCCGGACCGACGGATCGGGGTCCAGCACCGCGGCGGCCACCTGCGTCGATCCGTGCGCCCAGTCCTCGGTGGCCTCGCTGAGCACGGTGAGCGCGGTGCGCCGGACGTCCGGTTCCGGGTCGGCGAGGTACTCGGCCAGCTCCTCGGCCTCGGGTGCCTCGTCGGCCAGGGCCAACAGCGCGAGGATCCGGGCGCTCACGACCGCACCGTCGAGTCGGCCGGGGCGACCAGGTCCGGCCGCTGGATTCCGGGCACCTCGACCAGGTACGGCGCCACCGGGCGGGTCAGGAACTCCATCTCGCCGTCGGCACCGAGGCGCAGGTTGACGTGCTTGAACCAGGTGGCGTCGTCCCGCTCCGGGTAGTCGGCGCGCTGGTGGTAGAGGCCCCACCGGCTCTCCGTGCGGTACAGCGACGCGCGGGCGGCCATCTCCGCGCAGTCCCGGATGAAGTGCACCTCGGCGGTGCGCATCAGCTCGTGCGGGGTGCTGGCCCCCATGCCGTTGATCTCGGCGCGCATCCGCTGGAACGACTCCAGCCCGAGCCGCAGGTAGCGGGCGGTCTTCGGGGGCTGCAGGTAGTCGTTCACGAACCGGCGCAGCTTGTACTCCACCTGCGGCTGCGGCGGCCCGTCCGGGGTGCGCAGCGGCTGGTAGATCAGCTCGTGGGCGGCGAGGATCTGCTCCTCCGGCAGGCTCGCCGGCGCGTCGGTGACCCGCGCGGCCGACGCCGCCCCGGTGCCGGCGATGTCGCCGAACACGAAGGCGCCGAGCATGTAGTTGTGCGGCACGCAGGCCAGGTCTCCGGCGGCGAACAGCCCGGGCACGGTGGTGGCGGCGTGCTCGTCCACCCAGACCCCGGAGGCGGAGTGCCCGCTGCACAGCCCGATCTCGGAGATGTGCATCTCCACGTCGTGGGTGCGGTAGTCGTGGCCGCGGCCGGCGTGGAAGGTGCCCCGGGTGGGCCGCTCGGTGGTGTGCAGGATGCCCTCGAGCTGGCTGATCGTGGCGTCCGGCAGGTGGGACAGCTTGAGGTAGATCGGGCCGCGCGCGCTGTCCAGCTCCCGCTTGACCTCGGCCATCATCTGCCCGGACCAGTAGTCGCAGTCCACGAACCGGTTGCCCTCGGCGTTGACCTGGTACCCGCCGAACGGGTTGGCCACGTAGGCGCACGCCGGGCCGTTGTAGTCCTTGATCAGCGGATTGATCTGGAAGCACTCGATGCCGGTCAACTCGGCGCCGGCGTGATACGCCATCGAGTAGCCGTCGCCGGCGTTGGTCGGGTTCTCATAGGTGCCGTAGAGATAGCCGCTGGCCGGCAGGCCGAGCCGGCCGCACGCCCCGGTGGACAGCACCACCGCGCAGGCGGCCACCGTGACGAACTCCCCGGAACGGGTGTCGAACCCGACCGCGCCGACCACCCGTCCGCCCTCGGTCAGCAGGCGCACCGGCATCACCCGGTTCTCGATCTGTACCTTCGACCGCACCGCCCGCGCCCGCAGCGTCCGGTAGAGCACCTTCTTGACGTCCCGGCCCTCGGGCATCGGCAACACATAGCTTCCGGACCGATGCACCTTTCGCACCGCGTACTCGTCGCGGGAGTTCTTCTCGAACTTGACCCCGTACCCTTCCAGCCGCTTGATCATGTCGAAGCCGCGGCTGGCGGTCTGGTAGACGGCGGCCTGGTTGACGATCCCGTCGTTGGCCAGGGTGATGTCCGCGACGTAGTCCTCCGGGGTGGCCTTGCCGGGGATGACGGCGTTGTTCACCCCGTCCATCCCCATGGCCAGCGCACCCGAGTGCCGCACGTGGGCCTTCTCCAGCAGCAGCACCTCGGCGCCGTGCTGGGCGGCGCTCAACGCGGCCATGCTCCCGGCCGTGCCGCCACCAATCACCAGCACATCGCACCGATACTCACGCCGCTCGCTCACGGCCGGAATCCGCACCCTCAGTTCCCTTCCATACGTGCAGGTCAGGACCCGTGAGTGGTTAGCGTTGCTATAGCAACGCTAACCACTCACGGTGTCTGATCAGGTGTTTTGGATGTTCGCGGTGGAGCGGTGCGTGCCGGCCTGCATGACCAGGCGGTCGCCCCGGAAACGGATGTACTCCAGGTCGACCGGGGTGCCGTCCTCGAAATGGGTCAGCCGCTCCACCATCAGCAACGCCGCCCCCCTCGGCACTCCCAGTACCGATGCGGAGTGCGGGTCGGCGTTGACGGCCTCGACGGTGAGTTCGGCGGCGCCCAGCGCCCGCCCCGAGGTTTGCTCGAGCAGCTGGAAGATGTCCTGGCGCTCCAGGTCGGCGTGCAGCAGTGGTTCGCCTGCCTCCGGGGTGATGTAGGTCAGGTCGAGGGACAGCGGCAGTCCGCCGAGGCGGCGCAGCCGCTCGATGTAGACGACCGAGCCGTCCATGGCCAGGCCCAGCCGGCGGGCGACCCCGTCCGGTGGTCGGACCAGGCCCACCGCCCGGACCTCGTTGACCACCGTCCCGTGTTCGTGCAGCACCTCGCCGAGCCCCATCAGCCGGTGCAGGCCGTGCGGCACCTTGTGTCCGACCACCACCGTGCCCACCCCGGGCAGCCGATCGATCAGGCCTTCGTGCCGGAGCAGATCGAGGGCCTCGCGCACCGCGTTGCGGGTGGCCCCGAACTGCCCGGCGAGGATCCGTTCGTCCGGCAGCACCCCGTTGTCGAAGCCGGCGCTGAGCAGTTGCTGACGGATCAGGTCGGCGACCTGGCGAGCCCGGTCGGCCCGTGGTCGTCGGTCCAGCGGCTCGCCGCGCCGCGCCCCGGATCGAACGGGCCGGTCGAGCACGAGCGGCCCCTCTCGGCGGCGCGGGGTGTTCATGGTTGGCAACGATAAGTCGAAACTTCACCAGTTCGGTGGAGTTAATGTGTTTCAGTCATGTTACGCCACCGTTGTGACCAGGCAGTATGTCGGTGAGCAGGTGCGTTGCCGGTCCGATGTGATCGCTACGCCACCTGGCCCTCGGCGCGGCTCAGGGCGGGAACCGGCGGGAGCGGCCGTCCCGGCGGAACTCCTCGGCCGCCTTGCCGAGCGACCGGCTGGCCCGGCGCTCCTGGCGCGCGGCCTCGGCGGCGCCGCTGGGATAGCCGAACTTCATCGCCCGCCGGTCGGTGGACTCGTTCAGGAAGACGAACGAGAACAGCAGGCCGATCACCGAGCCCATGACCACGGCGGTGACCCGGACCGACCACGGCCCGGGGAGTACCAGCACCAGGGCGACGGCGACCGGCACGAGCGGGACCACCAGCCGGGCCAGGTGTCGCAGCGGCCAGGTCGGGGAGCTCAGGTCGTGCAGCACCCAGTCCCGGTAGCGCATCGGCAACCGGCCGCTGAGCGCGTACCAGAGCCAGCGCAGCACACCTGGACGCCGCGGCGTGGAACCGGGCGTGCTACCACGGCTGGCCATGGAGCTCTCCTCGCGCGGAGCCTGCATCGCACCGTAACGCGGCCCAGTGTGCTCCTGCTCGGACCGGTCCGGCTCGGTGGAACCGGACCGTATGTATGCCCCGTGCCCCGGTAGCGAAACCCGATCAGTCAAGTCGAGGCGGGTAATCGGCGATGCCCTTCCCGATGAGCTCCACAGTGACCGAGAGCCACTCCTCCAGCGCGGCCGGCTGTGCGGGCTCGGTGTGCGCGCGCAGGTAACCCAGGAAGCGCTCCGAGGCCATCATTCGGAAGATCAGGATCAGCTGGGCGGCGAGCACGCTGGGCCGGGGGGAGTGCGGGCCCTCGCCGAACTCCTCGGCCAGCGCCTCGGCCAGCGACTCCTCGAACTGCTCCCACATCCGAGCCAGCCGGGACTGCAGGGTGACGCTGGTGCCCACCATCCGATGCAGCCGGTCCAGTTCGGTGACCGCGGTCGACCCGGACAGAAAGATCATTTCGCGCATCACGGCGACCATGGTCTGAAACGGCGTCTCGCCCGGGGGACGCTGCCGGATGCGCGCCACCAGCGTCTCACGTACCTCGGCGGAGTCGTCGAAGACCAGGTCTTCCTTGGACGGGAAGTAGCCGAACACCGTGTTCGTGGACACGTTGGCCGCGTCGGCGATCTCCGCGACCGTCACGTTGTCGTAGCCACGCTCGAGGAACATCGCGTGCGCGGTGTCGGTGATGGCCTGCCTGGTGAGCAGCTTCTTGCGCTCGCGCAGGCCGAGGCCCGGGGTGTGCGCGAGCCGTCGGCCCATGGTTCACCTACCCGTGCGGCGGTGCATCGACAGTCGGTGCATCCATAGTCACAGCCTATCCAGTCCGATATGCGGTTGCCGGCCAATCACCTGTGCGGGTACAAATAGTTAGTCGCTCACGTTTTGTAGTAACAACATCTCCCTCGGGGCCGAACTCAAGTAAGTCGGAACTTTCGCTGGGAGGGAGGGTCCACATGGAGGTCATGGCCGCCTCGCCCCAACCGGGCGCGGCGAGTGCGCCGAGCGCGGCCGGCAAGGGCTGGCTGGTGCCCCTGCTCGTGCTGATCGTCGGCATGTTCATGTCCGTGCTGGACACCACCATCGTCAACGTGGCAATCCCCACCATGCAGCGGGATTTCGGCGCGTCCACCGATGACATCGAGTGGATCGTCACCGCCTACACGCTGGCCCTTGGCATCGTGGTTCCGCTCTGTGGCTGGCTGGGCGACCGGCTCGGCGCCACCAGGGTCTACCTGATCAGCCTGGTCGGATTCTCCGTCGCGTCGGCGCTGTGTGGCCTGGCCTGGGACCTGAACAGCATGATCGTGTTCCGGATCCTGCAGGCCATCCCCGGCGGGGTGATCCCGGTGGTGAGCATGACGATGCTCTATGTGATCGTGCCCCGGGAGAAGATGGGTGCCGCGATGGGGCTGTACGGGCTCGGAGTGATCTTCGGCCCGGCGATCGGCCCCACCCTCGGCGGCTATCTCGTGGAGTACGTGGACTGGCGGCTGATCTTCTTCATCAACGCCCCGATCGGCGTGCTCGGCGCCGTCGCCGGCCTCATCCTGCTGCCCAAGCTCGGCGCCACGTCCACTCGCCGGATGGACTGGTGGGGCTTCCTGACCATCGGCTTCGGCCTGTTCGCGCTGCTGCTCGCGTTCTCCGAGGGCCAGTCCTGGGGCTGGACCGGCTACCGGGTGCTGATCCTGATCACAGCCGGGGTACTCAGCCTGGCCCTGTTCGTGGTGATCGAACTGGAGAGCGACGCGCCACTGATCGACCTGCGGGTGTTCAAGATCTGGGCGTTCACCAACTCGCTGTTGCTGATATCCATCCTGATGATCGGGCTCAACGCGATCCTGTTCTACCTGCCGCTGTTCATGCAGACCACCCAGGGCATCCAGCCCCTGCGGACCGGGTTGATCCTGCTGCCTGAGGCGCTCGCCATGGCGTTGATCATGCCGTTCGCCGGTCAGCTCTACGACAAGTTCGGGCCGCGTTGGCCGGCGGTGATCGGGTTGGCGATCGCCTGCTGGGGCGGGTTCCTGCTGTGCGGCATCAATCCGAACATGAGCGACGGCGACGTGATCTTATGGACGGTCGTCCGGGCGGCAGGCAACGGGCTGGCCATGATGCCGATCATGACCGCCGGGCTGGCCGCCATCCCGGCCGAGTACACCAGCTCGGGCAGCCCGGTGAACAACATCGCGCAGCGGGTGTCCGGCTCCCTCGGCCTGGCGGTGATGACCGTGTTGGCCACCAACCAGCAGAACCAGCTGATGGCCGACCGGTCCGCGCTGATCACCGCGAACTCCGGCCTGCCCGAGGTGCAACAGCTCACCCAGCAGGGGCCCGCCGGCCTCTACGGCTACTACCTGCAGCTGCAAGGCCACGTCACCGGCCAGGCCTACAGCAACATGTTCCTGGTGTGCGCGCTGCTCACCGTGGTCGGGCTCTTCCTGGCCTTCTTCATGAAGAAGCCGGCCGACCCGGCGGAACAGCCCGCCATGACCGAGCGGTCGGACCAGGAGACGAGCGGCGACACCTCGGCCGTCCAGCCCCTCGATGCCGCCGACGGCAGCGATACCCGCGCGGGGCAACGCCAGGACGACTGGATGCGCGAGCTGGACGACGAAGGCGCTCCCGCCGGCCGCCGCTGACACCCGCCGCCCGCCGGTCAGCTGGCCGTGCTGGTGGGGCCCTCGTGCTGTGCCGCGCCGCGCACGGTCGGCATGAGCCTGGCCAAGTACTGGCCGAACACCTCGTCCAGATGGCGGGCCAGGCTGCCGGCCAGCACCGAGGATGCCGCCGCGGTGGTCAGTGGTCTGAGTCGCTGCAGCAGCCCGGCAAGGTCCGGGATCTCGCTGCTCGTCGGCATCCAGTCCTCCTCCCGGCCGGCCAGGATCCGGGCCGAGATGGCGAGCACGAAGTCGCGGACGGCGCTGTCCAGGTCCCGGGTCATCCGGGTGGCCAGCTCCAGCGCGCCGTCCAGCGGTGCCCCGGCGATGACCAGCCCCGCGGTGGCGTACAACAGCCGGGGGCTGGGCACCTGGTACCGGTCGGCGGCCTCAGTGGCGCGCTCGATCAGACCGGCGTCCAGCGCCTTGGCGATCAGCTGGTCGCCGCGCTCGCCGCCGTCATCCGCGCCGCTCATGCCGAACAGGGCAGACAGCCGCGCCCCGCTCAGCACGGTTGGCGCCTCCTCGTCGAGGTTGCCGGTCATCGCCTGCTCCAGGCCGAGCACCTCGGACAGGTCGCGGCCGCGCTCCCAGGCGGAGAGCAGCTCGGTGATGTTCGCCGCGGTGTAGTTGCGGTCGAGCAGCCGGGTGATCAGCCGCAGCCGGGCCAGGTGGGTGTCGTCGTAGATGCCCACCCGGCCGACCCGCCGAGGCGGCGGGAGCATTCCTCGGTCCTGGTAATAACGGATGTTGCGCACCGTCACGCCGGACGCTTGCGCGAGTTCGTCGATGCGATAGTCCACGGGCGGCCGCTCCTCTCTCAGCCGTGACCGTAGCGGGCCAAGGACGCCGGATCCGGCTCGCTGTCGCCGGCGGCGCGGCCCTGCGGTGATCCACTCGCGGCCGGCGGGGTGTCTTTCGGTGGGATCTTGAGGGTCAGGGCGAGGATCGCGCCGGCCGCCGTGACCATCGCGAGAATGAGGAACACGTCGCTGTATGCGGAGGCCATCACGGTGAGCTGGGTGCGTTGGTAGTGCGCGAAGAGCCCGGGGAACCCGTACCGGGCCAGCTCGTTCAGCGCGGCGGGGGCGGCCGGTCCGGGCGCTGGGACCAGGGCCGCCCGGTCGGCCATCAGCTGGGCCTGCCGCCCGGTGGCGATGGCGGTGAGTACCGCCAGCCCGAGCGAGGCGGAGACGCGCTGGACCGCGTTGTTGATCGCGCTGGCCTGGTTGACCTGTCTGGCCGGCACCGCGTCCAGGCCGGCCGTCATGATCGCCATCATGGCCAGGGCGTTGCCCACGCCCCGGATCCAGGTCCACAGCACGAGATCCTGCAGGGTCACGTCGGCGTTGATGCCGCACAGCAGGTAGGTGCCGTAGGCCGCGATGAGCAGCCCGATCGCGGCCGGCCAGCGCGGGCCGAACCGGTCGTAGAGTTGGCCGGCGACCGGCATGATCGCACCCATTGCGATCGCCTCGGGGAGCATCATCAACCCGGCCCGGACCGGGGTGATGCCCTGGCCCTCCTGGACGAACAGCGGGATGTAGAACAGCACCGCGAACAGTCCGACGGACAGCACGGTCAGCAGCAACAGCGAGTTGGTGAACGGCCAGATCTTGAACACCCGCACGTCGATCAGGGGCTGCTCGACGTGGAGTTCGATCACCACGAACAGCGCCAGGCTGAGCACCCCCACGGTGATCAGGATCAGCACCCGGTAGCCGGTCCAACCCCAGGACTGGCCCTGGGAGAGCGCGAGCAGCAGGGCGAAGAGCCCGGTGGCCACGGTGAGAAAGCCGCACAGGTCGAACCGCCCCGCCTGGCCGGTGGGGAAGCGGGGGACCAGGAACGCCGCCAGCACCGCGCCCGCCAGCCCGATCGGCACGTTGATGAAGAAGATCAACCGCCAGTCGGCGTGCTCGACCAGGTAGCCGCCCAGGGTGGGCCCGACCGCGGGCGCGAACACCACGCCGAGCCCGTAGAGGCCCATCGCGGTGCCGATCTTCTCCTTGGGGGCGATCCGGTACACCATCGCCAAGGTCACCACCGGCAGGATGCCGCCCGGAATGGCCTGCACAATGCGGAACACGACCATGCTGGACAGGTCCCAGGCGAATCCGCACAGTGCCGAACCGGCCGAGAAGCCGAGCAGCGAGACGATGTAAGCCCGGGTGAGGCCGGTCCGATCGCCGAGCCAGCCGCTCACCGGGACGATCACGCCGAGCGCCAGGGAGTAGGCGGTGGTGATCCACTGGATGTCCTGGCTGGTGGTGCCGAAGTCCTTCTGAATCGAGGGCACCGCCACGTTCACGATGCTGATGTCCAGCACGGACATGAACATGCCGACAATCAGCACCGACAGTGGCAGCACCCATCCGCCGGTGCCCGCTGACCGGGCCGCGGCGGCCCGAGCACGGACGGAAGCCGGCGCGCCCGCTGGTGCGGCGGGACCGCCGGAGACCTCGGCGCCCCTGGAAACCACCTGTCGACCTTAACAGCTGTTACTGACACAGTTCTAGCTGATGTGAATGGGATCCGCGCGAATGGGACCAGCGCGGATCGGATCAGTGGCAGCCTCAGGCGGAACTGTCGGCTCGCCGCGCGTCCGGTACGAAGGCTCCGGCGGCGGCGGCGGAGGCGGCTGCCCGCGCCGCCTGCTCCTCGGCGGCCTCGTCGAGCGGCGCCGCGTTGGTGAGCAGGCGGTAGTAGAGCGGGGCCGAGACGGCCCGGATTACCTCGGCGGCGTCGGTCCCGGGTGGCACCTCGCCTCGCTCAGCGGCCTGCGATACGCACGGCGCCCATTCGTTGACCCGGATCTCGTAGAAGCGGTGCAGCGCCTCGGCGGTCCGGGCGTCGCAGGTGGCGGCGGCCAGGATCGCCTGGAACAGCCGGCCCTGCCTCGGGTCGGTGAGGGTGCGCCGGACGAGTCGGGCGTTGGCGCGCAGGTCGCCGAGCAGCGAGCCGGTCTCCGTGCGCGGCAGTGAGCCCTCGGCCATCTCGGTGAGCAGGTCGGCGACCAGCCCGGGCACGGTTCCCCAGCGGCGGTAGACCGTCGTCTTGCCCACCTCGGCGCGGCGGGCGACGTCGGCCAGGTCCAGGTGCGCGAAGCCGTGCTCGGCCAGCGCGTCGCCGGCGGCCCGCAACACGGCCGCGCGCACGCGGGCGGTGCGGCCACCGGGGCGGACGGTGCCTGGCTCGGCTTCGAGTTCGGTCATAACGGGTCTCCAGTTCCGTTTGCCTCGTGGCGCTGCTAGGCTCGCAGCAGTTAATGAAACTATAGACCCATTAGGAGTCGCGGTGGAGTATCGGAGACTGGGCGCGTCGGGACTGCGGGTTCCCGCGCTGAGCCTTGGGGCCGGCACCTTCGGCGGCCAGGGGCCGCTGTTCGGCGCGTGGGGCCAGGTCGATGTCGAGCAGGCTCGCCGGCTGGTGGACATCTGCCTGGATGCCGGTGTCACGCTGTTCGACACCGCGGACGTGTACTCGGGTGGTGCCTCGGAGGAGGTGCTCGGCGGGGCGATCAAGGGGCGGCGGGACCAGGTCATCCTGTCCACCAAGGCCAGCCTGCCGGTGGGGGACGGCCCGAACGACGCGGGATCCTCTCGATTCCGGCTGATCGAGGCCTGCGAGCAGGCGCTGCGTCGGCTGGGCACCGACCATATCGACGTGTTCCAGCTGCACGCCTTCGACGCCGGGACGCCGATCGAGGAGGTGCTGTCCACGCTCGACGACCTGGTGCGCGCGGGCAAACTGCGCTACGTCGGCGTCTCCAACTTCTCCGGCTGGCAGCTGATGAAGTCGCTCGCGGTGGCCGAGAAGTACGGCTATCCGCGCTACATCTCGCACCAGGTCTACTACTCGCTGGTCGGCCGGGACTACGAGTGGGAGCTGATGCCCCTCGGCCTGGACCAGGGCGTCGGCGCGCTGGTGTGGAGTCCGCTGGGCTGGGGCAGGCTGACCGGCAAGGTGCGCCGAGGGCAGCCGCTACCGGCGGGCAGCCGGTTGCACGACACCGCGGCGTTCGGTCCACCGGTGCGCGATGAGCAGCTGTTCGACATCGTGGATGTGCTCAGCGAGATCGCCGAGGAGACCGGCAAGGCCGTCCCGCAGATCGCGATCAACTGGCTGCTGCGGCGCCCCACGGTGTCCTCGGTGATCCTCGGCGCGCGCAACGAGGAGCAGTTGCGACAGAACCTGGGCGCCGTCGGTTGGACCCTGACCGCCGAGCAGGTGGCGAAGCTGGAGGCGGCGAGTGCCACGACGGCGCCCTACCCGTACTACCCCTACGAGCGGCAAGAGGGCTTCGCCCGGCTGAACCCCCCGGTGAGCACTCTCTTGCCGACGCCTTGAGCGTGCCCGCGTGAGCGCATCACCAATTGGTCGACACCGGAATGCGCTGAGACTAGGCCACTCGGCTGGTAGGCGGTCCGCTTACTGCGCCGAGTGGGTCCAGGCTCCTGTGCCAGACCGCCTCAACCGATATCGACATCAGCGCGTCGCGCCAGACCCCGGTGTGCCGATTCGTCCGGGCAGGTGACGGTGATTCTTAGACGGTAGGGAACCCGGCCTCTGAACCATCAGGAGATGTTCACGATGAATTACTACTCGGAAGACTTGCATGGGCCTCATGAGATCTTCGAGCTCGGCAACTTCGAGCTGGAGAGCGGTGTCACGCTTCCTGATGCGAGGCTGGCCTTCAAGACCCACGGGACGCTGAATGAGGCTCGGGACAATGTCATTTTGTTTCCCCACATGTGGTCGGGCACGCCAAAGGCGATGGAGATATTCATCGGCGAAGATCGTCCACTCGACCCCAGCAGGTACTTCATCATCCTGCCCGGTCAGTTCGCCAATGGGTTCTCGTCGTCACCCAGCAACACGCCTCCACCCTTTAATGGTGGGGCGTTCCCGAACGTGACTATCGGTGACGACGTACGCGCGCAACACCGACTTCTGACTGAGCGCTTCGGCATTGAGAGGTTGGAGTTGGTACTCGGTTGGTCGATGGGAGCGGAGCAGACCTACGAATGGGCCGTTCGGTTCCCCGACATGGTGAAACGGGCGCTGCCCTTCGCCGGAACCGCCAAGACAACGCCGCACGACTACCTGTTCGTGCGGTCGCATGAGGACGCGCTCAAGTCCGACCCCGCATGGGACAACGGTTTCTACGAGGACTCGAGTGACGTACATGTCGGGCTCCGCCGGCACGCACAGATTTGGTCGGTGATGGGGCTGTGCCCGGACTTCTACAATACGGAAGCCTGGCGCGGCGTCGGATTCACGTCCCTCGATGATTTCCAGCACAGGTTCTGGGAAGCCTACTTCTTGCCGATGGATCCAAATAATCTGATCTGGATGGGTTGGAAGTGGCGACACGGTGACGTAACCCTGCACACCGGAGGTGATCTCGCGGCGGCACTCGGGCGAATCAAGGCAAAGACCTACGTTGTCGCATTCTCGCAAGACATGTTCTTCCCTCCGAAGGATTGCGAAGCGGAGCAGAAGCTCATCGCGAACAGCCAGTTCCGCGTCGTCAACAGCCTGTGGGCGCATTTCGCGATGTTTTGCTTAGGGCCGTCAGATCGAGAACAAATCGATACATGCATTGCCGACATTCTCAAGGAGGAGGTTGCCTAAAACCCGGCGATGGCCTTCACGGATGCCGTGTCTGGTGGTATCAGTTGCCGTCCGGTTGCGCTGGTTGACCCGCGACCAGGCCGCAGCTCAGCCGCGGACTGCCTGTCGTTACCGAACTCCACACCCGGCAGCTTTCCTGCGCGCCGAGCCTGCCTCTTGTGGC
>DASWST010000010.1:0-24766 GCA_036402515.1 Pseudonocardia sp.
GGCCGGCGCCGCGCCTGGCTGCGTGGTGCCCAGGCGGACCTCGACCCGCCGGTTCTGGGCGCGGCCGTTGGGGTCGTCGCTGCCGTCAGACTTTTGGTTGGGCGCGATCGGCTTGGTCTCGCCGAAGCCCACCGGGGTGTAGGTGAAACCGGGGCCGAGTTGGGCGGCCAGAGCGTCGCGCACGGCGGTGGCCCGCTGCTCGGAGAGTCGCTGGTTGGAGGCGTCGTCACCGATCGCGTCGGTGTGGCCCTCCACGGAGATCGCACCGCCGTTGCTCCCGAACATGCCCTTCACTCCGCCGATGGCCGCCTGCGCCGCGGGCGACAGGGTCGCGCTGCCGAACTCGAACAGCACATCGCTGGGCAGCCGCACCTCCACCGGAGTCGGTTTGCCGGGTGCCCCGTCCGCGCCCTTGACCGAGCAGCCCACCACCCGTTCCTCCGGGTCATCGACGCTCTTCACCAGGGCGAACAGCGGATCATCGCGCAGCGCGGTGCCCTCCGGCTGAATGGGGACCACGACCGGCCGCAGAAAGCCCACCATGACGAGCATCTCGCTCGCCTCCGCCGGCGGCGCGTTGAACCGCGCGGTGATCGTCGATGAGGTCCCTCCCGGGATGCCATCGACGGTATTCATACCGACCAGCGAATCGGTGCTGTGCTCTTTTGTCGGGACCATGTACGCAATCGACCTCGGCAGGTCGACAAGCATCATCGGCACGAGGTATTCGTAGGCCCAGATCGGTTTGAACGCCTGCTTCATCCCGTTGAACATCTCGAACTGCAGCGCGACCTCGTCACCCCGGCGCACCAGCCGCATGTTCCGGCCTTCCACCGGATAGGCGGTGGATACCGCCCGCGCGACGATGCCGCTGTCCACAATCGGCGGTTCCGGGGCGGCTGGCGCGGCCGTGGGACCCGGTGCGACGGACAAGGGCGGCGGGCTGCCCGCCGACCCACCGGAACCGGTCCCGCAGCCGACCGCGACCAACACCACCGCCGAAACCGCCATCAACGCCGCGCCCGCCCGCGCGCTTCGACTGAGCATTCCCCCGAACATGAGCGCCTCCTGAACCCAGCTCCACGTCGAGTCTGTTCCGTCCTTGCCCCGGCGGATCCGCAGCCGCACCAACATCGACGATCACCGCGAAGGAGCGCCGCACCGTACATCGGTTTCCCCTGGTAGCGCCCCCTTTTAACCGCTACTCAACTGCCCCCTCAGCGCGCGGAGAGGGCGTCGAGCAGGCCTCGGGCGAACTTTCCGTACCGCTCCGGGGTGAACTCCTCGGGCTCGGTCAGCACCAACCGGACGGCCTGCTCGCCGACCGCCAGCAGCGCGCGGGCGGCCAGCTCGAGATCCAGTTGGTCCAAACCGGGCCGGCGGGCCTGGCCCCAGGCGAGCAGGGCGCGCAGCTGCTGCAGGGCGAAGCTCCGGCCGGCCGAGACGTGCTCCCGCACCTCCCTCGGAGTGTCATCGGCGGGCAGCATGAGCAGCCGCCAGGACGCGGGGTGCGCGGCCACCGCGCGCAGCAGGTTCACCGCCGCCGCGGTCAGCGTCTCGTCGAAGTCCGACTCCTCGGTGAGCGCCGGCATGGCCTCGGCCAGCGCGGTCACCACCCGCCGCTCCTCCCGCTCGAGCAGCGCGCGCAGCAGCGGCCCGCGCCCGGGATAGGCGCTGTACACCCTCGGCTTGGCCAGCTCGGCCTCCCGAGCCACCGCCTCCATGGTGGCCGCCGGATATCCCGCCTCAATGATCAGCTTCAGGGCGGCGTCGAGCACCTGCTCACGGCGCACCTCGAGGGGCATCCGAGGCTGCCGGGACCGCCGCGAGCCGTGGGCCGCGTCCGCGCTCATCCGGGGAATCTATTCGCCGGCGTGGCGGGGGGAGGCACCGGACGCCTCCCGGAGATCAATACACACTCGACGCACGCAGCCGCTTCGGCACGCGGCCCAGCCCGGCCTCCAGCGCGGCCCGAGGCGGGATCTGGACCGGGCCGTTGGCCAACCAGGCGCCAGCCGGCCACCACACCGGTGCCAGCCGCGCCGCGCCGCGTCGGCCCGGCCGGCCCGCATCGCCGGGTCCGAGGCCCGCATGATCCGCAGCGCCCTGGACGACACGTCCCGGTTGTGCAGCGCCCACCGCCGCCGGTCGGCCGCGCAGCGCGCGATGAGCTGGCCGGCGGCCGTCGGGGTGCCGGCGGTGCACGCGTCCGCGATGGCCCACGCGGCGTCGGTGGCGTCGATGACCCCGGAGTTGAGCCCCCGGCCGCCGAACGGGGCGAACAGGTGGGCCGCCTCGCCGGCCAGCAGCACCCGGCGCGCCGGATCGGTGAACGACTCGGCCACCACCTGGTGGAACAGGTAGGTCGACACCCAGCGCACGTGGTCGACATACCACGGGTCCTCCACCCTGGGCAGCCATTCCCGCAGGCCCTCCGGGCTGGCCAGGTACTCCGCGTCGTCGGTGGGCCGGCATTGCAGGTCGACGCGCATCCCGGTGGCGAACGGCATGTGCATCACGTTGCGGCCGTCCAGTTCCGGGCAGCCGTAGTGGAAGTGGCCGGGCATGGTCGGCGTGCAGCCGTCCGGGTGCTCGTCCACATCGACGATGATGAACGGGGTGTCGTCGGTGCTCCCCCGCATGATGATGCCCAGCGCCTTGCGCACCGCCGAGCGCGCGCCGTCCGCGGCGATCACGTACGGCGTGTCGATCCGCTCTCCGGAGGCCAGCTCGAGGGTCGCCCCGTCCGGCGTGGTGCTCACCCCGACCACGGGTTGCCCCCAGCGGAATTCGACGCCATGCACGACCGCCTCGGCGTAGACGATCTCCTCGGTCAGCTTCTGTGGCAGACTGCGTCCCCAGCGCAGCGGTGGCGCCGGCTTGAGCCGCTGACGGAAGACCCGCCGCCCGCCGTAGAAGGCGTCGTAACCCATCACCTGAATGCCTGCCTCGGCCACCGAGGTACCCAGTCCCGGCAGCACGTCCTCCAGGCGGCGCAGCGTGGGCTCGCCGAGGAAGATCGCCCGACTGCCCGGCCGGGTCCGGTTCGCCGGCTCCGCCTCGATGACCAGCACCGGCACCCCGCGCCGGCGCAGGGCGAGCGCGGCGACCAGGCCCACCGGCCCGGCGCCCACCACGACACAGGGCTGTTGGGCGGGCTGAGGGGGGTTCAGCGGCATGGCGCACCTCGCGGGTTGGGATTTCGGCTTTAGCTACGATAGCGTAACTACGTGACCGTAGCTAGTGCGGCAGAGGTGACGTAGGAGTGGCCAGGACCCGGGTGACAGACGTTTGTTTCAGACCGCTGTGGTAGCTTTCAGCCGTTGCAGTCGTGTTTTCCTCGATCGTTGCGAAGCGTCCGTGGAGCGTGACACCGGGCTTCGTAGCTCTGGGGAATCTCTCTCCGAGTGTGCTGGGCCCACCGCAACCACCGGTCGGCGAGGTGTCGGCTGGTACCGCACCTCCCAGGAGAGACATGGCTCAGGGCACTGTGAAGTGGTTCAACGCGGAGAAGGGCTTCGGCTTCATCTCCACAGACGACAATGGCCCGGACGTCTTCGTGCATTACTCGGCCATTCAGGGTTCCGGATTCCGCAGCCTCGAGGAGAACCAGCGGGTCTCCTTCGAGGTCAGCCAGGGCGCGAAGGGCCCGCAGGCCGACTCGGTGCAGGTTATCTGAGTTCGACCAGCGCATACGGCCCCGGTTGGTAAGCCAACCGGGGCCGTTTCGCGTCTTGGCCACCGGTCGGGCGCGCCGGGCCAGCCGGTGCGCCGACGCCCGGACGTCATCCACGATCGGCGGCGCCGCCGCCTCAGGCACCGGCACCCAACGCGGCAGACATGCCCCAGCCTGTGTGCGGCGACGGGATGGAGTGTGTCGTCAGCTTGGGTAGGCAGGAGTACGGGATGCGGATTGTGGATCTTTCTGTGCCGGTGCGGGCGGGGATGCAGGTCTACCCGGGTGATCCGGATGTGGCGATCAGCCAGGCGGCCCGGCTGGAGGTCGACGGGGTCAACGTGTTGAGCATCCACGCCGGCTCACACACCGGCACGCACGTGGATGCCCCGTTCCACGTGCTGGCCGACGGCGCACGGCTCGACGAGCTCGACCTCGGCCTGTTCCATGGACCCGCGGTGGTTGCCGACCTGCGCGGCCGGCCGCCCAGGGCGCCCATCGGCTGGGCCGAGCTCGCCGGTTGCGCGCCGTTGTTGCGCCCCGGGGCGGTGCTGGTGCTGCACACCGGCTGGTCCGAGTACTTCGGCTCGCGGGATTACCTGGCCCATCCGTGGCTGACGCCGGAGGCCGCCGGGCAGATCGTGGCCAGCGGGGTCCGCGCGCTGGCGGTGGACGCACTCAGCCCGGACCCCACCCCGGCGGACGGCGAGCCGACCGGCCCACTGCCGGCGCACCAGATCCTGCTCGGCGCGGGCGGGGTCATCGTGGAGAACCTGACCAACGTGGCGGCGATAGCGGAGCTGGTCGACCCGGTGATCAGCTTCTTCCCCCTCGCGCTGGCCGGCGCGGACGGCGCCCCGGTGCGCGCGGTGGCGCTAGGCCGCTAGCCCCGCGCCCCGTCCGCGCGCTTCGGGCTCGCGGGCCGCCCGAGCGCCTCGGACAGCTCCCCGGCCGCTGCCCTGGTCAGCTCGCCGGCCTCGCGCAGCCGGTGGCCGAGCCGGCCCTTGGGCGCCGACACGTTGATCGCCGCCGCGAGCTGCCGCCGGAAGTCGTACACCGGGGCGGATACGCCGACCACGCCCTCCTCGAACTCCTCGTCCACCATCGCGTAGCCGTGCCTGCGCACCCTGGCCAGCTCCCGGTACAGGTCCTCCTCGGTGCGGATGCTGAGCTTCGCGCCGGCCCGGATCCGCGGGCGGGTGTGCACCAGTGCGGCGAGCGCCTCCCCCGGCCAGTCCGCGATCAGCACCCGGCCGGCGGAGGTGGTCAGCGCTGGAACGGTCAGCCCCTCCCACCCCAGCCCCCGGAACGCGTGCGGCGGACTCACCGACGAGACGGTGAGCACCTGGTCCCCGCGCAGTACGCACAGATGCACCGTCTCCCGCAGGGCGCTCACCAGCCGCCGCAGATACGGCGTGGCGTGCGAGGTGAGCCGGGCCTCGGCGGTCCGCGCGGCGAACGCGTAGAGCCGCCACCCCAGCCGGTAGACCAGCGTCTCCTCGTCCCGTTCCACCAGGCCCTCGGCCTGCAGCGCGCGGAGCGCCCGGGAGACCTGGCTCCGGCTGCGGCCCAGTCGATCGGCCAGCCCGGCGACGCCGAGACCAGCCGGCCGGTCCGCCGCGGCCAGCGCGTCCAGCAGCTCCATGTCCCGGCGCAGCCCAACGGACATCGTCGCCCGGTCAGCCTCCATCCGCCGAACCTTCCCCGCTGAGTGCGCTGAGCGCAACTGTCGTTGCGGTGGCCAATCTCGATTCCTACGCTCCGGACGCATGCAGATCGGCGAGAGCTTCGTCGGCGAGGGCGCCGACGCGGCCCATGTGAACACCGTGCTCGGCACCAAGGACGGCCCAGCCGGGATGGCCTGGGCCACCGCGCTGGCCACCCCGAGGCAAGGGCACGTGCCGTTCGTGGCGGTGCTGCGACCTAACTTGCCGACCCGCCCGCTCACCCTGTTCGTGAACAAGGCCACGATCGCCGGCGACGGGCACGCGACGCTCACCTGGGGCGCCGCGCAGGCCGGCGTCGCGGCCGGGGTGGCCGATGCGGTGCATGCCGGCACGGTGCCCGCCGAAAGCGCCGACGACCTGGTGCTGATCGCCGCGGTCTGGGTGAACCCGGCGGCGGCGGACGCGGACGCGGTCTACGTCAACAACCGGGCGGCCACCGCGCGGGCGCTGGCCGCCGGTGCGCGGGGCACACCCACGCTCAGCGAGGCACTCGCCGCGCGGGGCCAGCCGGAGAACCCGTTCTTCCGCCCGACTGATGCCCGGTGAAGATCACCGCGATCCGGCTGGACCGGATGCGGCTGCCGCTGGACCCGCCGTTCGTGGCCGCCTGGGACCCGGAATCCCGCCGGCACTTCGACGCCACCCTGGTGCGGGTGGACACCGACGAAGGGCTCACCGGGTACGGCTCCGGCGACTCGATGGCCGGCTTCGAGGAGTTCGAGCAACTGTTCCTGGGCCGTGACCCGCTGCGCATCCTGAACCACGTCAAGACACTGGAGACGATCAGCTTCCACGCCGGCCGCTACTGGCCGCTGGAGGCCGCGCTGTGGGACCTGCTCGGCCAGGTGTGCGGCGTGCCGGTGGCCACCCTGTTCGGCGGCAGCACCTCCCGGTTGCCGGCCTACGCCTCGTTCGGCGAGCTGCGCCCACCCGACCGACGGGCGCGGGACGCGCTGGCCGCCTGGGAGGCCGGGTTCCGGGCGATCAAGGTGCGGGTGGCGCGGGACCGGCTGGACGAGGGACTGGCGGTGGTCACCGCCATCCGGGAGGCGCTCGGCGACGCCGTCTCGATCATGGTGGACCTGAACCAGTCCTGGCGGATGCCCGGTGACATCGCCCCGGCGCTGGACCTGGCCTCGGTGCGCCGGTTCGCCGCCGCGCTGCGCGAGCTCGACGTGCTCTGGCTGGAGGAGCCGCTGCCGCAGCAGGACCTGCCCGGGCTGCGTGTGCTGCGCGAGCGGGAGGGCGTGCGGGTGGCCGGCGGCGAGATGGTCCGCACGTTCCCCGAGCTGGTGGCCATGGTGGAGGCCGACGCGCTGGACGTCTACCAGCCCGATGTGGTGCTCGCGGTGGGCATGCTGCGCGCCCGCACGGTGGCCGAGCTGGC
This sequence comes from Pseudonocardia sp., assembly GCA_036402515.1. Classification (GTDB taxonomy): domain Bacteria; phylum Actinomycetota; class Actinomycetes; order Mycobacteriales; family Pseudonocardiaceae; genus Pseudonocardia. The sequence continues at coordinate 6,791 of DASWST010000010.1, forward strand.
CAGCCTGCGGCACCGCTGGTTCACCCCGCACAGCTGGACCAACGGGCTCGGGCTGCTGGCCAACCTGCACGTGGTCGCCGGCGTCGGCGGCGGGCCGTACCTGGAGTTCCCGTACGACCCGCCGGCCTGGACGCCCGCCCGCCGGGACTTCTTCCTGGCCGAACCGGTGTCCATCGACCGGGACGGCTACCTGAACGTGCCGGACCGGCCCGGGCTGGGCGCCGTCATCGACGAGGAGGCGGTCCGCCGGTGGACGCGCTGACCCGGATCGGGTTCATCGGGCTCGGACACATGGGCGCGCCAATGGCGGCCAACCTGCGGCGCGCCGGGTTCGACCTGGTGGTCCACGACGCGCGCCGGTCGGCGGCGGCCGGGGTCGAGGCCACCGGGGCCGGTTGGGCGGACAGCCCGCGCGAGGTCGGCGAACGCGCCGAGGTGGTGATCACCATGCTGCCCACGCCGGGGGTGGTGGAATCCGTGCTGCTCGGCCCGGCCGGGCTGCTCGGCCCGGCCGGGCTGCTCGGCCCGGACGGGCTGCTCGGCGGCCTGCCTCCCGGCGGGGTGTGGGTAGACATGTCGACCAGTACCCCGGCGGTGGCCGAGCGGGTGCGCACGCTGGCCACCCCCCTCGGGATCTCGGTGCTGGACGCCCCGGTCGCCGGGATGGTTACCGGGGCGGCCGCCGGCACCCTGCAGATCTATGTCGGCGGCGAGGCGGACACCTATCGGCGGGTGCTGCCCGTGCTGCGCGCGATGGGCGACCCGGTGCGCATCCTGCACGTCGGGCCGCACGGCTGCGGCTACGTAGTCAAGCTGTTGGTCAACCTGCTCTGGTTTGCCCAGCTGGTGGCCACCGCCGAGGTGCTCACCGTCGGAGTCAAGGCCGGCGTCGCGCTGGGCACCCTGCTCGAGTCGCTGCTGGCCAGCCCGGCGCGGGGCAACCTGCTCGAGCACGACCTGCTCCCGCTGCTGACCGACGGCGACTACGACGAGTCCTTCGCGATGGCGCTGGCCTGCAAGGATCTCGGGCTGGCCGTCGATCTGGCCAGGGCGAGCGGGGTGCCGGTGGAGCTGTCCGCGGTGGTCGAGCAGGTGTTCCGCCGGGCGCGGGCGGCCTACGGCGACCAGGCCGGCGAGATGAGTCCGGTGAGGCTCTACGAGGACCTGGCCCGGATCCCGCTGCGGCTGGAACACCGGTGACCGGCGAACCGGAGCGCACCGCTGGGCTCGCCTTCACCATCCCGCCGCCCGGCCGGATCGAGTTCGGCGCGGGCGCGGTACGCCGGCTGCCGGGGTTCCTGCGGACGCTCGGCCAGCACCGGGCGTTCCTGGTCAGCGACCCCGGCGTGCGGGGCGCCGGCCTGGTCGACCGGGTGCTGGCGACCCTGGCCGAGGACGGCATCGAGGCGGCGGTGTTCGCCGAGGTGGAGCCGAATCCGACGCTCGGCACGCTGGCCGAAGCGGCCGCTGTGGCCACCGAGTTCGGCCCGGCGGCCGTGGTGGCGCTGGGCGGCGGCTCGAGCATGGACGCGGCCAAGGGTGTCGCGCTACTTGCCGGGAACGGCGGCGACCTCACCGCGTTGGGCTTTGGGAACGGCCACTCCCCGGCGCCGCCGCTGGTCGCCATTCCGACCACGGCGGGCACCGGCGCGGAGACCAACGGCTTCGGGGTGATCGCCGACCCGGACGCCCGCCGCAAGATCTACATCGGAAACCCGTCGCTGACGCCGAAGGTGGCCATCCTGGACCCCGAGCTGACCGTCGGACTGCCGGCCCCGGCGACCGCCGCGACCGGGACCGACGCGCTGGTGCACGGGGTGGAGTCGCTCACCTCACGCGGCCGCAACCCGGTCTCGGAGAGCTACGCCCACCAGGCCATTCGGCTGGTACACCGCTGGCTGCCGCTCGCCGTCGCCGATGGCGCCGACCTCGAGGCCAGGGCCAACCTGCTGCTCGGTGCCCACCTCGCCGGGCTCGCGCTGACCGTGTCCGGACTCGGCCTGGTGCACGGCATCGGGCACGCCGTCACCGCGTACACCGGCGCGGCGCACGGGGTCGCACTGGCCGCCGTGCTCGAGCCGGTGCTCCGGTTCAACGCCGAGGGCGGCTCCGCGCGGTGCTACGCCGAGATCGCGTTCGACCTGGGCGTCGGTGACCCCGCCGAGCCGGTCGCGGCCAACGCGGCGGCCGCCATCGCCGAGCTGTGCCGGGTCCCCGAGCGGACCGGCTGCTACGCGCCGCTGCGCGCGCTTGGCTGCACCGAGGCGCAGCTGTCCGACCTGGCCCGCACCGCGCTGGCCGACCCGGTCACCGCGAACAACCCCCGCCACCCCACCGAGCACCAGCTCACCGAGCTCCTCCGCACCGCGCTGTAAGCCCGGCCACGCACTCGCTCGCGCCCTCACGCACACGCCGCGACATGCGCGTGGGAGCGCGGAAGTGCGGGTGAGCGAACAGGGCGCGTGCGGTTAGGTGCGGTAGTCCTGTTCGTCGCGGTCCAGGGCGCGCCAGAGGGCGTCGAAGACCTCGCGCCCGGCGTCCACGCCCTTGGTGAACTGGAGCGCCTCCCGGCTGGACTGCAGCGCGGCCTGCTCGGTCACCGGTTGAAGCGGCTGCCCGGTCTGCTGCGCGGCCAACTGGATCTCGCAGGCCCGCTGCAGGGTCCACAGCGCGGTGAATGCCGAGGGGACGCTGGCGCCGAGGGCGAGCAGGCCGTGGTTGCGCAGGATCATCAGGTTGCGATCACCCAGGTCGGCGACCAGCCGGGGCTTCTCGTCCGGGTCGACGGTGATGCCCTCGAAGTCGTGGTATGCCACCTGGTGGTAGATCTGCGCGGCGTAGAAGTTGTTCCAGTCCAGCCCGTCGCGCAGGCAGGCCACCGCGGAGCCGGCCGTGGTGTGCGTGTGCATGACACAGTGCGTGTCCGGCCGGGCCGCGTGGACGGCGGAGTGGATCACCAGGCCGGCCGAGTTCACCGGCCAGTCGCTGTGGCCCAGGATGTTGCCGTCCAGATCGATCTTCACCAGGTTTGAGGCGGTGATCTCGCGGTACATCAGGCCATAGGGGTTGATCAGCAGGTGGCCGTCCTCGCCGGGCACCCTGGCGGTGATGTGATTGAAGATCAGCTCCACCCAGCCCAACCGGTTGAAGATCCGGTAGCACGCGGCGAGTTCGATCCGCGCATCCCACTCGGCCTGGGACATCGTCGCCGGCCGGGCGTCCCGCCCGGTTTCCACCTGAAGCTGTGCCGTCATCTGCTGCCTCCCCGACTCATGCCATGACGTCTGACCGCTCGATAGCCAGCCTGGCCCCGATGACCCGGGCGGGCAATGCCAGCGACCCCGCGGCTGAGAGAAGTAGGGTGCCGACGGGATGTCTCCGCTCCCGGACTGGGGATCGAGGGCGGACAACCGGGTGAGAGGTGGGCATGCCGGTCATCGTGGTGATGGGTGTGGCGGGCTCGGGCAAGAGCACCGTCGGCACCGAGCTAGCCGCCCGGTTGGGCGTCGAGTACGCCGACGCGGACCAGTTCCATCCCCCGGCCAACATCGCGAAGATGACCGCCGGCACCCCGTTGACCGACGAGGACCGCCGTGCCTGGCTCGCCGCGCTGGCCGACTGGGTGGCCATCCACACCGACACCGGCGGCGTGCTCGGCGCCTCCCTGCTGAAGCGACGCTACCGAGACCAGCTGCGCGCGGCCGGGGACGTGTGGCTGGTGCACCTGCACGGAGACCGGGACGTGCTGGCCGACCGGCTGCGGGCCCGGACCGGCCACTTCATGAAGGTGTCCATGCTGGACTCCCAGCTGGCCGACCTGGAGCCGCGTAAGCCGGACGAGCCGGGGATCACGCTTGATCTCGCCGAGCCGCCCGGCACGTTGGTCGACAAGGCGCTGGCCGAGTACGCCCGAGTGTCCTCCCAGGCCTGATATTTTAGGCTTGACTTATATAAGTGCCTGCTGAAGAGTCGTCGTCGTGCACGCGTTCGATGTGCTCGGCGACCCGGTGCGGCGCCGAATCCTGGAGCTGCTCGCCCAGGGCGAGCACAGCTCCGGCGCGCTCGCCGAGACCATCCAGGCCGAATTCGGCATCTCCCAGCCGGCTGTCTCCCAGCACCTGAAGGTGCTGCGGGACAGCGGCTTCGCCACCGTTCGAGTGGCCGGTACCCGGCGCCTATACCAGGTGGACGCCGCTCCCCTGCGGGACATCGACGACTGGTTGGAGCAGTTCCGAGGCTTCTGGAGCCAGCGCCTGGACGCGCTGGCCACCGAGCTGGCCCGAGGCAAACGCGAACGGGCGCGCCGGGCGGCCGGACAGCCGCCAGACCCACCCCGGCACCCAGCCCAGCATCGAGAGGACAAGACCTGATGGACATCTTCCGGCACATCGAGCAGACCCACCGAGAGCTGGTCAGCCGGCGCCTGCCGGCCGGGGAAGGCCACGCCGTGGTGCTGCGTCGGACCTACCCCGCCGCCGTGGCGGACGTCTGGGAGGCCTGCACCGACGCCGACCGGCTGAGCCGCTGGTTCCTGCCGGTGACCGGGGAGCTGCGGCTGGGCGGCCACTACCAGCTGGAAGGCAATGCCGGCGGCGAGATCCTGCACTGCGAGCCGCCCCGGCTGCTGAGGGTGACCTGGATCTTCGGGGCAGACCCGGCTGAGGCCGCCGGCACCTCCGAGGTGGAGCTGCGGCTGGAGGCGCTCGGGCCGGACGAGACCCGGCTCGAGCTGGTGCACGCGGGGATCGAGACGCCCGAGCGGTGGACCGAGTTCGGGCCGGGGGCGACCGGAGTGGGCTGGGACCTCGCCCTGCTCGGGCTGAACCAGTACCTGGGCGGCGAGCTCGTCGCGGACCCGGCGGACTGGGAGGCCTCCCCCGAGGTCGTCGAGTACAGCCGGCGCAGCGCCTGGGCGTGGGCGGACGCGCACCGGGCGGCCGGCGGCCCGGCCGACGAGGCGGAGGCGGCGGCGCGGAACACCGCCAAGTTCTACACCGAGACCTGACGCAGCGGAGACCTAGCCGGCGCGGGAGACCGGCACGGGTGGGCGGCCACCGGTCAACGGTCCCTCGGCGGTGCCGCGCTGGACCATGGCCAGCAGCCAGACCCCGACCAGGGTCACCGCCAGGCCGATGATCCGGATCGGGGTGGTGTCGCCGCTGGCGAACGGCTCGCCGAACACCACCACGCCGAGGCCGACGCCGATCACCGGGTCGATGGCCATCATCGCGCCCAGCGAGCCGCCCAGCGGTCCGGCCTGGAAGGCGGTCTGGCTGAGCAGCGTCCCGGCGGCGCCACAGCCCACGGCGGCCCAGAACTGCCAGCTGCTGGTCAACCCGACCAACCCGTGTGTGTTCAGCACCTCGCCCCACGCCTTGCCCAGCGCAGCCGAAGTGGCCATCAGCACGCCGGCCCCGGCGCCTAGGCACACGCATCGGGCGGTCCCCCGCAGGGACAATCCCCCGGCGAGCGTGGCGGCCAGCAACAGCCCGGCCAGCAACAGGCCGGGGAACCAACCTTCCGCGTCCACCGGGATCGCGGCCTGGTCGGGCGGCATGACGGCGAGGAAAACCGCGAGGCCGAGCACCACCTGGCCGGCCGCCAGCATGGCCGGGCGGCTCACCTGTCGGCCGGACAGCCGCTGCAGCCCGAGCGCGACCACCAGCCCGATGGTCAGCACCGGCTGGACCACGGACAGCGCACCCATGTTCACCGCGACCAGGTGCAGCGTCACCCCGGCCGCCTGGGCCACCACGCCGATCAGCCAGCCCCGTTTGCGGGCCAGCTCCACCATCAGCCCGGGGTGCAGCGGCGTGCGCTGGCGGGCCCGGAGCGCTCCATCGTGCTGCAGCACAGACGCCACCCCGAAGCACACCGCCGCAAGCAGCGCGATCGTGATGGTGAGAGTCATGGCACCTCGAGGCTATCGTCTGGTTCCTGAGACTCAGGCGGTGCGCCGGGCCGAGCCGCCGGCGGGATCGGGATCGGCGAGTAATCCGAGCACGGCCTCGGCCGCATCCTGCTCCCGGACCACCGCGCTGGGATCGGTGCGCAGGCTCGCGTGGTTGCGCACCACCTCGGTCAGCTCGGCCGGCGTCTTCGGCCACGGGGCCAGCCCGGCTTCGGCCAGGATGGCCGCGTTCGCGATGCCGTGCCCGGGTATCGGGCGGTAGGTCACCGTGGGCAGCCCGGCGGTGAGCGCCTCGGTCACACTGAGCCCGCCGGCGTTGTGCACCAGCACGTCCGCAATGGCCATCAGCTCATGGACGTCGTCGCGCCAACCCAGCGCCAGCACGCCCGGCTCGTTGGCCAGCTCCTCGACCAGTCGGGTGTTGCGGCCACACAGCAGGAGCACCTGGGCCCCGGTAGCGGCCACCTCCCGGACCGCGCCCGGCACGTCCCCCATGCCCAGCGACCCGGTCACCATCAGCGCCACCGGCCGGTCCGCACACAGTCCCAGCTCCTCGCGCAGCGCCCGCCTGCGCTCCGGTGCCAGCCGCTCGCGGAACCGGGCGGAGACCAGCCCGCCCACCGGCAGCATCGGCGTGCGGTAGACCAGCCGCCCCATCCGGGAGGTCGCCTCGGTGACCGTCAAGTGGTGGTCAACCGAGGGGTGCACCCACATCCGGTGCACCGCCGGGTCGGTCAGGTACGTCACGGTGACCGCGTCCAGCAGGCCGGCGGCGCGCAGCTGGCCGAGGGTCTGACTGGCCAACGGGTAGGTGGACACCACCACCGGGTAGCCGTGCGCCCACCGCCGCACCCGGCGCCGGGCCACAAAACACAGCCCCAGGGTGAGCCGCTGCAACCAGCCGCTGCGCTCCAGGTTGGCGAAGACCCAGTCGAACAACTTCGGCGCGTAGCCGACGCTGAGGCCGTAGCCCTCGCGCAGCACCAGCCGCGAGAACCACGGCACCGCGTCCAGATAGTCCCGGCGTTCCGCGCGCACGCCGAGGCCGCGCAGCCGGTTGATCAGTTCGTCAGCGGCGCCATCGTGACCGGCGCCCACGCTGCCGGAGATGACCAGAACGCGGTCCGTCCCGCCTGCCGTCGATCGACCCATCGGTCCTCGACTCCCTGGTTCGGTGATAAGCAGCTGAAACTTGAACTCCTACAGCGTGTAAGAGTCTAGCCGAACTCCGGGCCGCTCCGTTCAGCGAGGGCCCCTCGAGGTGTGCGCCTGCCCACACGGGCCCCCGCTCGCGGGTCAGCCCAGCTCGTGGGCCCCTCGTCGACCCTTATCCGCCTCTGTCGCCCTCGCCAGCCCCGGCTCGCCAGGCCCGGCTCGTCAGCCCCGCCTCGTCAGCGCAGCCAGAGCCAGTGGATCAGCCGGTAGAACGCCAAGGTGGCCTGGACCGCGGCCACCGTGGCCCCCGCCCCCAGGAGCAGGAAGCCGCCCGGCAGCAGCCGGCGCGGCCGGGGTGGCGCGGAGTGCAGCGCGGCGACCCGGGCGGAGACCGCGCAGGCGATGAAGCCGAGCGCGGCGTGCCTCGGTCCGCTCGACTCCGCCAGCGCCGCCTTGGCCAGCGCCCGCGCGGTGACCTCCCGGCTGCCGCTCACCGTGGCCGCGTGCTCGTCGGCGCTGCGCTCGACCAGGAACGCCACCGACTCGCGCACCGGGACCAGCATCGGGTTGATCGCCGCGCACACCTCGACGGTGGCCCGCAGCCCGTGGTGCCGACTGGCCAGGTGGGCCCGCTCGTGCGCCAGCACCACCCGGCGCTCCTTGCCGTCAAGCAGCGCCAGCAGGCCCTGGGTGACCAGCACCCGACCCGGTCGTCCGGGCACCGCGAACGCGTGCGGCTCGGCCACCGGGACCACCGCCAGCTCGCCCGGCGCGCAGGACAGGCACAGTTTGCGCAGTTCGCGGCGGGTGGCCCAGCGAGCGCGGGCGACCCGGACCACCCGGACCACGCCGTAGGTCAGCGCCACCGCCGCCAGCACCCCGACCACCCCGGGCACCGGTTGCACCAGCACCACGCCGCGCTCGGTGGCTTCCTCGACGGCGAGCGGGGTGAAGCCGAGCAAGGACAGCGCGAGCAGCACCAGCGCCCAGGTGGTGCCGGCCGCGCAGAGCACCGCCGCGCCCACCACGGTGATCGCCGTGCCTCGGGTGGGTGACAGGCGCGCGGCCATCAACCAGCTGATCGCCGCCACCAGGACGGAGAGCGCTACCGGGATGTACACGCTCACGGTCACCGCCGGCGCCGCCTCAGCTTCAACATCGCGCGCAACGCCTCGGCGTCCTCCTCGGACAGCGAGGTGGCGAAGCGCTGCAGCACGCTCTGCCGGTTCGGCCCCCGGCGCAGCAGCGCCTGCATCTGCTCGGCGGCCATCTCTTCGGCGCCCTTGTTCGGTCGGTAGAGGTGCCGGCGACCCTCGGCGGCCCGGCTGACCAGGCCCTTTTCGTACAACCTGGCCAGGATCGTCTGCACGGTGTTGTAGGCGAGTTCGCTGTCCACCGCGCGCTGCACGTCCGCGGTGGTGAGCGGCCGCTCCGCGCCCCAGAGCGCGGCGAGCACCTCGGACTCCAACTCGCCGGCGCCACGCCTCGACGGAATTCGCGCGGACTTCCGCATCGCGCAGCCTCCTCCCGCCAGTGCATCCCAGTCTAGCCGGGCCGCTCGGCGGCCGGGCAGCGCACGCCACCGCGGCGGCTTGCACCCGGTAAGCGATGCTGAGAACGTCAGCGCGAAGACGGGGATGGTGGCATGGCGTCCAGCGAGCACGGTCCGAACTGGCGCGCGGCGCTGCGTCGGGTCGTCCCGGACTGGCCGGCCACGCCGGACACCACCGGCACCGAGAACGGCACCCACGGCTCGGCCGGCACGGAGAGCTCGGCCGGCACCGCGAACGGCACCGGCACGGAGGACGGGACCGGCGCCGGGGGCGGCGTCGAGAGCGAGGCCGGCGTCGAGAGCGAGGCCGGCGTTGACACCGAGAGCGACGCCGAGGCAACCACCGAGGCTGCGGCGGCTGCGCTGGTCAGCGAGCTCACCGGCCGGGATCGGCTCGCTGACCAGGCCAACCGCGGAACCGACAAGCCCGGCGAAACCATCGAGCAGCGCATCGAAGAAGCGGTGCTGAACGCTCCCCGGCGTTACGCCCGGCGGCAGGTGCACGAGCTCACCGGGATCGACGAGGACCGCGCCCGCCACCTGTGGCGCTCAATGGGCTTCGCCGACATCGGCGAGGACGACGTGGTATTCACCGAGACCGACCTGGCCGCGATCGGGTTGCTCGAGCAGCTGCGCGGCACCGGGCTGGTATCGACCGACCTGCAGGACGCGGTGATCCGCTCGATGGCCCAGGCGGTGGCCGGGCTGGCCACCTGGCAGGTCGAGCTGCTCTATCAGATCCTGCGGGAGCGCCAACGTACCGGCGAGGACTGGCCGGTTGACCTAGCCCGACTGCTGACCGCGCTGGAGAGCCTGCAGAACTACGTATGGCGGCGGCACCTGGCCGTCGCGGCGGGCCGGTTGCTGGCCACCGCGCCGGACGAAGCGGACATCCGCACCCTGGTGGTCGGGTCGACGGACCTGGTCGGCTTCACCCGAACCGCGCGCCGACTGAGCCCGTCTCAGCTGATCGAGCTGGTGGACCTGTTCCACGGCATCGCGGCGAACGTGGTGGCCGACCACCGAGGCCGGATCGTGAAGACGGTCGGCGACGCTGTGCTCTTCGTCACCGACAGTCCTGAGGACGCCGCCGAGCTCGCCCTGGATCTGATCGACCGCACCGTCGAAGCGTCCGGGCTGCCCGAGCTGCGCACCGGGCTGGCCATCGGCCGCACACTGACCCGGTTCGGTGACGTCTACGGCGAGGTGGTGGAGACGGCTACCCGGCTGTGCACCTACGCCCGGCCGGGCCGGGTGCTGGTGGACCACGACCTGGCGTTGATGCTGGACGGCGACCCCCGGTTCCGGCTGCGGTTGCGCCGACCACTCGCCGAGCGCGGCTACCCCCGCCTGCACGCATGGGGCCTGCGCCGCGCCGACCCCGCCGAGGACTGAGCCGCACAGGGCGGTGCCCGTCGCCGACGGGCCGGCCGCCGGGGGCCGACCCAGCGGCTCCGACGCGGCCAGGCCCCGGACACCCGGGCTCCTCGGCGCCCAGCCACCAGCCCCTGACACGGGCCAGCGAGGGTGTGACGCATCGCACAGGGGGGTGGCGGCCAAATGGGGTACTCCGGACGGCGTACCCGTCCGCGCCCAGCTTTCCCCCGACGATCGACATGGGCCGGATCCCGCACGGAGGAAGGTCCGATCCGATGCCACGGCACCGCGCTCCCTCGACCCAGTCCCGCGCGCTGGCCAACCTGACCATCAGCGGCGCCCTCACCGGCGCGGCCCTGGGCGCTTCGGTGCTCTCCCCGGTCGCCGCCTCCGCCGCGACCAGCCAGGGCGACCAGGTCACCCGGCACTCGCACGGAAGCCACCACCACGACCGGGACCGCCCGATGACCAGCGGCGAGCGGCAGTACCGCAACGGCTGCCGGCAGGGCTACATCAGCGAGGACTGCGAGCAGTTCAGCGTGACGAGCCTGCTCCGCCGCGGCATCGACCCCTTCGGGTAATCCCGGCCGGTAGCTAGAGCACCACCACGTCAGAGCACCAGGAGGTCGCGCGGCCGCCCGTTGAGCCGCTCGCCGCCGTCCTCGGTGACCACCACGATGTCCTCGATGCGGGCGCCCCAGCGGCCGTCCAGGTAGATCCCCGGCTCCACGCTGAACGCCATCCCCGGGGCGAGCTCCAGCTCGTTGCCGCCCACGATGTAGGGCGCCTCGTGCACATCCAGCCCGATGCCGTGCCCGGTGCGGTGCACGAACTGCTCGCCGAACCCGGCGGCCGCGATGACCTGGCGGGCGGCCGTGTCCACCGACTCGGCGGACACCCCGGGGCGCACCGCGCGGCAGGCCGCCTCCTGGGCCTCCTGGAGCACCGCGTAGGTGCGCAGCACGTCCTCGCCGGGCCGGCCGCCCACCGCGTAGGTCCGCGTGCAGTCGGAGTTGTAGCCGGTGTCCACCGGGCCACCGATGTCGATCACCACCACGTCGCCGGGCTGGATGACCCGGTCGGACAGGTCGTGGTGCGGGCTGGCGCCGTTCGGGCCGGACCCTACGATCACGAATGCCGCGTCGGTGTGTCCCTCGGCCACGATCGCGTCGGCGATGTCCGCGCCGACCTGCGCCTCGGTGCGCCCGGGGCGGAGGAACTCGCCCATCCGGGCGTGCACCCGGTCGATCGCCTCGGCGGCGGTGCGCAGCTCGGCGACCTCGGCGGCGTCCTTGCGCATCCGCAGCTCGGCGAGCACCCCGCCGGCCAGCGTCTGGGCCACCCCGGGCAGTGCATCACGCAGCCCGAGCACGTGCAGCGCCGGCATGGTGTCCGCCACCGCCACCCGCCTCGGCACCCCGGCCAGGTCACTCACCAGCAGGTAGGGATCTTCACCGTCGGTCCAGGTGACGACCTCGATGCCGAGCTTGTCCAGCGGTAGCTCGGCCAACCCGGGCGCCTCCAGCCGGGGCACCACGATGGCCGGCGGTGCCCGGTGTCCGGCGGCGGCCAGCACCAGGCAGGTCAGCCGCTCATGGGTGCTGGTGTCCAGGCCGAGCAGGTAGCGCAGGTCGGTGCCGGGCGTCACCACCAGCAGATCCACATTCTGGCGGGCGGCCTCCTCGGCGGCCCGTCGCAGCCGCTCGGCCAACAGATCGACGGGGACGGTCATGTCGGCCAGCTTACGGACCGGCCGGTCGGTGCGGCAGCCACCGGGCCGGGCCGGCGCGGCGCTGTGATCGACGGTCGATCCGGAGTCGGAGGCTGCCGGGGTTATCGTGGGCGGGTGGTCTCCCAGCGCGGGCTCGAACGTCACCCCGCCGTCGGCCGAGGGACCGGGCCCGAGCAGCGAAGACAATCGCAACGCCGGCCGGCGTCGGCGCATCGGCAGCCGGCGCCGGAGTCATCGGCCAACAGCGAAGCTGAGAATGATCCACAGTGTTCTGAGATCGCCGAGGCCCTGCCGTACCGATACCCCTCGGACAGTTCCTCCGCGCTGATCTCCACCGCCGCGATCCGAGCGGAGCACGGCGACCTGAGCCCGGGCACGGAGACCGACACCGAGGTGTGCGTGGCCGGCCGGCTGCGGGCGATCCGACGGCAGGGCCACCTCAGCTTCGGCACCCTGCGGGACAGCACCGGCGACATCCAGCTGTTCGCGGACAGCGACACCCTCGGCGAGGCGCGGCACGCGGAGTTCGACACGTTGTCCCGGGGCGACTGGGTGGGTCTGCGCGGTCGCGTGATGGTCACCCGGCGGGGCGAGCTGTCTGTGCGGGTCGTCGAGTTCGAAACCCTGGCCAGGGCGCTGTCCCCGCCGCCGCGCGGCGAGCTGACCGACGTGCAGACCCGATACCGGCAGCGCTACCTGGATCTGGAGGTGAACGAGCGCACCCGGGAGATCTTCCGGATCCGGCACGCGGCGATCGCCTCGATCCGCCGCGGCCTTGCCGATCGGGGCTTCATCGAGGTCGAGGGCCCGGTGCTGCAGACCATCCAGGGCGGCGCGTCGGCCCGGCCGTTCGTCACCCACCACAACGCGCTGGGCACTGACCTGTACCTGCGGATCGCCCTCGAGCTGCACCTCAAACGGCTCGTGGTGGGCGGCATGGAGCGGGTGTTCGAGATCGGCAGGGTGTTCCGCAACGAAGGCCTGGACGCCCGGCACAACCCGGAGTTCACCCTGCTCGAGGCCTACCAGGCGTTCGCCGACTACCAGGACATGATGGCGCTGGTCGAAGACCTGATCCGGGAGGCAGCGCGGGCCAGTGTCGGCTCGCCGGTGCTGCGGGTGGGCGAGGCGGAGATCGACCTGTCCGGCCCGTGGCCCCGGTTGCGGTTCGCTGACCTGATCGAGCAGAAGACCGGCGCGCGGATGCACCCGGACATGCCGGTGGAGCAGGCCCGCGCCGAGCTGGACCGGCTGCGCATCCCCTACCAGTCCGGCTGGGGCGCCGGTCGGCTGATGAAAGAGGTCTACGACGAACGGGTCCAGCACGAGATCACCGGGCCGGTGTTCTGCCTGGACTACCCCCGCGAGGTCTCGCCACTGGCCCGGGCGCACCGGGACGACCCGGCCTACGTGGAGCGGTTCGAGCTGATCGTCGCCGGTTTCGAAGTGTGCAACGCCTACAGCGAGCAGAACGACCCGGTCGAGCAACTCGCCGCCTTCGAGGCGGAGGCCAAGGCCAGGGACAACGGGGACCCGGAGGCCGGCCAGATCGACCTCGACTACATCCGCGCCCTGGAGTGCGGGATGCCGCCCACCGGCGGGCTCGGCATCGGGCTGGACCGGCTGGTCATGCTGCTGGCCGGGGTGGACTCGATCCGCGAGGTGATTCTCTTCCCCACCCTGCGCCCGGAGTTCCCGCCGCCCCCGGACTCCGCCCGCTACGGCGCCCCCCGGCCCGTACTGCCGCCCACCCCCAGGGCGCACGACATGGGATCTACCGGCGAGGACGGCGCGCCAGCGGAACCTGGGCTCGCCGCGGCCGGCGCCCTACCGCCCGGGCGCTCCGGGCCGGTGCCCGATCACCCGCCGGCCTCCACCGACGAGCCGCGCTGGCCGGTGCGCCTGGTGGCCAGCCTCACCGCGCTCAGCGGGCTGCTCGAGCTGATCGTGCTGCGGCCCTCGCTGCACAAGCGGTTCCATTCGGTGGAGCAGGTGTTCGACCCGACCTGGTTCGCGGTGGCGGGGCAGGTGCTCTCGGTGCTGGTCGGGCTTGGTCTGCTGCTGCTGGCCGACCAGTTGGCCAAGCGCAAGCGCACCGCGTGGCGGATCGCGCTGGCGCTGTTTGCGGTCAGCACGCTGGCGCACGCGGTGAAGGGGTACCACCTGGGTCCCACCGCGTGGAGCGCGCTGATGGTGGTCATTCTGCTGCTCACCCAGGACCGGTTCCGAGCCGCGCCGGACCCGCCGTCGCTGCTGCGGCTGGCCAGGTTCGTGCCCACCTATCTGGGCTCGGTGCTCGCCGTCGGGGTGGCCAGCCTCTACTTCGCGCGCCACGACCTGCGCCCCGAGTTCACCCTGTCCGGGGCGATCATCACGGTGCTGTCCGGGCTGGTCGGGGTGGGCGGCGACTACGTCTACCTGCGGCCGAAGTTCGACCTGATCTTCCCGGCCGCGCTGCTCACCCTCGGGGTGGTCGGGCTGATCGTGTTCGCGGTGCTGCTGTTCCGGCCGCTGCGCGCCCGAGGTCCGCACACCGAGGCGGACTGGGGGCACGCGCTGCGGCTGGTGCACACCTACGGCTGGGACACCCTGGCCTACTTCGCCCTGCGCGACGACAAAAGCTTCTTCTTCTCCTCCGACGGCGAGGCGATGCTCGCCTACACCTACGTGGGCGGGTTCGCGCTGGTTGCCGGCGACCCGATCGGCGCACCCGACTCGCTGCCCGGGCTGCTCGACGAGTTTCTGCGGATGTGCGACGACCGGGCGTGGAACGCGGCGTTCCTGGCCATCCGGGAGGCGGACTTCGCGGCGTACGAGGCGCGCGGGTTCCGGGCGTTCTACCTGGGTGATGAGGCGATCCTGCGCTGTGACACGTTCACCCTGGAGGAGTCCACGCCGAAGAGCGTGCGCGCGGCGGTGCGTCGCTGCGCGCGGAAGTACCGGTTCGAGCTGGTCACCGAGTCGAACGCGTCTCCCCGGCTGGTGCGCGAGCTGAACGCGATCAGCGCCCGCTGGCGGGGTAAGGCTCCGGAGCGGGGCTTCACCATGTCGCTCAGCCAGGACATCAAGGGCGAGGGCGCCAACCCGGAATTCCTGCTGTGCGTGGCGCTGGACGAGAACGACTCCCCCGGCGGGTTCCTCCGCCTGGTGCCGGCCTACGGGCCGGACTTCGGCTACACCCTGGACCTGATGCGGTACGACCCGGCGGCGCCGAACGGGATGACCGAGTTCCTGATCGCCTCCACCGCCCGCGCGCTGGGCGAGCGCGGGGTGGTCCGGCTGTCGATGAACTTCGCCATGTGGGGGCGGCTGTTCGCCGAGGACGTGCCGTTCACCCCGGCCGAGCGGGTGGCCCGCAAGCTGGTCGGCGTGCTCAACCCGTTCTTCCAGATCCGCTCGCTGCGCGAGTTCAACGCCAAGTTCAACCCGGAATGGCTGCCCCGGGTGCTGGCCTACCGCCGGCCCACCGACCTGCCCAAGGTGGGCCTGCTCTACGCCGGCGCCGAAGGCTTCCTCGCCGTCCCCGTCATCGGTGACCTCCTGGTCCCCAAAGCGGTAGGCGGCGTGGCCGCCCCTTCCAGCCCGGCAAAGCAGAGCTGAGCCCGCTCACACAGCTTGTGAGGCTCGACACAGCGCGTCGATGGGCTGTGTCGAGCACCCGGCAGCTGTGTGAGCGGGCGGGGGATCTTGCGGGGGTGCGCCGGGGGAGGTGCGGGTCTGTTAGCGGGGGTCGCGGAGGGCTAGGCGGGAGGCGCTGGCAGCCGCGTTGCTGACCAGGCCACCGATCGCCATGCCGATCACCAGGTGGATGGCCGCCTCGGCGAACCGGACCGGCAGCGACCCGGCACCCAGGAACGGCACCACCACGGCGGCCACGGTCAGCAGACCGACGATCCAGCCGAAGTAGGACAGCGGGCTGGGCGTGCTGACCAGCAGCAGGTGGGCCAGCCCGGTAGCCAGCAGCGCGGCCACCGCGGCGATCACGCACAGCCGAGTGGTGTTGTCGTCACCGAACGCGCCGGCCTGCTTGGGCGCCAGCACCGCAAGCTGGAACACCGCGCGGGCAACTAAAATCCCGACCAGCCCGATCAGCGCGGCGACCACCGCGGCGGCCACTCCTCCAGCCCACAACCGTCCCGCGTTGACCTCCGTCTGCACCGGCGGGGCCGGCGGATAGCCGCCCCGGGCGCGTGCGTACTCGTCTTCCGGGCCTATATCGCGATAGTCGCCAACCACCCGGCACATGGTGCCGGGCGCGGCCGCCAGAAGCCAGGCAGGAACACCCAGGGCGCGCACCCAATCGAATGAATGTACGTCCGAGGTGGCACGTGGACACGGATGTGCGGCCGCCTGGCAAGCTGTGCCGAGTGACTGGACCGTTGCTGCTGCTGGACGCGGCGAGCCTGTACTTCCGGGCCTTCTACGGCGTCCCCGACTCGATCACCGCCCCGGACGGCACGCCGGTGAACGCGGTGCGCGGGTTCACCGACATGGTGGCCCGGCTTGTCACCGAACGCCGGCCCAGCCGGCTGGTGGCCTGCCTGGACCTGGACTGGCGGCCGGTGTTCCGGGTGCGTGCCATCCCGTCCTACAAGGCGCACCGGGTGGCCGAGGGCTCGCCGGCCACCGGGGGCGCGGCCACCGAGCTGATCGGCGGCGCCGGGCCGGCCGAGGCGGTGCCGGACGGGCTGTCCCCGCAGGTGCCGATCATCCTGGAGGTGCTCGCGGCGGCCGGCCTGGCCACCGCCGGGGCCGAGGGATACGAAGCCGACGACGTCATCGGCACCCTGTGCGCGACCGAACGGCACGACCCGGTGGAGGTGGTCAGCGGCGACCGGGACCTGCTACAGGTGGTCCGGGACGCGCCCAACTCGGTGCGGGTGGTGTACGCCGGGCGCGGTTTGGCCAAGGCGGAGGTGTTCGGCCCGGCGGAGCTGGCCACGAAGTACCGGCTGCCCAGCGACCGGGCCGGGGACGCCTACGCCGAGATGGCCATGTTGCGCGGCGACCCCTCAGACGGGCTGCCCGGGGTGCCCGGCATCGGCGAGAAGACCGCGGCCACGCTGGTCTCCCGGTTCGGTTCGTGGGACGAGCTGCTCGCGGTGGCGGCGGATCGGGCCGACCCGAGGATGGCAGCCAGCGTCCGCACCAAGTTGGCGGCCGCGGCGGACTACCTGGCCGTGGTGGAGCCGGTGGTTCGGGTGGCCCGGGATGCGCCGGTACACCTGGACCGGGACGACGCGGTACCGCCGGAGCCGGTCGACGCCGATCGACTCGGCGAGCTGAGCGAGCAGTGGGGGCTGGGCGGCTCGGTCGACCGGTTGATCACCGCCTTGAAGGCCGCCACCCCGGTCTGACCAGCACTGCGCGCGGCGGGATCAGAGCGGCAGGCCCACCTGGTAGCGGCCGTCCCGGCTCTGGATCACCACCGGCACGTCCACCCAGTTGTTGTTGATCACGGCCGTGCAGTCGAAGGAGCGGCCGGGGACCGCCTGCTGGTTCGGCGGGCAGACCACCGAGGTCACGTTTCCCAGCCGGTGGTCGTGTTGCAGCACGGTCCGCACCCCGTCCTGCACGGCGACCTGGTCGAGCACCCTGGGCACCAAGAACCCCGGCGTCACGAACGCCAGCACCGCGGCCGCGCCGAGCACCGCGGCCACCGCCGTCCCGATGAGCCACCGAGCAACCGGGAAGCCGGCCCGGGCGGGCCGCGCCACGGGCGACAGCGCGTCCAAAGGCGGCACCGCAGACAAAGCCGGCACCGCCGACAAAGCCGGCACCGCCGACAGAGCCGGCACCGCCGACAGAGCCGGCGCCGGCGATGCCGACTCCGCGAGCGACGACCCCGTGCGCTGGACGGGCAGGTCCGGGAACGGGGGCGGCGGGAAGGGCGGGCGGTCGGCGCGGGGCGCCGGCGGCGAGCTCACCGGCGCGATCCGGGCTGGGCGCTGCCGAGGCGGGCCGGCGTGCCTGGGCCGTCCGCTCGGGTGGCCGCCGGGGGTGGCGGACCGAGGGGTCGCGGCCGGACCGGACGCCGCCGATGACCGCCCCGGGGTCGGCCGGTCGAGTCGGTCAGCATCCTGATCGTTACTCATCGCGACCTTTCCGGGGGGAGCTGGCGGGGAGGCTGCTCCGATCGAACCACAAGGCCGCACCATATGGGCCACTCGGTGACCACAAAGGGTCAGACTGTGGCCAACCCGACGACACCTCGCCGCAACTCCCGCACCGCCTGGTCGGCGGCCCGCC
>DASWST010000011.1:0-19569 GCA_036402515.1 Pseudonocardia sp.
TACACCCCGGTGGGCTTCGGCGAGACCAAGCCGATCGCGCCCAACCAAAAGTCTGACGGCAGCGACGACCCCAACGGCCGCGCCCAGAACCGGCGGGTCGAGGTCCGCCTGGGCACCACGCAGCCAGGCGCGGCGCCGGCCCTCCAGCCGGTGAAAATGAAGACGGTGCTGGCCGATGCCGGCCTCCAAGCGGAGGCCGGTGAGTTGCACCGGATGGGCGGTTTCCTGCTCGCCGACCTCACCGTCCGCAACCCCACCGCGCTGCCCATTGAGTTGCCGACCAACAACGGGCTGGTCGGCAACAGGGGAGCCCCGCAGGGTATGTCCCTCGCGGACCGGCGAACGCAGCGTCGCCATGAGGTCTGCGTCGCCTCCATGACCGGCGACGGCCAGACCATCGGCAATACCGGCAACTACTACTCGCCGATCAAGTTCGACATGTTGCCCGCCGGAGCCGCGGTCACGTTCTGGGCCCTCTACCTGGCGCCACCGGCGGAGACCACCACGATGGACCTCGAGATCGGCGGCTTCGGCACCGTGCAGCCGGGCTCCATCAGCTTCTGATTGGGTAGCCGGCTCGGTGGAGTCGGGTAGCGCACTACCCGCGAACAACAGCACCGCCAGGGCCAGACTCGGTTGGCCAACGAGGCCTGCCCGGGTGCGGCTGTTATCCGTTCGTCCAGGCTGGCCGGTCAGAGAGGACCATCGTGAGCGAACAAATCCAGGTGACCCGAACCGTAGACGCCACCCCCGAGCAGCTGTTCTCCCTGCTCGCCAGCCCGGCGCGGCACACCGAGCTGGACACCGCGAACATGCTGCGCGGGCTCGAGGACCGCGGTGCTCAGATCCATGGAGTCGGCGACCAATTCGTGATGAACATGAATAACCATCTGTTGGGCGACTACCAGGTCCGCAACACCGTGGTCGCCTATCAGGAGAACAGGACGATCGGGTGGGCGCCTGAGCTCTACCCGCCGGACGGGTACGCCGACAAGATCGGCGACATGCGGCCAGGGGGACACACGTACACCTGGGATCTTGAGCCGGCTGGGCCCGGACAGACCAAAGTCACCCAGACCTACGACTGGAGCAAGGTCCACTGCGAGATCTTCCGAGGCCTGTTCCCGATGCTCACCGAGGAACAGCTCGGCGACTCGATCGACCGGGCATCCCGCGCGGCCCGGTAACCAGATGAGCGGGTCGCCGTGAGCCAGCCTCTCGTGACCGCCGGCTGAATCGGTTCACCCCGCCTGGTTGCTTTTATCGTTGGTCCGCGGCTGCTACGCATACATAACGCATGCGTTCGGTATGCGCAGCCGGAGGCGCGGGCGCCGCCCGCCGGAGTGGAGGCGAGATGTTCGTTCGCGGGCAGGCCCCGAAGCCGCTGGACCCGGAGGTGGTCGACGCGCTGAGTCGGGTGCAGACCTCCACCCTCGGGCACCTACGCGACTACGGGTTCCCCAAGGGGCTCACCCCGATCCGCCGGCCGCTGCGGTTCGTCGGGCCGGCGTTCACCGTGCGGCTGCCGCACCTGGACTCCACCGCGCTGCACGTCGCGGCGGACGAGCTGCGGGCCGGCGACGTGCTGGTGGTCGACCAGTGCGGGGACACCCGGTCCTGCTTCGGCGGCATGGTCTCGTTCACCGCGGCCACCCGGGGCGCGGTCGGCGCGGTGATCAGCGGGTCGATCAACGACGTGGAGGAGATCCTCGAGCTCGGGCTCCCGGTGTTCTCCCTCGGAGTGTCCGCGCTGACCACCCGCATCCTCGGGGTGGAGGGGGCGATCAACGTCCCGGTCACCGTCGGCGGAGCGGTGGTCAATCCCGGCGATGTGGTGTTCGGTGACTCCGACGGGCTCGCCGTGCTGGCCAGGGAGGAGGCGCTGGAGATCGCCGCGACGCTGCGGGACAAGGAGTCCGCGGAGCCGGAGCTGCGCCGCAAGATCGCCGAGGGCACCCGGCTGGCCGAGTGGTCCGGCGCGCTGGCCGCGTTCGAAGCCAAGCTCGACCCTTCTTCGGCGCGGTGAGCAGGTGACCGGGTCGAGCCCGGCCCCCACCGGGCAGATGACGGGCGACCAGACGGCCGCGTCGACCGGCGGGGTCCGTTGGATGATCAGTGCCGGGCTGCTGCTCCCGGTCACCTTCGTGATGAGCATGGACCGGGCGGCGATGACCGCGGCCGCGCCGGTCATCCAGCGGGAGCTCGGCTTCTCGGTGACCCAGATGTCGGTCATCCTCACCGCGTTCTGGTGGGCCTACGCCCTGTTCCAGGTTCCCGGCGGGCTGCTGACTCGGCGCTTCGGTCCGCGCAAGACACTGGCGCTGGCCGGGCTCTGGTGGTCGGTGTTCACCTTCCTCACCCCGTACGGAGTGGTGTTCCTGGGCTTCGTGCTGATCAGGGCGGTGCTCGGAATCGGCCAGGCGGCGGACTGGCCGGCCTCGGTATATACGCTGCACCGCTGGTTCCCCAAGCGAGAGCAATCCAGGGCCAACTCGCTGCTGCTCTGCGGGCTCTACATGGGCAATGTGGTGGGCACCCCGCTGGTCGTCTGGATCATGACCACGTTCGGCTGGCATCAGGTCTTCCACGTCTTCGCCGTGCTCGGCGCGGCGCTCGCCGGCCTGTGGTGGTGGCTGGCCAGGGATGAGCCTCGGAGGCACCCGCGCATCTCCGCCGACGAGGTGGCCTACATCGAGGCCGGCCGCTCTGGCCACGACGAGGACCGCAAAGCCAGCCTGCCCTGGCGGGCGTTCTTCGGATCCGGGCAGTTCTGGGCGATCGGCGCGCAGTACGCCTGCCTGCTGCTCATCCAGGGCTTCTTTGTCACCTGGCTGCCCACCTATCTGGTGGAGGCACGCGGCCTCTCGCTCAAGCAGATGGGCTGGCTCGGCTCGCTGCCGTGGATCGCCATGCTGATCGGCGTCTTCGGGGTCGGCGCGCTCAACGATCGGCTGGTCCGGAGCTGGTCGGCCCGGATCCGGCTGGCCGCCGCGGGGTACCTGGCCGCTGCCGCGTTCCTGCTGCTCGGTGCGCTGACCGCGAGCATTCCGCTGATGATGGTGTTCCTCTGCCTGAGCCTCGGCTCGGTCGGCATGGTGCAGGTCCAGGTGTGGGCCGCCTGCCAGGACCTGGGCCGGGAACACTCCGCGACGGTGACCGGCTGGACGAACCTGTGCGGCAACCTGATGTCCGCCGCCGGCCCACTATTCACCGGCATTCTGGTCGGCATCGGCGGAAACTGGTTGCTGGCGCTGGCCATCCTGGCCGTGGCCGGGGTGCTCGGCGCCGGCTGTTGGTTCTTCGTCCACCCGGAACGGCCGTTGCACGCCACGCCCGCTACCACCTCGCCCGGACCCGCAACCTGACCCCGCCAACGCTGACCCGCCAACCCTGACCGCCTGGAGAAGGAGCACCTGCCATGACCGTGCCTGTCGCCGTCGCCCAGTTCGCCACCGGATTGGACAAGGTGGAGAACCTGAAGGTGGTCCGCGAGGCGATCACCACCGCCGCCGACGCCGGAGCCCAGCTGGTGATCACCCCGGAATGCGGGATGTACGCCGATCCGACGAACGTGGGCACCGACCGCGGCTATGCCGAGCCGCTGGACGGGGAGTTCGTGAGCGGGATCCGGGAGACCGCCCGCTCCGCCGGGGTCACCGTGGTGGTCGGCATGGCCGAGGCGGTGCCCGGTGAGACCCGCGCGTACAACACGCTGGCCGCGGTGGGCCCGGACGGGGAGCTCATCGGCGTCTACCGCAAGGTCCACCTCTACGACGCTTTCGGCTACGCCGAGTCGGACAACGTGATCCCCGCCGAGGTGACCGAACCGCTCACCTTCGACCTCGGTGATATCCGCTTCGGCGCGATGACCTGCTACGACCTGCGGTTCCCGGAGATGGCCCGGACCCTGGTGGATGCCGGCGCCACGGCGATCGTGCTGCCGGCCGCCTGGGCGGTGGGGCCGGCCAAGGAGGACCACTGGGCGACGTTGATCAAGGCGAGGGCCATCGAGAACACCTGCTATGTGCTCGCCTCCGCGCAGAGCGGGCCACGCTGCGCGGCGCAGAGCATGATCGTGGACCCGATGGGCACCCTGCTGGCCTCGGCCGGCGAGCAGCCCGGCTTTGCGCTGGCCAGGATCGGCGCGGACCGGGTCAACCAGGTGCGCAGGGTCAACCCCTCGCTGGCCAACCGCCGGTTCCGGGTCACCCCGGCCTGATCTCCGATGTCCGGGGCCGGGGCATCTAGACTCCCTCCCGGCCTCCGGACGCGGAGGCAGGGGGACCCTTCTAGGTGGGATTCGTCAATGTCGATGCGGGAACCGATGGCCCTCCCTCGGGTGCGCCCCGACCTTCCCGTGGAACAGCGCCCCCCGGACGTACCGGCCAAGGACTTCGCCTATCGGTACGTGAAGCGGCTGATCGTCGACCTGATCCTGCCTCCGGGCGACATCATCACCGAGATGGACATCGCCAACGTGACCGGGCTGTCCCGTACGCCGGTGCGCGAGGCGTTCCTGCGACTGGACGCGGAGCGGCTGATCCAGTTGCTGCCCCGGCGGGGGGCGCTGGTCGCCCCGGTCACCGCCCGGCAGATCCGGGAGCTGTCCCGCACCCGGCTGGCACTGGAGCTGTACGCGGTGCGCGAGCTGCACGAGCGGCGGATCCCGGTGGCCGACCAGCTGTGGCCACTGGTGCACCGGCAGCGCGCGCTGCTCGACGAAGGCGCCCCGTACCCGGAGATCATCGCTTGCGACCGGGAGTTCCACAGCACGATCGTCCGGGCCGTGGGTAATACGGTGATGAGCGAGCTGTACGCCTCCATGGGCGACCGCCAGCAGCGCACCGGCGTGGCGGCGTTCATGGCCCAGCCCGGCCGCCCCGAGTTCGCCGTGGAGCACCACCGGCTGATCGTCGAGGCGCTGCAACGAGAGGACCTGGCCGGCGCAGAGGAAATGCTGCGGGTGCACCTGGACCGAAAGAACGACGAGCTGGACCGCTACTTACCCTGACAGCCGCCCGACCGCCGTCCTGTCCGCCGCCCTGTCCTGACCGCCGTGCGCATCACCGCCGCGCTGTCCTGGCCGCCGCGCGCATCACCGCCGATCTCCCCACTTCGCATGTCCAGGGTGCACTTCGCATACCGCACACCCTGTGCGAAGTGCACCCCAGGTATGCGAAGTCAGATGGTGGTCGGGGGGTGGGCGGCGTTGGCTAGGGCGGCGTTGGCTAGGGCGTCCAGTGCGTGGGCGATGTCGGGCCGTCGGGTGACGCCGGTTCGGGTCAGCGCGGACACTCGGCGGACTACCGGCTGGACCAGCGGGTGCAGGCTCACCAGGCCTTGGCCATGCCGGCCATCGCCACCCGGCTGTTCGCCGCCCGGGCCCTCGCCGCCTGGGCCATCGACGCCTGGGCCCTCGACGCCGTCCGGGAGCGCCATCCGGGGCACCAGTGCGACGCCTGCGCCGGCCGCGACCAGTGCGGTGAGCACGGCGAAGTCGGTGGCCTCGGCGACCGCGTCGGGTACGAACCCGGCGGCGCCGCAGGCCCGCTGGATCATCTCGTGGCAGGACTCGGTCCGCCCGGGGACCAGCCACGCATCGGTGCGGAAGTCCGCCAGCCCCGCGGGCTGGCCGGGTGCCAGGCCGCGCGCGCCGGCCACCGAGCTGGGCACCGCGAGCAGGACCGGGTCGTCCATCAGCCAGCGCTCGTCGCACCTGGTGGGCAGGGCCCGGGGGAGCAGCGAGTAGCTGTGCGCCACGGCGATGTCCACCTCGCGGCGGGCCAGGGCGGTCAGTGACTCCTCGGGTTCGTGCTCCACCAGCCGCAGCGCGACCGGCTCCGGCGCGTCGCGCAGCGCGACCCACGCGGGCGGCACCAGGCAGCGGGCCGCCGAGGGGAACGCGGCCACCCGGACCGTGCCGGTGCCCCGCGCGGTGAAGCTGGCCAGCGCGGACTCGGCGGAGCTGAGGTCGTCCAGGATGACCTCAGCGTGCGAAACGAGCAGTCGGCCGGCTGGGGTGAGCACAAGCCCTCGGCCCTGCTTCTCCAGCAGCGGCGTGCCCGCCTCCCGCTCCAGAGCGGCCAGGTGCTGGGACACCGCCGGACCGGTGAGGTGCAGCGACTCGGCGGCCGCCGCAACCGTGCCGTGCTCGGCGAGGCGATGCAAGATGCGCAGCCGACGCGGATCCAACATGAAGTACTACTTCCTAGATAAGAAAGAAAGAGTAACTGGTACTTTCTAATGCTAGCGCGCATCCTGCCCTTATGCGAAGCCCCGGCGATCCCCGCGCCTCCCTCGCCCTGGCCGTGACCGTCGTGTTGTGGGCCGCCGCGTTCCCGGCGATCCGGGTCGGCCTGGAGGGTTACGGCGTGGCTGGCCTGTCCGTGTTGCGGCTGGCTGTCGCGTCGGTGGCACTCGGCCTGGTGGTGCCGCTGCTGCACGTCCGGCTGCCCAGGGTCAGGGACCTGCCGTTGATCGTGCTCTGCGGGCTGGCTGGCATGACCGCCTATCAGCTGCTGCTGAACTGGGGTGAGGTGCACGTGCCGGCCGGTACCGCGAGCCTGCTGGTAACCACCGCCCCGGTGTTCAGCGTGCTGCTGGCCCGCGCGTTCCTGGGCGAGCGGCTGAGCTGGCTCAAGGTGGCGGGTAGCGCGGTGGCGCTCTCCGGTTCGGCGGTGATCGCGCTGTCCAGCGGGGACGCCCGCTACGCCGCCGCAGCCTGGGCGGTGCTGGCTGCCGCGTTTGTGCAGGGGGTGTACCACTGCGCCTGCAAACCGCTGCTGCGTCGCTACACCGGGCTCGAGGTGGCCTGTTACGCGATGTGGGCGGGCACCGTATTCCTACTGCCGCTCGCCCCCAGCGCGCTCCTAGCCATTCCCGCGGCGCCGCTCGACGCCAGCCTCTCGGTGCTCTTCCTCGGCCTGTTCCCGTCCGCCGTGGGCTTCGTGACCTGGGGATACGGCGTGGCTCGGCGCAGCATCGCGGTGGCCACGGCCTCGCTGTACCTGGTGCCCGCGGTCGCGCTCGGGGTGGCATTCTGCTGGCTCGCCGAGCGGCCGACGCTCAGCGAGCTGGTCGGCGGCCTGATCAGCGTGGCCGGCGTGGCGTTAATCAGCGCTGGCCCTCGCTCCGCTCGGCGGGCCGCCCAGGCAGCGCACGGCCGAGAACCCAGCCGCACGGGTGACTTGACCTCAACCTAAGTTGAGCTCGCAGGATCGAGCTCATGACAGCGGTGAGCCAGGAATGGACGGCCGAGGCGCCGACCGTCGAGCTGATCAGATCGTTGATGACCCGGATGACCGGCGACGAGAAGCACGGCGCGGCGGCCACCTCCACCCTCGACGTGCTGCACGTGCTCTACGGACGGGTGCTGCGGGTCGATCCGGGTAGCCCCGATGACCCGGAGCGGGACCGTTTCCTGCTGTCCAAAGGGCACGGGCCGATGGCCTACTACGCGGTGCTGGCCGCGCACGGTTTCCTGGATCCCTTCGAGCTCGCCGACTGGACCGGCCGCATGTCCCGGCTGGGCATGCATCCGGACCGGGTACTGGTGCCCGGCGTGGAGGTGAGCTCCGGCTCGATGGGCCACGGGCTGGGCCTCGCGGTGGGCACCGCACTCGGCCTGCGCGCTCAGGGCCGGCTCGCGCCGAGGGTGTTTGTGCTGGTCGGAGACGCCGAATTGGACGAGGGCAGCAACCACGAGGCCATCGCGGTGGCCGCCCGGATGCGGCTGGCCGCGCTCACCGCCGTCGTGGTGGACAACAGCTCGGCCAGCCACGGTTGGCCCGGCGGCATCGCGGAACGGTTCGCCAGGGAGGGCTGGGCGGCCCGCACCGTGGACGGCCGCGACCACGACCAGATCTTCGCGGCGCTGACTGCCGCGCACCCCGACCAGCCCTCGGCCGTGGTGGCGCGGGTGGAGCGGAAGGACGGGCGATGAGTACAACACTGGACCTACCGGTGGACATGCGCGGTGCGTTCGTGCGCACCGTGTCCGAGCTGCTGGACACGGACCCGTCGGTGGCCCTGGTGCTCGCCGACATCTCCGCCGACCAGTTCCTTCCCGAGCTGCGCAAGTACCCGGAGCGGGTGCTCAACGTGGGCATCCGCGAGCAGCTGCTGATCAGCGTGGCCGGCGGCCTGGCGCTCACCGGGCTGCGGCCGATCGCGCACACCTACGCCCCGTTCCTGGTTGAGCGCCCGTTCGAGCAGATCAAGCTGGACCTGGTGCACCAGGACGCGGGCGCGATCCTGGTCAGCGTCGGCGCCAGCTACGACTGGCCGGCTGGCGGGCGCACGCACCAGTCGCCCGGCGACGTCGCGCTGCTGGACACTCTGCCCGGCGTCCGGGTGCACGTGCCAGGACACCCGGACGACGCCGCCCGGCTGCTGCGCACGGAAGCCGGCCGGGACGGGGTGGCCTACCTGCGGCTCAGCGCGGCCGTGAACGCCCAGCCTCAGCCGGGCAGCGGGCTTCGGTTGGTGCGCCCAGGCCGGCGTGGGCTGGTGATTGCGGTGGGTCCGATGCTGGACCCGGTGCTGGACGCCGCGAAGGCGCTGTCCGCCGAGGGGATACACGTGGCGGTGGCCTACCTGGATACCGTGCGCCCGTTCGACGGCGCCGGCCTGCGCGCGGCGCTCGACGGCGTGGCCACTCCCGAGGTGGTGCTGGTCGAGCCATACCTGGCCGGCACGTCCAGCCACGCGGTCAGCCAGGCGCTCACCGGGCGGTCACACCGGCTGCTCTCCCTCGGTGTGCGCCGGGACGCTGAGCTGCGGGTATACGGGGACGCCGCCGACCACGACCGGGCGCACGGCCTTGACTCCGCCAGTCTGGCCGTCGAGGTTCTTGCGTTCCTAGCGTCTCGACACGGGACGCTAGCGTCCTGAGGTCCGTGCGGGGGCGCATGCCCCCGCACGGGTTGGCTCAGGGCGTGGCCCGGCGGGCGGTGAGCAACAATCGGCGGTCGCCCACCGCGAATGGCCGGTCATCGACGCTGCTGAAGCGCTCGAAGTCGGTGAAACCGGCCTCGGTGAGCAGCGCCGCCAGGTGTGCGTTGGTGTAGACGTAGTACGGCGCGCGCAGCCGCAACCGCTCGGCGCCCCGGCTGAACTCGTAGGTGGTCACCAGCCGGCTGGCGGCCACCTCGTACTCCCTGCTGGCCAGCACGCTGACACCGCCGGCCGCCATGGTCTCCTGCCCTCCGGTGAAGCTCGGGAGCACCGACTCCGCCGTCGCGCCGAAATCGATCAGCAGACCGCCGCCGGGGCGCACCGAGGCGGCCAGCGCCGCGGCCACCTCCCGGGTATCGGCCAGATCGAAGTAGCCGAAGCTGTTGCCAAGGCAGACCGCCGCGTCGAACCGACCGTCGGCGGGGATGTCGCGCATGTCGGCGACCGAGAGGTCCACCGACAGCCCGGCGTCGGCGGCCGCGTGACGGGCATGCGCGATAGCCTCGGCCGAGATGTCCACCCCGGTCACCCGATGGCCTCGGGTGGCCAGCGCCAGCGCGTGCCGGCCGCTGCCGCACGGCACATCCAGAATGCGCGAGCCGGGTGTCAGCCGGAGCTGACGCTCGATGAAGTCGACCTCGGCCTCGGTGGCTTCGGCGGGCATGGCGCCGCGCCAGAACTCATTGGGTAGCTCGGTGAAGAAGTGCAGGTACCAGTCACTGGGAATGCTGTCAGACACGGTGGAACCTCTCGAGGAGTGGCGTGGATCAGACGAAGATCGCGACGTCACCGGAGCCTGGGCGGCGGATTCCCAACGGAGATCCGCGCTCTAGTGCCCAGCCCGGTGAATGGCCCGGGCCGCCATGGCTTCCTCCAGTGTCGCTCCCGCGCATTCCACCCGGGAGACTGCGCGCAGCGTAGCGCCGGGGCCTGCGATTCCGCCCGGTAATTTCCCGACTTGACCGCGGCCGGACCCGTCGCGAGCCCGCTCATGTCGACCGATCGAGTGGCCGACCGTCACAGGACCGTTAAGCCCCCGGTCGACCGCGCCCAGTTGTGGTACGCACAGCCCAGAGCAAATGTCCAGGTGGTCTACAGGGAACTGATGCTGAGCGAACCGGAACGGCAGGCACTGCGGGAGATCGAGCGGGAACTCTCCGCCGAGGCACCCGAGCTGGCGGCGCGGATGGTGAAGAACCTGCCGCGCCGGCCTTCGCGCGCGGACCGGCTGGCGCACGACGTGGTGGCGGTCCTCGCGGCCGTGCTGGCTATCCTGTGCTTCGCGTTGGACGTGTTCGTCGCCGGGCTGGTCTCGACCCTGTTCGCGCTGGACGTTCTGCTGGTCCGCTACCTGCGTTTCTCCCAGGCGTCCGACCGGGGTTCCGCGCGGTCCTAGCTGTGCGGGTCGGGCGCGCGTCGCCGTCTCAACAAGTCCGGCCGGCTCTGATCGAAGAGGATTAGCCTGGGCGCTGGAGCGGTCGGTCACCGTGGCGGCTCTTCCGGGGAGTGACGAGCGATCGGTGGTCGAGAGCGCCTTGGCAGAGTCAGTGGCGGAAATGGTGGACCCGTGCGCCGGGCCGGATGCGCGGCCGGGTCTGGCGAAGCTCGGCGCGGTCGGCCTGGTGTTGCACCCGCGCCGGGACAACGCCGAGGCGGTGGAGGCCGTCGCGGCGTGGTCGGCCGCCCGGGGCATCAGGGTGCTCGGGTTGGCCGAGGAGCTGGACCGGCTGAGTGACCTTGCCGAACCGGTCGATGCAGCTGCGCTAGCGGCCGAGGTCGACCTGCTGGTCAGCCTGGGTGGAGACGGCACCATGCTGCGCGCGCTGCGCATGGTGAACGGCCACAACGTCCCGGTGCTTGGCGTCAACCTGGGCCGGCTGGGCTTCCTTGCCGAGGTCGACGTGCCGGACCTGCCCGCCGCGCTGGAGATGATCAGCCGTGGCGAGCACGTGGTGGAGACCCGGGTATCGGTGACCGCCAGCGTCCGGGATCGCTCGAGCACCGCGTACAACGACGTGGTGATGGTGCGCCGCCCGGGGCAGGGCATGGCCGGCGTGGCGCTGTGGGTGGAGGGCAAGCCGTTCGTCCGCTACTCCGCTGACGCGATCATCGTGGCCACCCCGACCGGCTCGACGGCCTACAACTTCTCCGCCGGCGGCCCGATCGTCTCGCCGCGCGCGCAGGGGCTGCTGGTGACTCCGGTGGCGCCGCACTCGTCGTTCAACCGCTCGCTGTTCCTCAGCTGCAGCGAGGAGCTGGCGCTGGAGGTGCTCGCCGGCAGCGGTGTGCTGGCGCTGGAGGTGGACGGGGAGGTCCAGGCGGAGGTCAGGCCGGGCGACATCATGCGCCTGGGCGTGGACCTGGATGGCGGCAAGGTGGTCCGGTTCTCCGGGTCCAGCTTCTACGACAGGGCGCGGCGGAAGCTGCGGGTGACGGACAGCGCGGAGCTCACCTGACGGCCTTCTAACCCCTTAGATTCGCTTGACAGGTTAGACGCGAGATGCTTTGCTGCGCCTAACCACTTCAAGCATCAAAAGGGGTTAGACATGGCTCAGGTTCACCACCGCTACCAGACCGTGGGCGGCCACCGGCTCTTCTACCGGGAGGCGGGCCCCACCGACGCCCCGACCGTGGTTCTGCTGCACGGCTTTCCGACCAGCTCGTTCATGTTCCGGGACCTCATCCCTCGGCTGGCCGAGGACTACCACGTGATCGCGCCCGACCACCTCGGGTTCGGGCTCTCCGACGCCCCGCCGGTGGAGGAGTTCGACTACACGTTCGACGCGCTGGCCGAACTCACCACGCAGCTGCTGGACCAGATCGGGGTCCGGCGGTACGTGATCTACGTGCAGGATTACGGCGCACCGGTCGGTTGGCGGCTGGCGCTGGGCGACCCGTCCGCGGTGCTCGGCATCATCACCCAGAACGGCAACGGCTACGTCGCGGGCTTTGTGCCGGAGTTCTGGGCGCCGCTGTGGGCCTACGCCGAGGACGCAAACCCGGAGACCGAAGCCGTCATTCGACCCGCGCTGGAAGTGGACGCGATCCGCTGGCAGTACACCCACGGCGTGGCGGACCCGACCCTGGTCAGCCCGGATACCTGGCTGCATGACCACGCGCTGGTGAGCCGGCCGGGCAACGACCGGATCCAGCTGAAGTTGTTCCGTGACTACGCCAAGAACCTCCCGCTCTACCCGCGGCTGCACGAGTACCTGCAGTCCAGCCAGGTCCCGCTGCTTGCCGTCTGGGGCCGCAACGACGAGATCTTTGGCCCGGACGGGGCACGGGCCTTCGCCGCCGACCTGCCGAACGCCCAGATCTACCTGCTGGACGGCGGGCACTTCCTGCTGGAGAGCCATCTCGACGCGGTGACCGAGCACATCGTGGCGTTCCTGAGCAAGGTGCTCGGCTCTGTGCATGCGTCCTAACTAACTACCGGACGGCCGGTGCGCGCGATCAGCGCGTATTAGGATCGAGCTATGCCGGTGCCCCCCGCAAGTCTGGTCGCGGTGAGTGATTTGCACGTAGGTTATCCAGAAAATCGCAAGATTGTGGAAAACCTGGTGCCGAATTCGCCGGGCGACTGGCTGATCGTGTGTGGCGATGTGGCGGAGACGGTCGAGGACGTCGAATGGGCGTTATCGGTGCTGCGCAATCGGTTCGACACGGTCATCTGGGTTCCCGGAAATCACGAGCTGTGGACCCATCCCAGGGATGCGGTCCAACTGCGGGGGGTGCCGCGCTACCAGCACCTGGTGGAGACGTGCCAGGCCCTGGGCGTGCTGACCCCGGAAGATGAGTTCCCGGTGTGGCGGGGCACGGGCGGCCCGGTGCGCATCGCGCCATTGTTTCTGCTCTATGACTACACTTTCCGGGCGCCCGGGACGGATACCAAAGAGGCCTCACTTGCATACGCGCACGAGACCGGGGTGGTGTGTACTGACGAGCATTTTCTCCATCCGGATCCGTATCCCACCCGGGACGCGTGGTGCCGGGCCCGGGTGGCCGAGGCGCAGCGTCGGCTTGACGCATATGATTCGGACATTCCGTTTGTGCTGGTGAACCATTGGCCGCTGGTGCGTGAGCCGACCGCGGTGCTGCACTATCCCGAGTTCGCCCAGTGGTGCGGCACCGAGCTCACCGCTGACTGGCACACCCGGTACCGCACGGCGGCCGTGGTGTACGGGCATTTGCACATCCCTCGGTCCACGGTCTACGCCGGGGTGCCCTTCGAGGAGGTGTCGTTGGGCTATCCCAGGGAGTGGCGCCGGCGGGGCCTGCCGGACACGCTGGCCCGCCCGATCCTGGGCCAGCGGAAGTGATCGAGAAGCTGCTGCCCGCCGGGGTGGCGAGCGCCGAGGCGTTCACCGACGTCGCCGAGTCGTTGATGTACCCGGAGGAGGCGGCGGAGGTAGCGAAGGCGGTGGAGAAGCGGCGGCGGGAGTTCGGTACCGCCCGGCATTGCGCGCGCCGGGCGATGGCCGAGCTGGGAGTGGCTCCGGCGCCGGTACTTCCCGGCGAGCGCCGCGAGCCGATCTGGCCCGCCGGGGTGGTGGGCAGCATGACCCACTGCGCCGGGTACCGGGCGGCCGCCCTCGCCCTGACCGAACGGATGCACAGCATCGGCATCGATGCCGAGCCGCACGCGCCACTACCCGAGGGGGTACTCGACGCGATCGCCCGTGACGAGGAGCTGCCCCGGCTGGCTGAGCTGTCCGCCGCGCAGCCCTGGGTGCACTGGGACCGCATGCTGTTCTGTGCCAAGGAGTCCGTGTACAAGGCGTGGTTCCCGCTGGCCAAGCGCTGGCTGGGCTTCGAGGAGGCCTCGGTGATCCTGGAGCCGACCGGCGACTTCCACGCCGAGCTGCTGGTGTCCGGGCCGAAGGTGGACGGCGTGGAGCTGCGCGGCTTCGCCGGCCGGTGGCTGGTTGAGGCCGACCTACTGATCACCGCGATCTGTCTGCCGGTAGCCGGGACGCCGAGCTAGCGCCCGATCGGAGACCGGGCTAGCGCCGCTACCCGTGTGGCGCGACCGTCAGGCGAGTAGCAGCTCGTCGATGCGGCGCGGCGCGAAGACCAGGTCGGCCAGCAGCAGCGCCGTACCCACCAGCCCGGCGCGCTGCCCCAGCGTGCTGCCCACGATATGCAGCCGCGCGGTGGCCAGCGGCAGGGAGCGGCGGTACACCATCTCCCGGATCCCGGCCAGCAGCTGCTCCTCCGCGGCGGCGAGCTGACCGCCGATCACCACGACCCTTGGGTTGAGCAGGCTCACCGCGTCCGCCACCGCGCCGCCGAGCAGTCGCCCGGCCCGGCGGACCAGTCCCACCGCGGTGGTATCGCCGGTCCGGATCAGTGCCACCGCCTCGTCCACCGTGCTCACCGCGTAACCGGCCGCACGCAGGTCGCGAACCAGCGCCCAGCCGCCGGCGCGGGCCTCTACGCACCCGGTGTTCCCACAGCGACAGTCCGGTTGTGCGGCCTCGCCCGGCACGGTCAGCTGCATGTGGCCGATGTCCCCGGCCGCCCCGTCCGCGCCCCGGTACACCGCCGAGCCGGCGACCAGTCCAGCGCCGATGCCGGTGCCGACCTTGATCATGAGGAGCGCCTCGGTGTCCGGGTACACGCTGCGCTGCTCGCCGAAGGCCATCGCGTTGACGTCGTTCTCCACCATCACCGGGCAGCCGTAGCGCGGCCGGAACCAGCCAGGGATGTCGAACCGGTCCCAACCACTCATGATCGGCGGGCTGACCACCTGGCCACTCCCGATGTCCACCGGACCGGGCACATCCAGCCCGATGCCGTGCACGTCGGCGGTGGCGCGCCCGGCCTCGGCGAGCATCTCGGCGAAGAACCGGTCGATCACGCCGAGCACCCGGTGTGGCCCCTCGGCGACGTCCAGGGCGGTGGTCCGCTCGAGGTGGATCGAACCGGTCAGGTCGGTGAGCGCGGCGCGCACGGCGGTGGCCCCGACGTCCACCACGAGCAGCACGCCCCGGTCCCGGTGGAAGGCGAACTGCCCGGCCGGCCTGCCCCGGCCGGGGGCCTCCTCGCCGGCCGCCACCACCAGCCCGGCGGTGAGCAGCGCGTCCAGCCGCTGGGCCACCGTGGACCGGGACAGCCCGGTGCGGCGCATCACCTCGGCCCTGGTCAGCGGGCTGCTCGCACGCAGCAACGCCAGCATCTCGCCGGGCGAGACGGCTGGAGAGACAGCTGGCGATACAGCCCAGCCGGACGGCTCGGTCACGCAGACAGCCTAGTTCTGCCGAGCTGCAATTAAAAGATGCACGACTTTTGCTTGACACTAGGCATAAGCGAGGCCTCTAATCGCTGGAGGTCGGGCGAAGGCGCTCGAGTTGGGCGAGGAGTTCACCATGCAGGTGACGAACGCACAGGCGACGAAGCGGACGACGATCCGCACGCTGGCCATCGCGGCACTGGCCGCGGCCGGGGCTCTCGGCCTTGCCGCCTGTGGCGGCGGCTCAACCGGAGGGGCAGGTGGCTCCGCGGCTGGGCAGGCGAGTGGGCCGCCCAAGGTAGCCGCCGTGATCAAGGGCCTGGACAACCCGTTCTTCCAAGCCATGCAGAAGGGCATCGAGGATGACAGTGCCACTGCCGGGGTGCAGACCACCGTGCAGGCCGCCACCTCGGTCACCGACACCACCGGCCAGGCCGACAAGCTGACCGGCCTGGCTGGCCAGGACTACAACTGCTACGTGGTGAACCCGATCTCCGGCACCAACCTCGTGCAGGGCATCGCCCAGCTCGCCGCCAGCGGCAAGGCGATCGTCAACATCGACAGCCCGGTCGACCCGGCCGCCGCGCAGGCGGCCAACGCGAAGATCGCCACCTACATCGGCACGGACAATGCCGCCGCCGGGAAGACCGCCGCCCAGGAGCTGTCCCGGCTGCTGCCCTCCGGCGGCAAGGTGGCCGTGGTCGGTGGCATCGCCGGCGACGTGACCAGCGGCGACCGTGTGCAGGGCTTCACCTCCGGCGTCGCACCCAACGTCGCGGTGGTGCAGACCGTGGCCGCCAACTGGGACCGCCAGGAGGCGCTCACCCAGGCCACCAACATCCTGCAGGCGCACCCGGACGTGACCGGGTTCTTCGCGGCGAACGACGACATGGGCCTGGGCATCACCCGGGCGGTGGCCAACGCCGGCAAGTCCGGGCAGGTCAAGGTGGTCAGCGTGGACGGCAACCCCGACGCGCTGGCCGCGGTGAAGAGCGGCGAGCTGGCCGCGACTGTCGCGCAGTACCCGTACGCGATCGGTCAGATGGGCGTGGACGCCTGCCGCGCGGCGGTCTCCGGTGCGACGCTGCCGGCCAAGGTGGACGCCCCGGTCGCCCTGATCACCAAGGACAACGCGGACCAGGCCATCGCCGCCGCACCCAAGCCCTTCGCCGCCTACCCCAATCCGTTCACCGCGCTGATCAAGAAGTGAGCGAGACCGTGACCCCGTCCGGCGCCTCGAGCGCTCCGGCCCGCGCCACCGCGCTGGCCGGGGCGCTGCGGGACGGGGCCTTCTGGGCCGACTGGGCCGCCGCGGTCGGGCTCGTGGTGCTGGTGGTGATCTTCCAGGCCGCCAACCCCACCTTCCTGTCCAGCGGGAACATCCGCTCGATGCTGGTGGCCTCGGCGATCCTGGTGGTGCTCTCGGTCGGCCAGACCTTTGTCGTGGTGACCGGCGGCATCGACCTGTCAGTAGCGTCCATGATGACCTTCGGCGCGGTGCTGTTCGGCTTCGGCATCTCCCACGGCTGGGGGATCGTGGCGTGCGGCGCGCTGGCTGTGCTGGGCGGCGGGCTGATCGGCGTGGTCAACGGGGTGCTGGTGGGCAACGGCCGGATCACCGACTTCGTGGTGACCCTCGGCAGCCTGTCGGCGGCGTCCGGGCTGGCGCTGGTGATCGCCGACGGCAAGCCGGTGACCGTGGTGAACGTGGCGCTGCTACGGCTGTCCACCGGCGGGATCGGCATCATCGGCTGGTCGGTACTGGTCGCCGCGGTGGTCGCGGTGCTGGCCCACCTGGTGCTGTTCCGCACCCGGTGGGGCACTCACGTGTTCGCCGCCGGTGGGTCCGCCGAGGCGGCCACCGCGACCGGGATCAGCGTGCCGGCGGTCAAGATCGCCGTGTACACCGTCTCCGGGGTGCTCGCCGGCCTGGCCGCGATCCTGCTGGTGGCCCGCGTCGGCGCGGCCGAACCGGCGGCGAATACCTCGTTCCTGCTCAACTCGGTGGCCGCGGTGGTGCTCGGCGGGGTGAGCCTGGTGGGCGGGCGGGGCAGCGTGCTCGGCCCGGTGCTCGGCGCCCTGCTGCTCACCGCGCTGGCCAACGGGCTGACCCTGCTCGGCGTCTCGCCCTTCTACCAGCCCGTCGCGGTCGGCACCGTGGTGGTGCTCGCCGCTCTACTCACGAGGTTCCGGAAATGACCCAACCAGACGTGCTGCTGGAGGCCAGTGGGGTTTCGCTGGCCTTCGGCAGCGTCCAAGCCCTCCGGGACGTGTCGTTGACCCTGCGGGCCGGGGAGATCACCGCGCTAGTCGGGGACAACGGCGCCGGCAAGTCCACCCTGGTGCGCTGCATCTGCGGCATCCACCGCCCCGACGAAGGCGGGTTCACCTTCCAGGGCCGGCCGGTGGCGTTCGGCTCGCCGCAGGAGGCCCGGGACGCCGGGATCGAGACCGTGCACCAGAACCTCGCGCTGGTCGAAGACCTCACGGTGTGGCAGAACCTGTTCCTGAACCGGGAGATCGCCTGGGGCTGGGCTGGTCGGCTGGGGCCGCTCGCGGTGCTCAACCGCAAGGCGATGAAGGTTCGGGCCAATGAGATGGTGTCCGAGCTGGCGGTGAACGTGCCCGCGGTGACCTCCCGGGTGCGCCGGCTCTCCGGTGGGCAGCGGCAGGCGGTCGCCATTTGCCGGGCTGCCGGGTTCAGCTCCACCCTGGTCATCATGGACGAGCCGACGGCGGCACTGGGTGTGCAGGAGACCGCCCGGGTCGAGCAGCTCATCACCCGGCTCCGCGACGACGGGCACGCCGTCCTGCTGGTCAGCCACAACTTCGACCAGGTGATGCGGCTCGCCGACCAGGTATGGGTCATGCGGGCCGGGCGGAGCGTGGCCGGCCGCCGGATCGCCCAGACCACCGGCGAGGAGATCGTTGCGCTGATCACCGGCGCCCAGGCAGCGTGAAGGGACCAACCGTGACTACCAACCCCATCGGCGTGCACGCTCTCGTCTGGGCGGGGGACACCTCCACCGCCTCGGTGCGCCGGGCGGTGAGCAAGACCGCCGAGACCGGATACGACCTGCTCGAGTTCTCCCTGCACGACTCGCTCAACATGGACGTTGCCGAGACCCGGCGCCTGCTTTCCGAGGCCGGGCTCGGGGTGGCCTGCTCCCGCGGCCTGGCCTTCGACGCCGACGTATCCAGCTCTGACCCCGCCGTGGTGGACCGGGGCGCCCAGCTGCTGGCCGACTCGCTGCGGGTCACCCACGAGCTCGGCGGCACCATCCTGACCGGGGCGTTGTTCAGCGCGCTGGGCAAATACTCCGCGCCGCTGACCGTGGCCGGCCGGGCCAACGTGGTGCGCGTGCTGTCCGAGTTGGCCGCCGAGGCCAAAATCCTGGGCATGACGCTCGGCCTGGAAATCTGCAACCGGTACGAGACGAACGTGGTCAACACGGCGCGGGACGCGCTGCGGCTGGCCGACGACATCGGCGCGGACAACGTCACCATCCACCTTGACACCTATCACATGAACATCGAGGAAGACGACCTCGTCCGCCCGGTGTACGAGGTGGGGGACCGGCTCGGGTACGTGCATATCGGCGAGAACCACCGGGGCTACCTCGGCTCCGGGCACCTAGACTTCGGCGCGTTCTTCCATGCGCTGGCCGACATCCGCTACACCGGGCCGATCACCTTCGAGTCGTTCTCCTCGGCCGTCGTCTCCCGCGGCCTCACCGGTGACCTGGCCATCTGGCGGGACCTCTGGACCGACGGCGAGGACCTGGCCCGCCATGCCCGTGGTTACATCGCCACCCAGCTGGCGGCGAGTGCTCCGCGCGTTACGGGCTGATGGTCATTTCGAAAGATTGCTTTGGACGGAAGAGCAGTCAGTTACAACAGTTTGGCTTCCGCCTTTTGTCTGTGGGGTCGGGGACCCTGTTCGGGGACGGCTGGTGAGGCGCCCAGAATATTTCGGAAAAAATTGCGTGACCAGCTTCGAGTGAGCCCCGGAAATTGTCGGACCCCGCTGCGACAATGTTGGTATGTCGGAGAGTCCGCTTGTCCCCTCGCGGGAGTCCGTGTCTGCGGGTTTGGCCGCGATGCGGGTGGATGTGCGCTCCGCGTCCAGGCAGGATCGGGTTGATCAGCTGTCGTATTTGAAGACGGTGCTGCGCCAGGCCGAGCTTGACATGGTTGAGCTGGTGGCCTCGCTGGATAGCGGCGGTGATTTCGTCGAGCTCGGGGTGCGCCCGGTCTCGGCGGTGGCGGATCTGTTGCGGTGTCGGGAGTTCGAGGCGCGTCGGATGGTGGCGGTGGCTCGGGCGGTGTTTCCGACGTCGTTGGGTGGGGTGGCGTTGGAGCCGAGGTTGCCGGCCACC
>DASWST010000012.1:0-8616 GCA_036402515.1 Pseudonocardia sp.
GGGAGCAGCAGCCTGGCCTGGGCGGCGGTGTAGCAGATGCAGGCCACGAGCAGGTCCGCGCCGTCGCCGGCGGCTTCCCCCAGTGCCGCCGGATCATCGGGCTCGGCTCGGACGAAGCGCGCTCCGGCGGCGCCGACGTCGGCGGGCAGGTGAGCCGGGTCGCCACCGATGATCAGTGCATGCGGCATCAGGCGCAGGGCGCGAGCTGGCGGGAGATCAACGCCACGCAGTCGTCGGCGGTGCGCGTTGCGGTGTCGATGACCAGGTGGGGCCGCGACCACGGTTCGTACTCGCGCTCCGTGATCTGCCGCCAGGTCGGAAGGACCAGCCTGGGAATGTCGACCGTGCGGCTCTCCGCGCGGCGCCGGTGCTCGCGCGGATCGGAGCACACCAGCTCCACCTCCAGCAGCTGCGCGCACGCCTGGGTGGCGACGCGTGCCCAGGCGTCACGGGTGACCATCAGCGGGTTGACGCATTCGACCACGACGTCGAGGCCGAGTGTGAGCTGATCGGCGGCCAGGGCGTAGCCCACCGCGTAGCCGACCGCACCCAACGGTTGCTCGAGTGGGCTCCACTCCACGATGGCGTGCTCGATGGTGTCTATCCGGACGAAGGCGGCGCCCCGCTCTTGGGCAAGTGCGCTGGCCACGGTGGTTTTGCCGGTGGCGGGGAGCCCGCAGACGACGATGAGTCTCGGTGCGGGCACCCCCGCTGCCCGGCTACTCCGGGGAACTGGCATTCATCGCGGCTTCAATCTCCTCCGGGGTGACGTCGCGCTGGTGGGTGGCCAGTGACCAGCGGTGCCCGAACGGGTCAGTGAGTTGGCCGTACCGGTCGCCCCAGAACTGGTCCTCCAGCGGCATCGTGACGGTGGCACCGGCATCGACCGCCCGCTGCCATGCGGCGTCCACGTCGGCCAGGTTCAGGTGGATCGTCACCGGGCTGCCACCGAGGGCCTCCGGCGTGCTGGAGCGGCCGTCGGCGAACTCCGGAAAGTCGTCGGACATCATCACCAGGCCACCGTTGATCGTCACGGCGGCGTGCATCAGCTTCTTGCCGTCCGGGCCGGGCATACGGCTGAGTTCCACGGCCCCGAAGGCCCGGCGATAGAAGTCGATCGCGGCATCGGCATCGCTGACCGTCAGGTACGGGGACACTCCCGGCGTTTCTGGGGTGGGTGCGGTCATGATCTTCCTCCTGTGACGTGGGTCTCGACCGGGGACTGTAGCGGCGGTGGCCGTCCCTGTTGAGACCGTCGGAGGACCGCAAACTCATCGGGCGGATCGCGAGCCCGGCTAGAACTCCAGCAGGTTGTCGCGGAAGCGCTCGTGTGTGTAGGACGTGCGGACCACCCCGCGGCGCATCAGGGCGGGTACCAATCCGTCGGTGATTTCGGTGACGTAGCGCCGGTTGAGCTTCTTCTCCGGGCTGGTGATCAGGAAGCCGTCGCCGCCGACCTCTTCCATGATCTCGGCCATCCGGTCGGCGACCGTCTCGGGTGTCCCGACAAAATCGGCCGTGCCGCTCATGCCGTCCTCGATGACGGCCTGGCGCAGCGTCTTGCCCTCCGCGCGGCGCGCGAACGCCTCCAGGAAGCCGCGTTCCCCGTTGGTCGTCACCGCCGGCAGTGGCGCGTCGAGATCGAACCGGCTGAAGTCGATCTCGGTGATGGACGACATGGTGGCCAGCACCATTTCGATGTACCGAGGCTCCGACATCCAGCGCAGCTTCTTGGCATGCGCCTCCTCGACGGTGTCGGCCACCACCGGCGACATCAGGAACAGCACTTTGCAGTCGTCCGGGTTGCGCCCGTGCGCGACCAGCTTGGCTCGGATGTCGTCTCGGTAGGCCTTCATCCGGGTCGGGTTGGAGCCGGTGGCGACGATCGTGTCCGCGTACCGCGCGGCGAACTCGCGGCCGGGTGCCGACGCGCCGGCCTGGCACAGCACCGGGTGACCCTGCGGCGAACGCACGGTGTTCAGCGGGCCTCGAGACTTGTAGTACTTGCCCACGAAGTCGACTACGTGCACCTTCGTGTGGTCGACGTAGGTGCCGGTCTCCTGATCGCGCACCACCGCGTCCGGCTCCCAGGAGTCCCAGAGCTGGCGGACCAGATCGAGGTACTCGGTCGCCATCGCGTACCGCTCGTCGTGCTCGTAGAGCCGGTCCATGCCGAAATTCTGCGCGGCCCGGTCCTCGGCCGAGGTGACGATGTTCCAGCCGAACCGGCCCCGGGCGATGTGGTCGATCGTGGCGCACAACCTGGCCAGCAGGAACGGCGGGTAGAAGCTCGTGGACATGGTCGGCACCACGCCGAGCCGCTCGGTCGCCTGCGTCATCAGCACGGCCAGCGGAACCGGGTCGTGCTTGGGGTTCACCCCATGCTTCAGGTCGGCTTCCATGGTGCCGCCATATGCTGTGGACACCATCAGTTTGTCCTCGATGATGACGTAGTCGAAGCATGCCCGCTCGAGGTCGCGCGCCATTTCCACATAGAAGTCACCGGACCAGTCCCGGCCACCGTCGCCCCAGGTGCCTTGCCAGTCGTCGGTGATGAAGTTCAGGAACCAAGCCAGATGAAACTTCTTATTCGACAAGGTAGTCATGTGCCAATCTGGTATGGCCCCGGAGTAGAGCGTGGTCGTCTGTCGGTCAGCAGACACCGCGCCGGTGCAATACCTGCCAGACGACAATAGGAATCCAGGTCGTCCCGCCTGGCTGCACCCAAGTAAATCTTTCGTTTCAGGATTGCCGGCATGGGTCAGTTCCCAGTATGTGGACTCTCCAAGCCGTCCGTTACCCCGGGACAGCGGACTGGATGCTGGGCCGACCCGAGCCCTAAGGTCGGTCTGTGCATCGTCGCCTGGCCGTCGTCCTGACCTCGGTCGTCCTCGCGTTCGGCCTCGCCGCGTGCGGCGGCGGGGGATCGCAAACCAACTGTGGTCTGGACGGCTGCACGATCACCTTTGCGCGTAGCGGCGGCACCGAGGTGTCGGTGTTAGGGGTCAACGCCCGGCTCGTCGGCGTGGCGGACGGCGCCGCGCAGGTCGAGGTCGCCGGGCATCAGATCACCGTCCCGGTGGGCGGCGAGACCAACGCTGGCGGATTCACCGTGGGCGTGGAGCGGGTAACCGATACCGAGGTTGTTGTCCGCATCCGGGCGTAATGTGCGGATAAGGAGTACACGATGAGCACCTGCCTCATTCACCCGCCAGGGCCGTGAGTGGCGTGACCCCGTACCGGATCGAGATCCCCGACTCCGACCTGGCCGACCTGCGCGAGCGCCTGCTCCGCACCCGCTGGCCGGAGGCGGAGACGGTGGACGACTGGTCGCAGGGCGTCCCGCTGGCCTACTTGCGCGAGCTCTGCGACCACTGGGTCGGGGAGTACGACTGGCGGGCCACCGAGGCGAGGCTCAACGCGCTACCGCAGTCTCGTATCGAGATCGACGGGCTGGGCATCCACGTCCTGCACGCGCGCTCGCCGCGGCCGGACGCGCTGCCGTTGGTGCTCACCCACGGCTGGCCGGGCTCAATTGTCGAGTTCCTGAAGGTGATCGGTCCGCTGACCGACCCGGCCGCGCACGGCGGCGACCCGGCGGACGCCTTTCACGTGGTGTGCCCATCCCTGCCCGGGTATGGGTTCAGCGACAAGCCGGACCGCACCGGCTGGGGTGTGCAGCGCATCGCCGCCGCGTGGGCGGAGTTGATGGCCCGGCTCGGCTACTCCCGGTACGGGGCCCAGGGCGGCGACTGGGGCACCAGCGTCACCACCAGCCTGGGCCAGCAGGATCCCGAGCACCTGGCCGGCATCCACCTCAACCCGCCGATCGCCGCGCCAGACCCGGACACGTTCGGCGACCTCACCGACGCCGAGCGGGAGACCCTGACTGCCCTGGAGCGCGCCCAGCAGTGGGAGGACGGCTACTCGATGCAGCAGGCCACCCGGCCGCAGACCCTGGGGTACGGCCTCGTCGACTCGCCGGCCGGCCTGTGTGGCTGGATCGTGGAGAAGTTCCGGGCGTGGACCGACTGCGACGGCCACCCGGAGAACGTGTTCACCCGCGACGAGATGCTCGACAACATCACGCTGTACTGGCTCACCGGCACTGGGGCTTCCTCCGCCCGGCTGTATTGGGAGAGCTTCCGGCAGGTCCAGTCCTGGTTCACCGAGTCCACATCGGACACCGTCGACGTACCGACCGGCTGCTCGATCTTCCCGAAGGAGCTGCCTCGGCCGTCGCGCCGGTGGGCGGAGAAGCGCTACATCGACATCCGGTACTGGAACGAGCCGTCGAGGGGCGGTCACTTCGCCGCCTTCGAGCGTCCGGACATCTTCGTCGACGAGGTTCGCGCGTTCTTCCGCCTGGTCCGCTAGCGCTGGGGTTTGACCTGACCAGGCGTGCGCCGGGTGCTCAGAACCTTCGGTTGGCGAGCACCGGAACGGTCTTGCGGGCGGACTCGACCTCGGCGGGGTCGATGTCCACCACCAGCAGGCCCGGTTTCTCGTCGAGCTGGTCGACGATGGTGCCGAGCGGTCCGGCAACCGCGCTCGCGCCGATCCCGGTGGGCGCCCGGCCGGCGTCCCGGCCGACAGCGGTGGGATCGGCCTGGTCGCAGGCGGCCAGGAATGCCGTGGAGTCCAGCGCGCGGGCGCGCACCAGCAGGTCCCATTGCTCACGCTTGCCCGGGCCGGCGCCCCAGGATGCCGGCGCGACGATAACCGTGGCGCCGCGACTGCCGAGCTCCTGGAAAAGCCCAGGGAAGCGCAGGTCGTAGCACGTGGTGAGGCCGACGGTCACGCCGTCGATGTGGATGGTCACCGGTTCGGTGCCCGGTGCCACGGTGTCGGACTCGGCGAACCCGAACGCGTCGAACAGGTGGATCTTGTCGTAGGCCGCCTCGACGCCACCGCCGGTGGCCAGCAGGGTGTTGTGCACCCGCCCGTCCGCCGAGGGGGTGAACATTCCGGCCACGACGGTCAAGCCGGCGCCGGCGGCGAGCTCCCGCACCCGGGCGGCCCATGGCCCGTCCAGCGGCTCGGCGACCGGGCCGAGGCGCACGCCGAAGCAGCACATGGAGGCTTCGGGAAAGACCACCAGCCGCGCGCCGGCGGCGGCCGCGGCGCGGACCTCGTCCTCGACGAGCCCGAGATTGTGCTCCGGATCCGGGGTCGACACGATCTGGGCCAGGGCGATGCGCACCGGCTTCCTCCGTTCCCTGTCTGTGGTGCTGTATACGTACTGTATGCCTGTGCTGCGGGAGTCCGGTCGGGATCGAGCGCTGCACTACTTGCGCGAGACCGTGCTGGTCGACCCGGATGCCCAGGGCACCTTCCTCAGCGAGGTCGAGCTGGCGAACCGGATCGGTGTCTCCCGCACCCCGGTGCGAG
This sequence comes from Pseudonocardia sp., assembly GCA_036402515.1. Taxonomy (GTDB): domain Bacteria; phylum Actinomycetota; class Actinomycetes; order Mycobacteriales; family Pseudonocardiaceae; genus Pseudonocardia. The sequence continues at coordinate 5,392 of DASWST010000012.1, forward strand.
AGGCGCTGCTGCTGCTCGTCGCCGACGGCCTGATCGAGATGCTGCCCGGCCGCGGCGCGTACGTGCCGCCGATGACCGGCCGGCAGATCCGCGAGCTGATGGAGCTGCGCGGGGTCCTCGAACGGCACGCCGCGAGCCGCACGCTGGCCGACGGCACGGTGCCCCTCGCGGTGCTGCGCGAGACCCTGGCCGAGCAGGAGCGCCTGGCCGACGGTGGCAACGACGGGGACCTGGAGACGGCAACCGCCTTCATTGACCGGGACATGGTCTTCCACCAGGCGATGATCGACGCGGTGGGCAACAGCATGCTCGCCCGGACGTACGCGGGTCTCCGGGTCCGGCAGCGCCGGGTCGGTGTGGCCGCGCTGTTCTGCTCGGCCAACCGCCAGCGCGCGGTCTGCGGTGAGCACGAGCGAATCGTCGAGGCGCTGGCCGCCGGCGACGAGCCGGCCGCGATGCGGGCGATCGACGAGCACCTGGCCCTCACTCTGCGGGTGTTGCTCGAGGCCTAGGCGCCAGCTCGGGCCAGGTAGGCCTCGTCCTCGGCGGGTTGCGGGTCGCGCCCCATAGACAGGCCGGTGAGCGTCAGCAGGCCGGCCACCAGCACATACAGCGCGACCGGCAGCCAGCTGCCGAACCGTCCGTTGAGTGCGGCGAACGCCAGCGGGGCCAGCGCGCCACCGAACAGCCCGGCGATGGTGTAGGCCAGCGAGCTGCCCGTGTAGCGGAGCCGAGGGGAAAACTGCTCGATGATGAACGCGGCCTGCGGTCCGTACATGAACGAGTGCAGCACCAGGCCGACGACGACGCCGAGCACGAGCAACGGGAAGGAGCCGCCGCCAATCGCCGGGAAGAACACGAAGGGCCAGATGGCGGCGCCGGCGGCGGCCACCGCGTAGAGGCCGCGCCGGTTGACCCGGTCGGACAGCGCCCCGGCCAGCGGGATCAGTCCCAGCTGCAGCGTGGCCGCGATCAGGGTCGCGGCGAGCACCTGGCCCCGGGAGAAGCCGTGGGTGGTGCCGTAGCTGAGTACGAACACGGTGAACAGTGCGTAGGTGACGTCCGGCCCGATGCGGCTGAGCACGCCGGTGAGCAGCCCGCGCCGCTCCGTGGCGAACACCTCCTTGATCGGCGCCTCGGATCGGTCGCCCGACTGCTCGATCGCCCGGAAGACCGGCGTGTCCTCCAGCTTGAGCCGGATCCACAGCCCGAACGCGACGAGCACGCCGGAGAGCAGGAAGGTCACCCGCCAGCCCCAGGAGAGGAAGGCGGCGTCGGACAGCGCGGCGGTGAGCACGGCGAGCACACCGTTGGAGAGCAGGTTGCCAGCGGGCGGGCCGACCTGGGCCGCCGACGCCCAGAAGCCGCGCCGATGCGGATCCCCGAACTCGCTGGACAGCAGGACCGCGCCACCCCACTCGCCGCCGACCCCGACACCCTGGGCGAACCGGAGCAGGACCAGCACGACGGGCGCGGCGACCCCGATGGTGGCGTAGGTGGGCAGGGCCCCGATCAGAAATGTGGCCACGCCGATCAGCACGAGAGTCAGCACCAGCACCTGCTTGCGGCCGATCACATCGCCCAGCCGGCCGAACACCACGCCACCCAGCGGCCGGGACACGTAGCCCACCGCGTAGGTGGAGAAGGCGAGCAGGGTTCCGGTGAGCGGGTCGGCGGCCGGGAAGAACAGCCTCGGGAACACCAGCGCCGCCGCGGCGGAGTATGCGGTGAAGTCGTACCACTCCAGCGCGGTGCCGGAGAGGCTGGCGAGGAAGGCTCGGCGCAACGATCGGCGGTCCACGGGCGGGGTCGTGGCTGAGGTCATCAGGGCTCCGGTTCGACTCGTCCAGCGGCTCGCGAATATACTTGCTGTATACAGTGAGCATGCGCAAGAGCCGGGGCGCTTCGGAAACGAGATGGAAACGCGTGGCCGGCTCGCTCATCGACCTGCGGAGGCCTCATGACCACCACTCTCGAGTTCGCCCTGCCCGACGGCTCCACCCGCACCGTCAAGGTGACCCGGCTGCTCAATGCCGGCTACACCGGGCGCGCCCAGGACGAGGTCGCCGCGCACGTCGCCGAGCTGGCCGAGCTGGGTGTGCCGGCGCCATCGGTCATCCCCGCCCTGTACCCGGTGGCGCCCTACCTCGCGGCACAGGTGGACGTGGTGCCCGCACAGCACGCCCGCACGTCCGGGGAGGCCGAGTGGGCGCTGGTGGTGGGGGACGATCCGGCGGACCCGCTGCTCACCGTGGCCTGCGACCACACCGACCGAGCGTTGGAGGTGCACGGCGTGGCGTGGAGCAAGAACGCGAGCCTGGACGTGCTCGGCGCGGGAGCGTGGCGGCTGGCCGAGATCGCCGACCATCTCGACGCGATCCGGCTGAAGGCCTGGGTCCGGCACGGCAGCAACGGCGCCGAACAGCTCGTCCAGGACGCCGCCCTGGCGGCGCTGTTGCCGCCCACCTACTGGCTCGACGTGCTGAGTGAGCGCGGCTGGTTGGTGCCCGGCACGGTTCTGCTGTCCGGCACGGTGGCGATGATCCCCGGGGTCGACCAGTTCGCCGACGGCTGGCGGGTGGAACTGCACGACCCGGTCACCGAGCGCAGCCTGAGCCTCGGCTACGCCGTCGACCGCCTGCCGGAGCCGATCGGCTGAGGACAAACTCCTTGGGTGCCGAGTCGGCCATCGCCGCCTCCTTGCTCGCTCGGGTGCGGCCTCGACTTGCGGCCCGTGCACGCCGACCGCGGCGCATCCCGCCGACGGTGAAAGCAGGACGCCCACCGCGGACCAGTTGGCCCAGGGACGAGCAAACTGTGGCAGCCCGGTCGGAACCCGCGACCGACCCTCAACTGAATCCGGGACCGACCCTCAACTGGATCCGCGACTTATGCGGGTATGGGTTGTCGGCGGGGTGCTTGGGTCGGGTCCAGCCATCGGGGCGGAATGAATTCCGGCCGGCCGAGATGCATGCGGATTTCCCAGCCGGATTGACGCCGGATTGATGAATCATCCGGTGATGGGTACGGCATAACATCACCAGATCTTGAATGTTCGTTTCGCCGCCGTTGACCCATTCACGGATGTGATGCAATGCCACTAAGTTAAGGTCTTGATGTTGTAGATGTGGATCTTTGGTGGGCTTGGATGGCGGCGGCCGTGGTGCGTAGGTCGTTTGATGTTGTGATATTTTGCGAAGTGACGTTTGACCACTCGTGGATAGC
>DASWST010000013.1:0-22600 GCA_036402515.1 Pseudonocardia sp.
TCGAGGCGCGACAGATGCAGGCATTGTCGCTGGCGGTGCACATTCCGCTGGTCTGTTTCGGTATCGCGTTTCCGCCGATGGTGCTGTTCGCCGAGTGGCGTTATCTGCGCACCGGCGATGTGCTCTATCGCCTGCTCGCCAAGCGCTGGTCGAAGGTCATGCTCGCGTTGTTCGCCGTCGGGGTGGTGACCGGCACGATCCTCAGCTTCGAGTTCGGCATGCTCTGGCCGGGCTTCATGGCCAGCTTCGGCAACGTGTTCGGGATTGGGTTCACGCTCGAGGGCTTCTCCTTCTTCATCGAGGCGATCTTCATCGGGATCTATGTCTACGGTTGGGATCGGCTGACGGCGTGGCGGCACTTCGCGTCGGGCATTCCGGTAGTGCTCGCGGGGGTGACCGGGGCTCTCTTCGTCATCGCGGTGAACGGCTGGATGAACCACCCGAGCGGATTCCGGCTGGAAGACGGGCGAGCGGTCGACGTGCACCCGTGGTCGGCGCTGTTCGGGAACTCGTACTTCTGGCACGAGTTCGTCCACATGTACCTGGCCGGCTATGTGGTCGCGGGCTTCCTGCTCGCCGGCAGTTACGCCTGGGGATTCCTGCGGGGGCGGTGGGGCCGCTACGAACGGGCCGCACTGACCATCGTGCTGTCCGCCGCCGCGATCGCCGCGCCGCTGCAGGCGGTGATCGGTGACTGGGTGGCCCGCGAGGTCGCCGTCGGCCAGCCGGTGAAGCTGGCCGCGCTGGAGGGGCTCGGCCGGTCCACGGCGGGGGCGCCCGAGCACCTCCTGGGCTGGTATGACGGCCAGCGGGTGGTCGGCGGGATCGAGGTACCCCGGATGTTGTCGCTGCTGGCCTTCCACGACCCGAATGCCACGGTCACCGGCCTGTCCAGCGTGCCGGTGACCAACCAGCCGCCGGTGAACGTGGTGCGGTTCGCCTTCCAGTCGATGGTCGGCATCGGCAGCCTGTTGGCCCTGCTCGGCGTCCTGTACCTCTACGTTCGGCTGCGCCGGCGCCGGCTGCCGAGGTCGCGCTGGTTCTACCGCGGTCTGGTCGCCGCCGGGCCGCTGTCGGTGGTGGCGCTGATCGCCGGTTGGATCACCACGGAGGTCGGCCGTCAGCCCTGGGTCGTGTACGGGGTCATGCGCACGTCGGGGGCGGTGACCGGCGCGACCGGGCTTCGGGTCGGCTATGGCACGCTCATCGCGGTCTACGCGGCGTTGGTGATCCTGGTCGGCTGGCTGCTGCGCCGGCTCAGCCGGGTGCCGCTGGAGGCCGAGCGCCGGGTGCTGGAAGGGCACGACCGTGCGGGCTGACCTCCCGGCCGTCTTCATCCTGGTAGGCCTGGTGGCCTACACCGTGCTGGCCGGCGCCGACTTCGGGGCCGGATTCTGGACGCTGGTCGCCGGCCCTGGGCGGGCGGGTCGCGCGGCCGCCCGCGAGCACGCGCGGCATGCGATGGGGCCGGTCTGGGAGGCCAACCACGTCTGGCTGATCTTCATCCTGGTCGTCTGCTGGACCGCCTATCCGACCGCCTTCGCCTCGATCACCTCTACCCTTGCCGCACCGCTGCTGCTGGCCGTGATCGGGATCATCCTGCGCGGGGCCGCGTACGCGCTGCGCGGGCAGCTCGAGGCGGCCCGGGGTCGGCGCGCGACCGAGAGGCTGTTCGCGCTCTCCTCAGTGCTCACGCCGTTCGCCCTCGGCACCATTGTCGGAGCCGTCGCCAGCGGCCGCGTGCCGCCCGGAAACGCGCAGGGCGACCCGGTGACCAGCTGGCTCAACCCGACCTCGATCGCGCTCGGCGTGCTCGCGGTGGCGACCTCCGCGTATCTGGCCGCGGTCTACCTGGCCGCCGACGCCCACCGGGCCGGTGAACGGGCCCTGCAGCTGGACTTCCGCGGGCGGGCGCTGCGGGCCGGCGTCTGCACCGGAGTCCTCGCGCTGGCCAGCCTGAACGTCGTACAGGCCGACGCCGGCTCGTTCGGCAGCCGCCTCACCGCCGGCAGTGGGCTCGCCATGGTCGTCGTCTCCGCCGCGGCCGGGCTCGGCACGCTCGTGTTGGTCTGGCGCGGCCGTTTCGAGCCGGCTCGGGTGTCGGCGGCCCTCGCCGTCGCCGCGATCATCGTGGGCTGGGCCTTCGCCCAAGAGCCCTGGATCCTGCCCGGCCTGACGATCCGCGAGGCGGCGGCCGGGCGGTCCACCCTGCTCGCCGTCACCGTCGTTGTCGCGATCGGCGCGGTCGTGCTGATCCCGTCACTCCTGCTGCTGTTCACCCTGGACCTGGGCGGGCGGTTCGACGGGGGAGCAGCGGTGCGCGGGTTGATCTCCACACCGGCCGGGCAGCGCACCGCCGCGAAGCCGAGCCTGCTGGCGGCGGCTTCCACCGTCGCCTGCCTTGTCCTCGGCACGGTGTTGCTGGTGTTCACCGACTCCGGTGCGGTGCACGTGATCGCTTTCGCCTGCCTGTGCGGCGGCGCCCTCGCCACGTTTGTCCACACGTCGGCGCTCCCGGACGCGGGCGACTGAGGCGCTGCTCGGCCCTGGCACAGCCCCCGGCGCCCCACTCTGCTCGGCGCGCCTCGGCCCGGGTCAGGCGCCGCCCGGGTCAGGCGCCGCCGCGTGCGCCGGTCGGGGTGGCGGTGCCGCCCAGGAACGGGGACCTGCGGATGAGCTGCCGGCGGGAGGTGATGTTCAGCTTGCCGAAGATGTTGCTCAGGTGCCATTCGACGGTGCGCGGGCTGATGAACAGCCGTGCACCGATCTCCGGGTTCGACAGCCCCTCCCGGACCAGGGCGGCGACCTGCGCCTCCTGAGCGGTGAGCTCACCGGTCGACTCGATCTTGCGTTTGCGCGGCGCCTCGCCGGCGGCGCCCAGCTCGCGGGCGGCCCGCTGGGCGAACGCCTCCGCGCCCATGTCGACGAACATCTCGTGGGCGGTGCGCAGCTGTTGCCGAGCGTCCACCCGGTGCTGCTCGCGCCGCAGCCATTCTCCGTAGAGCAGGTGGGCGCGCGCCAGCTCACCCCGCATGCGGGTGCGGCCCAGCCGCTGGATCGCCTCCTGGTAGGCGGCCTGGGCGGCCTCGCCCTCACTGAGCAGGGCACGGCAGCGAGCCTGGATACCCAGGGCCCAGTCCGTGCCGGCGGCGTTGGTGGGCTCGATGAGCTGCTCGAAGACGGTGGCGGCGCGCTCCGGCGCTCCGGCGCGGGTGGCTGCCTCGATGAGCTCGACCCGCGCCGCCCAGGGCGTCACTCCGATCTGCGGCGGGTGCTCGCTCGCCGGCCCTGCCGCGGCCAGTGCGTCCTCGTAGCGACCAAGGCTGTTGTAGAGCACCGCTCGCGCCCATTCGACCATGATCACACCCTGGCCCTCGCGTCTGCGGAGCACATCGTTGCCGACCGACTCGAAGACCTGTTCGGCATCGGCTTCGCGCCCCCGCCACGCCGCGAGTAGCGGCGCGGCGGGGGCCGGCACGGGGCTGCCGGTCGCCTCAGTGACCGCAGCCAGTTCCTCGGCCAGCGACGCGGCCGCGGCCAGCTCGCCCAGACACGCGCGCATGCCGATCGCCATGTTGAGGGCGTGTAACAGCGTGGTGCACGCGCCGAACTCCCGAGCCAGCTGGACATGGCCGGTGGCCAGCGCCTCCCAGGTCTGGTCATCCCAAAGGTGCGCGGCGGTGGCGGCGGCCAGATGCAGCCAGCGCAGCGCCTCCTCCCTTGGCCTGTCCGGCCCGCGCAAGGCACGAAGCGCCCGCTTCAGTACCGGCGCCCCCTCGGCATAGCCGTCGGTGAGCCGGGTGGCCAGCCCGTCCAGGAGCAGGTCCACCGGGCGTGGGGATGCGATGGGTGCGGAACGCATGGCTTGCACCAGCTCCCCCAGGTCGACCCCGCTTGTCACCTGGCCGACCAGCCAAGCGGCCGAGATGGCCTCCAGGTACGCGTCACGGGCCAACCGACGGTCGAGCCGCTCGAGCCGGGTGGCGGCACCCCAGAGCAGCGAGGCAGCCTCCCCGGCGCGGTTCATGAACGCGATCTGGCCGCGCAACAGACCCGCCCGAGCACGACCCAACTCGTCCAGCGGTCCGGCCTCGGCCATCGACAGCAGCCGCAGGGCCCCGGCCGGCGCGCCGGCACTGTGTGTGGTCTGGGCCGCCGCCAGGCGGCGCTGGGCACGCCTGGCCGGGTCGGGCGTCAGCTGGGCGGCTCGTTCCAGGAACGCGGTGGCCGCCGCGAGGCCGCCGCGCGCCCGTGACCGAGCCGCCGAGCGCTCCAGCTCGGCGGCCAACTCCTCGTTCAGCGCCGTGGCAGCCTGCGCGGCGTGCCAGGCATGGTGCTCAGGATCGGCCTGTGGGTCGATCTCCTCGGCCAGCGCCTGGTGCGCGGCGCGGCGCGCCTCGGCGGGGCCGGCCCGGTAGACCGCCGAGCGCAGCAGCGGGTGGCGAAACCGCACCCGGGAGTCGATCCGCATCAAGCCGGCCTCGGCCGCCGGCACCGCGGCCTCGTCCGCGATCCCCAGCCGGCCGGCCGCCCGCCACAACAGCACCGGGTCACCCAGTGGCTCGGCCGCCGCGACCAGCAACAGCCGCTGTGTCTCGCCAGGCAGCGCGGCGAGCTGGCGCCGGAAGCTCTGCTCGACCCGGCCGGGCGGACCCGAGGTGTCCGGCAGGTCGCCACCGCCCGCCAGCTCCGGCGCGGTCAGGCCCCTGGGCAGCTCCAACAGCGCCAGTGGGTTGCCCCGCGCCTCGGCCACGATCCGGTCCAGCACCCGCTCGTCCACATGGCCGGGCAGCACTGAGTCCAGCAGCTCCCGGGCCTGCGCCTCGGCCAGGCCGCGTACCCGCAGCCGACCCAGACCAGCCAATTCCGGCACCTGTTCGGCATCGTTGGCGGCGAACACCAACGCCACCGACTCCGCCACCAGCCGGCGGGCGGTGAACGCCAACGCCTGCGCCGAGGCCCGATCCAGCCACTGCGCGTCGTCGATCACACACACCAGCGGCCACTCGGTCGCGGCATCGGCCAACAGGCCTAACACGGCCAAACCGACCAGGAACCGATCCGGCTCGGGCCCGGTGGCCAGCCCGAGCGCAGTGCGCAGTGCCTCCCGCTGCGGGTCGGGCAGCCGCCCAGCGCGGTCAAGCAGCGGCGTACACACCTGGTGCAGCCCGCCGAAGGCCAGCTCCATCTCCGGCTCGACGCCCGAGGCGCGCAGCACCCGGCAGCCCGACGCCTGTGCGACAAGGTGGTCCAGCAACGCCGTCTTGCCCACGCCGGGCTCGCCGAGCACCACCAACGCCCGGCTCTCGCCCGCCCGAACAGCCCAGAGCAGCCCATCCAGCTCGGCACACTCCACGCGGCGATCCACGAACGGTCGACCAACGCCATTTCGACGTCCCTCGGCCGGCCGGGGGTCGGGGGCCGGTGTGGGAACGAGGTGGACGGCCTGGCGCCGGCGATCCGCACCGGGTTCGCTCCGCGCCCCGTCCCGGCCGACCGGCTGTCCGTCAGCCTCGTCGAGCGCTTCGCGGTCCGTCCTCGCGGCGCGGCGTGAGTCCGTCATAGAGGGGCCTCCCGGTATCAGGGGGATAGGCCCACTGCTGGGCGGTCACTCCGCCGACCCAGTTCCGCGTTCGACAGCGCCGTCGATGAACCTCAGCCGGCTGCTGAGCATCAGTTCCCGCTCCGTAGACCCAAACCTGACGGTTAGCCTTGCGCGACGGAGACCCGCTGTCGTCACGGCTAGCCAGTATCCGGCTTTCGCCCCTGCAGGTGCACGGCAGCCACGCTGGTGTCGGGTCCGGGTGTCTTGGTGGTGGCCGCGAGCTGGTCGCAGGCGAGCAACGCGACCTGGATGGCCAGCCGGTCGTCGGCCACCGGCCGGCCGAGCAGCTCCTCCGCCTTGCGTACCCGGTAGAGGACGGTGTTCTTGTGCACGTGCATCCGGGCGGCGGCCTCGGTATAGCTCCCGTTGGCCTCCAGCAGCACCTGCACCGTGTGCCGCAGCCGGGCCATCGCCTTGTCCTCCCGCGCCAGCTCCCCGAGCGTTCGTTGCACCCACAGCCGCACTGCGTCGCGTCGGTCGATGAGCAGGCCCGCCAGGGCGACCTGGGCGTGTGGGTACAGCTGTTGAGTGGGCCGCGCGTCGATCTCGGCCACTTGGCGGGCGCGCAGCGCCTCCTCGTGCGAGGACCGGAACCCGGCCAGTCCGGTGCCGGGTTCGCCAAGAGCAATTCGGAGGCTGTCATGCTCGGTCAGCCGCGCGGCAAGCCGGTCGACGTCCACACTCGGGCGGCCCGGGAAGAACATCCAGGCCCAGATCGTGCTGGCATCGGCGTACACGGTCATCGGCGTTCGCCCGGACGCCTCGGTGAGCAACAGACCGACCGTCCCCAGCTGCGCCGCGGCGCTGTCGGAGTGGACCCAGGCAACCGCCGCGGTGTGCCAGCCGCGCAGTGCCACGCCCAGCATCTGCTCGGCCACCGATATGGTGAGCTCCTCGGCGGCCAGCACCGCGCGTACCTGGGCGGCGTGGGCCGCGTCCGACCGCTCCTGCCAGCGCTGACGTTCGGTTCGGTAGATGTCGATCAGGCCCTCGATGACCCGATCGATGTAGCCGTTGAGCAGCAGCGCGACGTGGCTGGTGACCGCGAGCGCATCGTCGGCGGGCAGCGCCTGCCGCCTGAGATCCTGGATTCCCCACTGCAGGAACATGTGTTCGCCCAGCCGGTAGGCACGCAGCAGGGCCTCGAGCGACAGATCGTGCTGGGCGAACCGGCGGGCGTACGTCGCGGCCGCCGGCGGCACCACGATGTCCTCGAGTGAGATCCCCAGCATGAGCATGTCGACAACGGCGCTCAGGTTCGAAGTGGTGCTGGCGACCATCAGCCGCTGCACGGCCCGGTCGTGGTGGAACTCGGGAATCGTGTCGACGAACAGCGTGGTCATTTCTGGAGTCAGGTCGGCGAGCCGCGCCGCGATGCGGCGTGCGACCTCTCCGGAGAGCGCGGCGACGTGGTCGGCCACTCGCGGACCCTACCGCCGTTTGTGATGCTGGCCTAGATCGTCGAGGTGACGCTGGGACAGCGGGCTATGGCCGGGTGCCCTCCGCGCTTCTAGGATTCGAAAGTCGAAGGCCAAGAAAGCGATGGGAGCGAGATCGTGTATTCGGCCTGTCTCCGGAAACGCGGGTGAAAAACGGACCGGTCGGTCCCGCTATTTGTGGCGATTCGGTCGTGCTTAGTCACGGATTGTTCTTTGACCGCGCGGACTCACCGTGTGCGCGCTAGCTGTCGGGCCTCGAGCCGGGGTAGCGTCAACGCCGCTCCCCGGGGAGGTAGTGCCCATGACGTCTCCAAGGTTCCGAGGCGAGGCCGGCGAGCGACTCGAACAGGCGGCGGGCGGTCGCGGCCGGGTTGTCGTGGCGGACGACGATGTGTTCGTCCGGGAGGGGGTTTCCAGCCTGCTCCAGCGCTCCGGCTTCGAGGTGGTCGGTCAGGCCTGCGACGCCGCGCAGCTGCTTGACCTGGTCGGCGAACACCGTCCGGACCTGGCCGTGATCGATATACGCATGCCGCCGACGCATCGCACCGAAGGCCTGGTCGCGGCCCACCAGATCAGGGCTGAGTTCTCAGATATCGGGATCCTGCTGCTGTCGGCCCATGTCGAGGTCAAGGACGCGGTCGAGCTGTTGGCCAGCTGCGACCGGGTGGGGTATCTGCTGAAGAGCCGGGTCACCGACGTCAACGAGTTCATCGACGCTCTCGATCGGATCAGGAAGGGCGGCTCCGTTGTCGACCCGTCGCTGGTCAAGGAGCTCCTGGGCGCGCGCCGCCGGAACGACCCGCTGGCCGCACTGAGCGAGCGCGAGCGCGAGGTGCTCGCGCTGATCGCCGAGGGGCGGTCCAACAGCGGAATCGCCCGGGCATTGTGGGTCACCGAGACCACGGTCCAGAAACACGTCCAGCACATTCTCACGAAGCTGCGACTGCCCCCGAGCTCCGATGATCACCGTCGCGTCCTGGCGGTCCTCGCCTGGCTCAGGGCCCGCTAGCCCGTCCTTCGATCAGTTCCCGTATGGCACGGGTGGAGAGGGACGACTTGGCGATGAACCCGAATACGGGACTCGCCTCGATGAGTCTCCCGTAGTCCGCTTCGGAATACGTCGAGATCAGAATAATCTTCAGAACGTCCTCGGACGGTTCCTCTGTTGGCCATGCCGCGTGGAGTTCACGCGCCACGGTGAAGCCGCTCTCTTCGCCAAGCCGGATATCCAACAGTACGACGTCAGGTCGCAGCTCACCGACTCGCTGGGCGGCTTCCGCACCCGACGATGCGGTATGGACCTGCATCCCTTCCCGCTGGAGCAGCACCCTCGCGGACTCGAGGAAATGGGCGTCATCGTCGACCAGAAGGCAGCGCAACGCCATGTGGTCAGCATGTCGCAGGGGTCCCTGGGGCACAATTACAGCTACCGCGAACATCCCGCGAGTCGTGGTCAAGCCGCGCGAACATCCCGCGCCTACCCCTCGTCGTCGCCGAGCAACACCGCGCCGAGCTGGTCGCAGGCGCGCAGCGCGAGCTCGAGGTCCGCGCGGCGCTCGGTGATGGGGGTGGGTAGCAGCTCGCCGGCCTTGTTCAGCCGGTACTGCACGGTGTTGCGGTGCAGGTTGAGTGTCTCCGCCGCCGCCGTGTAGCTGCCGCCGGACTCCAGGAACACCCGGAGCGTCTCGCGCAGCACCGGGTGGTTGTTCTGGTCGGTCGCCAGCGGGCCGAGCACCTTGCGCACCCAGACCCGGGTGGCCTCGAGGTCCGCGCACATCAGCGCGATCGGCCCGACTCGCGCGGCCAGCGTGACCCGGTGCGGCGGCCGAGCGGCGATCGCCACGTTCTGCGCGGTCATGGCCTGGTAGTGGCTGGCGCGGAAGCCCGCGACCCCCTTCTCCAGTTCGCCGACGCCGAGCCGGATGGTCGGGTCGGTGGCCTCGACGCTGGCGTCCAGCTTGCCCCACTCGACGTTCGGGCGGGCGCCGAACGGCAGCCAGAACCAGGCGATGGACTCGTCGAACGGCACGAACAACGGGCGCCCCGCACAGCCGAGATCGGCGGCCAGGGACTGCCCCAACCGGTCCAGCCGCACCAGCCCCGCGCCGGCCTGGGTCGGTTCCGGGACCCACCCGACGATGGCCACGTGGAACTGGCGCAGCCGGTAGCCCAACGCCGACTCGGTGGCGTCCAGGTCGAGGTCCTCGCGGGCGAGCAGCTTCTTCACCCGGGAGGCGCGCACCGCGGTCTGGGTGAGTAGCCACCGGTCCCGTTCCAGCTGGTAGGCGCCCACGACCTGCTCGGACACCCGGTCGATGTAGCCGAAGCTGAGCTGCAGGATGCGGTGCGTGACCGCGCGCACTAGGTGTGGCTGCGACTCCTGGTCGGACAGTTCGCGTAGGCACCACTCCAGGAATCTGGCGTGGCCGACCCGGTAGGCGCGGACCAGCGCGATCACGCTGACGCCGCGCTGAGCCAGCCGGCGGGCGTATTCGGCGGCGGCACTGGGTACCGCCACGCTGTCCAGCGAGACCTGCAACCCGAGCAGGTGGAGCATCGCGCTGACGTTCTCTTCCACGCTGGCGTGCAGCAGCCCCTCGAGCAGCTCGTCGCCCTGCAGCTCGGGGATCTCGGTGAGCAGCACCTTCGTGATGTCCCGGCCGATCCGGGTGAACCCGTCGGACACGATGGACGCGATGGCGGCCAGCCGCGCGTCGACGGACGCCTCGTCGACTCCCACCGGATGAGAATAGCTACCAGCGCTCACCTGTCCACCTCGTACGTGACCAGTGGTAACACGCTCGCGGCTGACCAGCCGGCGGGTGGCGACATTGGGCACTCCGGACAGGGCACTCCGGGCCGAGTGATGTGGCGTGTGCGGATCCCACAACCTAGGTATCGCGGAATGGCTGGCCATTGGGCGCGGCGCATAGCAACCGCCGACATGTTGGTACCGGAACCCGAGGCGGCCCGGTAGAGCGCTCCCTACGTTCGTGACTACAGGCACGGCCTCGGCGCAAAGGAGGGCCCGTGAGCGAGACAACCGGTGCGGACACGGCACGGGAGCTGCTGTGGACACCCTCGGAGCAGCGGGCCCGCGGCTCCCGCATGGCCGACTTCCAGGCGTGGGTCAACCGGGACCGGGATGTGCAGCTGGTGGGCTACGACGAGCTGTGGAGCTGGTCGGTCGAGGACCTGGACGGCTTCTGGGGCGCGATCTGGTCGTACTTCGACGTGGTCGCCTCCGCCCAGCCCCGAGGGGTGTTGGCCGAGCGCGCCATGCCGGGCGCGGTGTGGTTTCCGAATGCCCGGCTGAACTTCGCGGAGAACATCCTGCGCCAGGTCCGGGACGACCACACCGCGCTCGTGGGGGTCTCCGAGGGCGGCGAACGGGCGACTCTGACCGGCCGGGACCTGGTGCGCCAGGTGGCCTCGCTGACCGACGAGCTGCGCCGCATGGGGGTGCGCCCGGGGGACCGGGTCGCGGCCTACCTGCCCAACATCCCCCAGGCGGTGGTCGCGCTGCTCGCTACGGCGGCGGTCGGCGCGATCTGGTCGTGCTGCGCCCCCGACTTCGGCACCGACGGCGTGCTGGACCGGTTCCGCCAGATCGAACCGACGGTGCTGCTCGGGGTGGACGGCTACCGCTTCGGCGGGCGGGAGGTGCGGCGGCTGGACACCCTCGCCGAGCTCAGCGCGGCGCTGCCCTCGGTGCGGCACACCGTGGTCGTGGAGCACCTGCGCGCCGGGGGCACCCCACCGGCGGGGGCATTGTCTTTCGACGCCCTGGTGGCCGGCGACCCGCCCCCGAGCTACGTTCAGGTCCCGTTCGAGCACCCGCTGTGGATCCTGTACAGCTCCGGCACCACCGGGGTGCCCAAGGGCATCGTGCACTCGCACGGCGGCATCCTGCTGGAGCACCTCAAGAGCCACGCGCTGCACTTCGACACCGGCCCCGAGGACCGGGTGTTCATCTACGCCAGCACCGCGTGGATGGTGTGGAACGTGCTGGTCACCGCGCTCGCGGTGGGCGCGACGATCGTCACCTACGACGGCAACCCGGTGCGTCCGGAGCCCGACCAGCTGTTCGGCATCTGCGCCCGCGAGCGGGTGACCCGGTTCGGCACCGGCGCGGCCTACCTGACCGGCTGCCAGCGGGCCGCCCGGCGGCCGGGGGAGCAGCACAACCTGGCCGCGCTGCGGGCCATCTGCAGCACCGGCTCCCCGCTGCCCACCTCCACCTGGCACTGGGTCTACGACATGGTCAAGCGGGACCTGCTGCTGGGTTCCGACTGCGGCGGCACGGACGTGTGCACAGCGTTCATCGGCACGAACCCGCTGCTGCCCGTTTATGCCGGCGAGATGCAGGCCCCCTACCTCGGAGTTCGGGTGGACTCCTGGTCGCCGGAGGGGCAGCCACTGGTCGACGAGGTGGGCGAGATGGTGATCACCGAGCCGATGCCGTCCATGCCGGTGGCGTTCTGGAACGACCCCGACGGCGCCCGTTACCGGGAGGCCTACTTCGACACCTACCCGGGGATCTGGCGGCACGGCGACTGGATGACGATCACCCGCTACGGCACCTACGTGGTGCACGGCCGCTCGGACTCCACGATCAACCGGGGCGGCGTGCGGATGGGCTCGGCGGACATCTACGCGGTTGTCGACCGGATCCCCGGCGTGGCCGCCAGCCTGGTGATCGGGGCCGAGTTGGCGGACGGCGGCTACTTCATGCCGCTGTTCGTCGCCCTCGCCGCTGGCACCGAGCTGACCGGGGACCTCGTCGACCAGATCAGACAGGACATCCGCGCGCGGGTCTCCCCCCGCCACGTGCCCGACGAGGTGGTAACCGTGCCAGCCATCCCCATGACGCTCACCGGCAAGAAGCTCGAGGTCCCGATCAAGCGGCTGCTGCAGGGCGTGCCGGCGGAACGGGCGGTCAACCGGGCCACCCTCGCCAACCCCGACGCGCTGGACTGGTTCCTGGACTACGCCAGGGACCGCCGTGCCACCCAGCGGCTCGAGGCCGAGGCGGCGCGGCGATGAGCGCCCCAGGACCGGCCGTCACGCCCGACTCCCCGGACGCCGCCGCGGCGGCCGACCAGGCCGTTGCCCTGGACATGCTGCTGGTCGACGGCGCGCTCTGGCCGGCGATCCGGCTGTTGCCGGCGAACGCCGCGGTACGGCTGGTGCTGGAGGTCGCCCGCCACCCGGGTGGCGCGCTGCGCCGGGCCGGCGAGCTGGCCGAGGAGCTGGGCCGGGTCGCGCTGGGCACCTCTGCGCTGGCCCCGGGGCCGAAGGACCGGCGGTTCGCCGACGAGGCGTGGCGGTCCAACCCGGTGCTGCGGCGGCTGCTGCAGGCCTATCTGGCGACGTCCTCGGCGGGCACCGAGCTGGTCGCCGAGGCCGACCTGGACTGGCGGGACCGGGAACGGTTGACCTTCGCGATGGACAACCTGGTGGCCGCGTTGGCGCCCAGCAACAACCCGCTGCTCAACCCGCTGGGCTGGCGGGCCGCCGCGCAGAGCCGAGGTGGCAGCGCGCTGACCGGGGCCCGCAACCTGGTCGCCGACCTGGTCAGCGCCCCCCGGGTGCCCACCATGGTGGCTTCGGACGCCTTCGAGGTGGGCAAGGACATCGCCGTCACCCCGGGCGCGGTGGTGCTGCGCACCGAGGTGTTCGAGCTGATCCAGTACACCCCGCGCACCGAGCAGGTACGCACCCGTCCACTCGTGCTGGTGCCACCGGTGATCAACAAGTACTACATCGCCGACCTGCGCCCCGGGCGCAGCCTGATCGAGTACCTGGTGCACAACGGCCAGCAGGTGTTCGTGATCTCTTGGCGCAACCCCGATGCCCGCCACCGCGGCTGGAACATGGACACCTACGGGCAGGCCATCCTGGACGCACTGGACGCGGCCCGGCGGATCACCGCCGCCGACTCGGTCATCCCGCTCGGCTTCTGCTCCGGCGGGATCCTGCTGTCCATGGCGCTGGCCGCGCTGGCGCACCGAGGCGAGGCCGACCGGTTCGCCGGGTTCGTCCTGGGTGTCTGCGTGCTGGACCAGAGCCGCGCCGGCACCGCGTCGGCACTCATCGACGAGCGGACCGCGGCGCTGGCCAAGTTCGCCTCCTCGGTGCGGGGCTACCTCGACGGGCGCGCGCTGGCTGAGGTGTTCGCCTGGCTGCGGCCCAACGACTTGGTCTGGAACTACTGGGTGAACAACTACCTGCAAGGCCGCCAGCCCCCAGCCTTCGACATTCTCTACTGGAACGCCGACACCACCCGGATGGCCACCGGCCTGCACCACGCCTTCGTCGACATGGGCCTGGCCAACGCTCTGACCAAGCCTGGCGGGATCACCATGCTGGGTGCGCCGGTGGACCTCACCGAGGTCAAGGCCGACGGTTACGTGCTGGCCGGCGTCGCCGACCACATCTCGCCGTGGCAGAGCTGCTACCGCGGCGCGCGGCTGTTCGGCGGGGACGTCACGTTCGTGCTGTCCAGCAGCGGGCACATCGCGTCGATCGTGAACCCGCCGGAGAACCCCAAGGCGAGCTACCGGGCCGCGCGCACGGGCGGCGACGCCGAGGAGTGGCAGGCCGGCACACCGCCGACCAAGGGCTCCTGGTGGCCGGACTTCCTGGCCTGGCTGGTCGAGCGGTCCGGCCCGGAACGGCCGGCGCCCTCGGCCCTGGGCGGCCCGGACCATCCCGCGGTGGCGGCCGCGCCCGGCGAGTACGTGCTCGAGCGTTGAGTCCCGTGAGCCCGGCCAGTTCCGGCGCCCGCGCGGCAGGTCCGCCCGGTGTGCACCGCCTGCACGTCGTGGTGCGCCCGGGTGACCCGACCCGGACGCCGTTGCTGCTGATGAACGGCATCGGCGCGCCGCTGAAGGCGTTGCAGCCGTTCGTGGACGCGCTGGACCCGGCCATTCCGGTGATCCGGTTCGACGCCCCCGGGGTCGGCCACTCGCCGCCTTCGCCGATGCCGTACCGGTTTCCCGCGCTCGCCCGACGGGTGGGGCGGATGCTCGACGAGCTCGGCCACCCGAGAGTGGACGTGCTGGGCATCTCCTGGGGCGGTGGGCTGGCGCAGCAGTTCGCGGTCAGCCAACCCCACCGGTGCCGGCGCCTGGTGCTGGTGGCCACCGCGACCGGGTCGCTGATGGTGCCCGCCTCACCCCTGGTGCTGCGGCACATGCTCACCCCGCGCCGCTACACCGACCGCGGCTACCTGCGCCACGTCGCCGGCCACCTCTACGGCGGCACCGCCCGCACCGACCCCGCACTGGTTGCACGCCTGCTGCACCAGGGCTACCCGCCCGGCTACACCTACCAGCTGATCGCCGGCATGGGCTGGACCAGCTTGGCGCTGCTGCCGCTGATCAGGCAACCCACCCTGGTGCTGGCCGGCGACGACGACCCGATCATCCCGCTGGCCAACTCGCGGATCCTGCACACCCTGATCCCGCGCGCCGAGCGGCACGTCTACGCGGGCGGCCACCTCGAGCTGGTCTGCGCCCCGGACCGGATCGTCCCGGTCGTCGAACGGTTCCTGGCCGGCCACCCAGAGCGGTAGCCAGCCAGCGTCGATGCCGGTCGAGCGCGTTGGGCGCGCCGCGACCGGACCTGGATAGGAGGCACGATGGACGACCTGCTGGTGGGAATCGGCGACGCGTTGGGCACCGACTACCTCTCTCTCAAGGACCAGTTGACCCCCGGCCAGCTGGACTACCTGCGGCGGACCAGGGAGTTCGTCGACCACGAGGTGCTGCCGGTGATCAACGGCTACTGGGAGCGCGCGGAGTTCCCCTGGCCGCTGGTGGCGAAGCTGGCCAAGCTCGGGGTGGTCGGCGACGGCATCCGGGGCTACGGCTGCCCGCCGATGGACCCGTTGTCGCTCGGGCTGGTGTACATGGAGCTGTCCCGAGGCGACGGCAGCCTGGCCACCTTCGTCGGTGTGCAGGCCGGCCTGGCCATGCAGTCCATCGCGCAGTGCGGCTCGGAGGAACAGAAGCAGCGCTGGCTGCCCGGGATGGCGCGGCTGGAGAAGATCGGCGCGTTCGCGCTGACCGAACCCGACCACGGGTCGGACTCGGTCTCCCTGGAGACCACCGCCCGCCGGGACGGGGACTCCTACGTGCTCGACGGCGCGAAGAAGTGGATCGGCAACGGCAGCATCGCCGACGTCGTGGTGGTCTGGGCCCGCGACACCGAGGACGGCCAGGTCAAGGGCTTCCTGGTGGACAAGGGCGCCCCGGGCTACCAGGCAGAGGTGATCGAGGGAAAGGGCTCCCTGCGCGCCGTCTGGCAGGCGCGGATCACGCTGGAGGGGGTCCGGGTGCCCGCCGAGAACCGGCTGCCCGGGGCCAACTCGTTCGCCGACTGCGCCCGCGTGCTGGTCGGCACCCGCAGCGCGTGCGCCTGGATGGCCCTCGGGCACGCGGTGGCCGGCGCCGAGGCCGCGCTGTCCTACGCCAAGCGGCGCAAGCAGTTCGGCAAGTCGCTGGCCAGCTTCCAGATCGTGCAGCAGCGCCTGGTGCACATGCTCGCCGACGTGACCGCCATGCAGCTGTACTGCATGCAGATCGCCCGACTGGCCGAGGCCGGCACGCTGGCCCCCACCCTGGCCGGGCTGGCCAAGCTGCACAACACCTCCAAGGCCCGGGGCGTGCTCGCCGAGGCGCGCGACCTGCTCGGCGGCAACGGCATCCTGCTGGACTTCCACGTCATCCGGCACATGGTCGACAACGAGGCGGTGCACACCTTCGAGGGCACCGAGACCATCCAGACGCTCATCGTCGGCCGGGACATCACCGGGGTCGGAGCGTTCGTATGACCACCCGCCCCGCGCGCCGATGAACCTCGTGCTGATGGGGCCGCCGGGCTCCGGCAAGGGCACCCAGGCGGTCCAGCTCGCCGCCGCGCTGGGCTGTGCGCACCTGTCCACCGGCGCCCTGCTGCGCGCCGAGATCACCGCCGGCACCCCGCTCGGTGACGCGGTGGCCAGCGTGGTCTCGGCCGGCGAGCTCATCCCGGACGAGCTGGTCAACGAGTTGGTGCTGCCAAGGGCGCGGGCCGCGGCGGCGGCGGCCGGCTACCTGCTGGACGGCTACCCCCGGTCGTTGCCGCAGGCCAGGGCGCTGCTGGACACCGACATCCCGCCGGACCGGGTAATCGCGCTGGACGCCCCGGCGCCGGTGCTGATGGAGCGCATGCTGCATCGGGCCCGCGTCGAGGGGCGCACCGACGACACCCCCGAGGTCATCGAGCACCGCCTGCGGGTGTTCGCGGAGAGCACTCAACCGGTGCTCGACCTGTTCGCCGAGCGAGGCCTGTTGTGCACCGTCCCCGCGGCGGGCGCACCCGACACGGTCGCCTCCTCGATTCTCGATCAACTCCCGCGGAAGGACCGACTGCGATGACTAACCTCGCCCACAACCTGCTCCGTACGGCGGCGCTGCACCCGGACCGCCCGGCCGTCAAGCTGGACGAGCAGGTGCTCAGCTACGCCGACCTGCGTGATGCCGCCGCCCGGATGGCCACCCTGCTGCGTGGCTTGGGCGTCGAGCCCGGTGACCGGGTGGGCGTGCAGCTGCCGAACGTGCCGGCGTTCCCGGTGGCCTGCTACGGGGCGCTGCTCGCCGGCGCCACCGTGGTGCCGATGAATCCGCTGCTCAAGGCGCGCGAGGTGGAGTACTACCTGGGCGACTCCGGCGCCCGGGTGGTCGTGGTCGGTGACCAGATGCCCGAAGCGGCCCAGCAGGCCGGGGCGGCCATGGGCACCAAGGTGGTGGTGGTCGGGCCGATGGGCCCCGGCGAGCTGCCCGACGAGCCCACCGAGCTGGTCGAGCGGGAGGACCACGACACCGCCGTGATCCTCTACACCTCGGGCACCACCGGCAAGCCCAAGGGCGCTGAGCTCACCCACTTCAACCTGGCCAGCAACGCCCGCACCTCGGCGGAGACCCTCACCGAGCTCGGGCCAGACGACGTCGTGATGGGCTGCCTGCCGCTGTTCCACGTCTTCGGGATGACCTGCGGGCTCAACGCCAGCGTGCTCACCGGCGCCTGCCTCACCCTGATCCCTCGGTTCGACGGCGGGAAGGCGCTGCACGTGATCGAGCGGGACCGGGTCACCGTGTTCGAGGGCGTGCCCACCATGTACTCGGCCATGCTGCACACCCCCACCCGCGCCGACGCCGATGTGTCCACCCTGCGTGCGTGTGTGTCCGGCGGCGCGGCCATGCCGGTCGAGGTGATGCGCGCCTTCGAGCGCGAGTTCGACTGCATCATCCTGGAGGGCTACGGCCTGTCCGAGACCTCCCCGGTCGCCTCGTTCAACCACCCGCACGCCGAGCGCAAGCCCGGCACGATCGGCACCCCGGTGCGCGGCGTGCAGCTGCGGCTGGTCGACGCCGACGGCGAGGACGTGGCGGAGGGCGAGATCGGCGAGATCGCGATCCGCGGCGAGGGCTTGATGAAGGGCTACTGGAACAAGCCGGTGGCCACCGATGACGCGATCCCGGACGGGTGGTTGCGCACCGGTGATCTGGCCACCCGGGACGCCCACGGCTACTACACGATCGTCGACCGCAAGAAGGAGATGATCATTCGCGGGGGCTACAACGTCTACCCCCGGGAGATCGAAGAGGCGCTCTACGAGCACCCCGCCGTCGCCGAGGTCGCCGTCATCGGGCTCAAGCACGCTGATCTCGGCGAGGAGGTCGGAGCGGCCGTCGTGCTCAAGCCGGGCGCCGTCGCCGAGCCCGCGGAGCTGCGCGAGTACGTGAAGTCGAGGGTCGCCGCGTACAAGTACCCGCGGCACGTATGGCTGGTGGAGTCCCTACCCAAGGGCCCCACCGGCAAGATCCTGCGCCGCGAGGTCCAACCACCACCAGAGATCGGTGGCCGAATCTAGGAACTCTTCGCGGCGGCTGGTGGAACCACAGTTGCGGAGCAATCGTCAGACCTGCGGATGAAGATCTTTAAGCGGCTGCGGGTTGTAGGGTCTCGTCGGGTTGTTCGACGAGATTTCGGCGGAGGCCACGAGTGAGTGCCTTCACGGCGTCGATCGAGGCATGGACGACTGGGATCATGAACGGGCCCAGGACGAGGATCCCGTAGCAGATGAAGAGCCACACGAATTCGATATCCATGGCATAACCGTAGAAGCGGGTTACCACTACGCCTATGGACTGTTGCCCAGCGTTCTGCTGAGGCTATGTGTGGGCGTCACAAAGCCGGCGGACCGCCAGTGTCTTTGCCCCAGCGTTCTGCTGACGCTATGTGCGGGTGTCACAAAGCCGGCGGACGCCAGTATCGGTGGCTGCTCGTGCGGGCCACCGACACTACCGGTGAGCTGGCGTTCTACCGCACGGCCCACCTCAACTCCCACAGTTCTTTGAGTACGTGCCTCAATACATGGCTACGCCGGCGTTGATGTTGAGGTCTTCACCGGTGATGGAAAGCGCCTCGGATGAGGCCAGGAAGGCACAGGCATCGCCGATCTCCGATTCGGTGACCATGCGGCGCAGTGGCGCGTCTTTGAGGAACTCCGCGCGGAACTCCTCCTCGGAAACGCCCTGAGCGCGCGCCTGCTCACGGAAGACCCCGTCGAGCCGAGGACCACTGACCGCACCGGGACAGATCGTGTTCACCCTGACCCCGTGCGGTCCGAGCTCGACCGCGAGGGTCCGGACCAGACCGACAACGCCCAGCTTCGCCGCCGCATACGTGGAGCGGCCGGCCAGCGGCCGCTTCCCGACGATCGACCCGATCGCAATGAGGCTCCCGGACCCTTGCTCGATCATCGCCGGTGCGAAGGACCGGAAGGTGAGAAAGACGCCGTCGAGATTGACCGCCTGCGTCTCGCGCCATTCGGCCAAGGTCAGCTCGACCATCGGTTTGGTGGGGCCGGAGATGCCGGCGTTCGCCACCACGGTGTCGACCCGGCCGAAATGCCCCAACACCGTGTCCGCGAGTGCAATGAGCGCCGCCTCGTCGGTCACGTCGCAGACCACGGGCAGGTGGTTGCCATGGCCGAGTGACTTCAACTCCTCAGTGGTCGCGGTGAGCGACTCAGCGGAACGGCCGGTGAAGGCGACCTGCGCGCCGTGCGCGGCCAACTGGGTGGCGATCGTGCGACCGAGACCTTGGTTGCCGGCGGTCACCACACAGACCTGACCAGCTAGTCGGGCACTCAGCAGCGATGACGGCTGGGCACTCGCCGCGAATGTACTCATCCTGAGCTCCTTGCGTGGGAATGGTGTGCCGAGACGTCGGCCGTCAGCTTTCGAGAGTGACCTTTTTCCCGGTGACGCGCTCCAGCTCGTCGACGAGGTCCTGTTCGCGGCGCTGGGTGTCCAGCGAGCCGGTCCGGTTGAACCTGATCGGCAACGAGCTGGGGGCGGTGACGAATGCGGAGGGCTCGTATGTGACGGGCCCGGCGAGCTCGAGCTCGGGCAAACGGCGCAGGATCTCGCGCAACGTGACGGACATGATCCGGTAGGTCAGGGCGGCGCCCTGGCAGAAATACTCACCGCCGCCGCCGAATGCGTAATGCGGCGGGTCGCACTTGGTTCGGGTCACGTCGAGCCGGTCGGCGCCGGGGAACAGGTCCGGGTCGCGGCTGGCCGACGCGTACCACATGACGACCCGGTCGCCGGCCTTGATGTCCGTGCCGGCGACCGTGGTATCCGTGGTCGCCGTGCGAGCCAGGTAGTTCACCGGCGTGGACCAGCGCAGCAGCTCCTCCAGCGCCACCGGTGCCAGGCCCGACCGCGTCGTGCGCATTCTGGGGATCTCGGCGCGCAGCAGTTCGAGCTGGTCGGGGTTCTCCAGCAGGGCGAGTACCGCGCTGGAAATCGCGTTGCGCGGGTGGTTGTTCCCCACAAAGAGCAGCATCGCGAAGAATCCGGCGATCTCGGACTCGCTGAGGCGATTGCCGTCACTGTCCGGCTGGGCCAGCGTGTTCGCCAGGCTGTCCACTCCTCGGACCACCTGGCTGCCCACGAGCTTGGCACAGTACCGGCCCATCTCCTCGACGTTCGCGCTCTTGTCGAGGTCGTGCGTGATGCCCTGCTCGATGTTGCGGGTCCAGGCATTGAGCTGGTCGATGTCTTGATCGGGAGCGCCGAGCAGCCGCGCGATCACCGTGGCGACAACGGGTATGGCGATGTCGGCGACCACATCGCACTCCCCGCGCTTGCCGACCTCGTTCAGGGTGTTGGTGACGATGCCATCGACGACCTCGTCGACGAGGATCAGCGTGCGAGGCAGACAGAACTTGGTGATCACATTGCGGTACTTCGCGTGCTCCGGCGGGTCTTTCCAGAGCATGAAGTCCCGCCGTCCCACCTCGAGCGGTATCAACGTGTCGGGACGGAAGAAAATGCCACCGCGTGCGCTGGAGAACGTCGCGGGATCCAAGCTGACGGCGGTGATATCGCCGCCTCGGGTGAGCGACCAGAACCCTGGTCCGTCTTTGGTGTTGTTCCAATGCACTGGGCATTCCGAACGCAGCCGCGCGAACAGCTCGTGCGGCGGTCCGTCGGCGAACAGGGCGAGATCGGTGAGGTCGACCGAGGAAAGATCCCTGGGCCCGGTGTGAGACGGCATCGGCTCCTCCGTGGTGGTGGGTGATGTACGGCCGAGATGTGGTCAGCGGGATCAGTGTGGCGGGCGGGACTATCTTCGCAGGTAGCGCAATGCGGGGGCCGCGGCGTTGGCGCCGCACATGCCGTGCGCGCCGGGGCCGGGCGGGGTGGCTGCCGAGCAGAGGTACATCCCCGGCACGCCCAGCCCGTAGGGCGAGAGGGTCGCGCGCGGGCCGAACACCAGCTGACGGATGTCCTTGGCACCGGTCACGATGTCGCCGCCGACGTAGTTCGGGTTATAGGCGGCCATCTGCTCGGTCGAACGCACCGTCTTGCCGACGATCCGCTCCCGGAACCCGGGGGCGAACCGCTCGAACTGGGTGATGATCGCCTCGGTGGCGTCCCCGGTGTAGCCGTGCGGGACGTGCGCGTAGGAGTAGACCGGGTGGATATCGCCGACCGAGCGGCGCGGGTCAGCCAGGTACTGCTGGCCGACCAGGACGAACGGCCGCTCCGGCATCCGCCCGGCCGAGGTCTCCCGCTCGTTCGCTACGACCTCGGCGAAGCCACCGGACAGGTGCAGGGTGCCGGCCCTGCGCGCGGCGGGGTGGGTCCACGGGACACCGCCCTGGACCGCGAAGTCGACCTTGAACACGGACGGGCCGTGCCGGAACCGGGTCAGCCCCTTGGCCACCCGGCGGGGCAGCCGGTCACCCAGGATCTCGACGACCGCGCCCGGGGCGAGGTCGAGCAGCGTCACGTCGGCGGCCGGGAGCTGCTCGGCGGAGGTGACCCGTACCCCGGTCTCGATCTTCCCGCCGTGGTCGGTCAGCACCTTGACCATCGCGTCGGTGATCGACCGCGAGCCACCCTCGGCGACCACCCAGCCGTGCCGGTGGCCCGCGGTGAGGAGGCCGAGCCCGATCGCGGAGGTCAGCGGCCGGTGCAGCGGCTGCATGGCGTGTGCCGCGGTGCCGGCCCACAGCGCGCGGGCCCCCTCAGTGTTGAAGACCCTGGCCAGCAGCGTGGCCGGCACCACGGTCGGCAGGCCGAACCGGGTCAGCCCCAGGGGATGCTTCGGTACCCGCAGCAGCGGACCCATGATGTCGCCGCCCCAGTCGTCGAACGTCGCGGAAGGCTGTTCGAAGAGCAGTTTCCAACGCTTGCCGTCCGCCCCGAGGCCCTTGGCGGTGGCCTCGACCGAGCGGTGCAGCACGGCGGCGTCGCCCCCGTCGAGCGGATGCACCAGGTCGATCTCCGGCACACACCACCGCAGCCCGTAGCGGGCCAGGTCGAGCTCGGCCAACGCCGGTGAGCCGACCGCCATCATGTGCACCGCGGAGCACTCGTCCTGCAGCAGGCCGGGCATGACCGAGTCGCTGCTGCGGGTCCCGCCGCCGACCACCTCGGCGGCCTCGAGCACGGTGACCTGCACGCCCTGGCGGGCGAGGAGGGCGGCGGCGGCAAGGCCGTTCGGTCCGCCGCCCACTACGACCGCGGTACTCATATTCCGGCGCCGTGTTCCGCGCGGCGTGTCCAGGTCACGTTCGTCGGGATCGGGCCGTTGGGCAGCCAGGGCTGCTCGTTGACCGCGTCGGCGACCTTCCAGGTGCCACGCTCGATCACGCCGAGCGCCGGGTCGATGACCTTGTACTCCTGGTAGTCATGGTGCACGGACTGCGACTCCACCCAGACGATGAGCAGCTCGCCCGGCTCGAACCGGGCCTGCGCCTGCACGGCGTTGATCAGGTCCTCGTTGTGCAGGTGGCCGTCGCCGAAGTTGAAGCCGATCAGCGAGTTGCACAGGAACTCGGCCTCCCGAACGGTGCGCTGGTCCAGGTCGGGCAGGTGCTTGATGAGCAGCGAGAGCAGGCCCCGGCCCTGGCTGTGCATGGTGCGCCAGGCGAGCGTCTGCTGCATGGTGACCTCGGCGACCGCCGGGTCGTAGCCCATCGCGG
>DASWST010000014.1:0-3182 GCA_036402515.1 Pseudonocardia sp.
TCACCAGCCTTCTCCGTGCACCTCGTGCCCCGGGGTGGCCTTGAGCAGCCCCCGGTAGGCGTCCTCGGCGGTCCGGCCCTTGTTGACCACGCCGTCCACCTCGGCCGCGATCGGCATGTCGATGCCCAGCCGGGCGGCCACATCCATCACCGCGCTGACCGCCTTCACTCCCTCAGCCACCTGGGTCATCCCGGCCATCACCTCGTCGATCGTCTTCCCCTTGCCTATCTCCTCGCCGACCCGGCGGTTACGGCTGGCCGGGCTGGTGCAGGTGACGATCAGGTCGCCGGTGCCGGCCAGGCCGGTGAAGGTCTGGTGGTCCCCGCCCAGCGCCTCGCCGAACCTGGTCATCTCCCGCACCGCCCTGGTGATCACCATCGCCTTGGTGTTGTAGCCGGCGCCGAGGCCGTCGCCCATCCCGGCGGCGATGGCGAACACGTTCTTCAGTGCGCCGGCCACCTCGACCCCGAGCACGTCGGTGGTGGAGTAGATGCGGTAGCGCTCGGTGCGGAACAGCGCTGCCAGCTGGGTGGCTGAATTCTGGTCGGGCATTGCGATGGTGGCCGCCGCGGCGTACCCGGCGACGATCTCCGAGGCGATGTTCGGCCCGGACAGCACGCCGGCCGGGTGGCCGGGCAGCACCTCCGCGACGATCTGCGTCATCCGGTGGTCGGTGCCCTGCTCGAGCCCCTTGACCAGGCTCACCACCGGGATCCACGGCCGCACGTACGGCGCTGCCTGCTCCAGCGCCTCGCGGAACCCGTGCGAGGGCACTCCCATGATCAGCACGTCGGCGTCGTGCACCGCGTTCTGCATGTCGGAGGTGGCCCGCAAGCCCTCGGTGAGCTGCACGTCGCCCAGATAGCGCGAGTTGCGCCGGTTGCTGTCGATGTCCTCGGCGACCTCGGGCGAACGGGCCCACATCATCGTCGGGGCACTGGCCGCCACGATGGTGGCCACCGCCGTACCCCACGAGCCCGCGCCGAGCACGGCGACCCGGGGTTGCCTGAGCCCCATCCGAACACCCCCAAGCTGGGTCGATGCGCCCCGAACAGCCAGACGCGGGATTGTCCCCGGACACTAGTTTGCGATACTCGCTGATTCAATAATTGGACCGTAGGGTTACCGCTGATGGGATACCCAGCGCCGCGACCGTCGAAGGGAGAGCCGATGACGTCCACCGAGGCGGTACTGGAGCAGATTCGGTCAGGCCCGTCCGGGCCTCGGATCGCGGCGGTGTTCGATTTCGACGGCACGCTGATCGACGGGTACTCCGCCGCCGCGCTCTACACCCACCGGTTCCGCAACTTCGAGATCGGCCCCGGCGAGTTCATCCGCGCGGTGCGCGCGTCGATGGGCCCCACACTCACCGAGGACCAGTTCGTTGCGCTGGTCGAGGACGGCTCGCGCAGCTGGGCCGGCCGCGCCGAGGAGGACATGCTCGAACTGGGTGAACGGCTGTTCGCCCAGGGCATCGCCGGCACCCTGTTCCACCCGGCGTGGCGGTTGGTCAAGGCGCACCAGCGGCAGGGACACACGGTGGCGATCGCGACGTCGGCGACCCGGCTGCAGGTCGCCCCGCTGGCCAGGGAGCTGGGGGTCGAGCACGTGCTGTGCACCCGGCTGGCCGCCGAGGGTGGGCTGCTCACCGGCAAGGTGGACGGGCGCAGCCTGTGGGGACCCGGCAAGATCGCCGCGGTGCGCGGGTTCGCGGCCGAGCACGATGTCGACCTGGCGGCCAGCCACGCCTACGCCAACGGCGACGAGGACGTCCCGCTGCTGGACGGGGTGGGGCACCCGCACCCGGTCAACCCGCAGCCGGAGCTGGCCGTGGAAGCGGAGCGGCGCGGCTGGCCGGTGCTGTGGTTCGCCTCCACCAAGAGCGGCCGGTTCGACCCGGTGCCGGCGCTGCGCACGGCGGCGCTGTTCGGCACCCTGTTCGCCTCCGCCGGCGTGGGCATCGCGCTGGGCGCGCTCAACGGCGACCGCCGGCAGGGTGTCGACCTGGCCACCTCGATGTTCAGCGCGCTGGCCGGCCCGCTCGCCGACATCGACGTGGAGGTGATCGGCGAACAGCACGCCTGGTCGCACCGCCCGGCGGTGTTCCTCATCAACCACCAGAGCACTCTGATCGACTTCCTGGTGGCCACCAGGGTGATCCGCAGCGGTTTCACCGCGGTGGCCAAGCAGGAGGTCAAGCGCATGCCGGTGGTGGGGCAGCTGTTCGACCTGGCCGGGGTGGCCTTCCTGGACCGGTCCAACCGGGCGCGGGCGGTGGAGGCACTCAAGCCGGCCGTGGAGACCCTGCGCGCCGGCACCTCGGTGGTGATCGCCCCGGAGGGCACCCGCTCGCTGACCCCGAGGGTGGGTGAGTTCAAGAAGGGCGGGTTCCACCTGGCCAGTCAGGCCGGGGTGCCGATCGTGCCGATCGTGGTGCGCAACGCGGGGGAGATTATGTGGCGCAACGCGCGGACCGCACGGGCGGGCACCGTTGAAGTGGTGGTACACCCGCCGATCAGCACTGACGGCTGGACCTCGGCGGACATCGCCGAGCAGTCCCGGTCCGTGCGCGAGCTCTACCTGGACACACTCGATCATTGGCCAGGGCCGTCCTCGACGGGAGGTCAACAGCACAACTAGGGTGACCCAGGACACAGTTGACCGGGGAGTAGGTGTAGGTGATGCGGGCCGTCGATCCAGCCGCTGTCCGGGATGGTGCCGCCGCGTTACTGGGCCGCACCCCGGCCAGGGGACTCCTGCGCAGGGCGTCGCTGCTGCCGCCGCCCGGGTCGCCGATGCCCAGCGACACCCGCGAGGTGACCCAGCTGCTGAGCTCCGAGGCGTTCCAGGGCGCGGTGGCTGACCTGGCCGGAGGTCTCGGCGTCTCCCCGGAGGACGCGCTGGCCGAGGCGGCCGGATACCTGCGCGAGATGTCCGCCACCCACCAGCCCAAGGTCAGCGAGGCGTGGCAGCGCTTCGGCGGCTGGCTGAGCCGGGGTTACGACGTGCTGGTGGACGACGACGGGCTGGCCGAGCTGCGCCGGCTGGACCGCAAGCACTCGCTGGTGTTCCTGATCTCGCACCGGTCCTACCTGGATGAGTTCGTGCTGCCGCCGGTGCTGCAGAACGGTGATCTTTCCCCGTTGTATGGCATGGCCGGGGCGAACCTGAACTTCTTCCCG
>DASWST010000015.1:0-5117 GCA_036402515.1 Pseudonocardia sp.
CCATCTCGCGGAGCAGGACGGCGGTTCCGAGGCTGTTGGTGCTGACGTAGTCGTCCATGTCGTCGAGATCGACGCCGAGACCGACCTTCGCGGCGAGGTGAATGACCGTGTCGACGCCGTCCAGTGCTCCGCGGACCGCCCCGGCGTCTCTGATGTCGGCGACGACCAGGTTGTCGATCGGGGGCGGCCGGTGCTGGTGGACATCTGGCCGGAGCGAGTCGAGCACGGCGACTTCGTGGCCATCGGCAATGAGTTGGGAACTGACGTGCCGCCCGATGAAGCCGGCACCGCCGGTCACCAGGATCCTCACCAGAGGTCCGCGGCGGCCGTGCCGTCGAGGGAGTGCCGGCAGGGGCAGTCGGTGTCGGCTTTGGGGAGCTGGCCGATCACCTCGGTGAGGAGGTCCTTCAGCCGCTCGATACTGCGGCCGAACACGGCGAACACCTCGGCCTGGGTGACGCCGTCGCCGGTCTGGATCCCCGCGTCGTGGTCGGTGACCACCGCGACGGAGGTGTAGCAGAGGGCCAGCTCCCGGGCGATCGAGGCCTCGGGTGCGCCGGTCATGCCGACGATCGACCAGCCCTGGTCCGCGTGCCAGAGGGATTCGGCCCGGGTGGAGAACCGCGGGCCGTTGATCACCACCATGGTTCCGGCCGGGACCACCTCATCGTTGCCGGCGGCAATCACCGTCTGCCGGCCGACGGCGCAGTACGGATCGGCTGGTGATACGTGCACGACCGGCGCGGCGACGTCGTCGTACAGGGTGTGTTCGCGGCCCCAGGTGCGGTCGACGAACTGGTCGGGGACGACGAAGGTGCCGGCGGTGAGTTCGGGCCGGAGCGAGCCGACCGCGCAAGGGCCGAGCACCTGGCGGACGCCGAGCTCGCGGAGTGCCCAGAGGTTGGCGCGGTAGTTCACGCGGTGCGGTGGGAAGCGGTGATCGGCGCCGTGGCGGGGGATGAAGGCCACCTCGCGGCCGTTCACCTGACCGACCACGGGTGGTTCGCTCGGTCTGCCGAACGGGGTCCCGACCTCGACGGGACGAGCGTCGGAGAGGAACGAGTAGAAGCCGGATCCACCGATCACGCCGATTTCTGCCATGGATTCGACCCTAGGAGCTGGTTCGGCGCCGACTACCGGATCCGGCCGTACCGTCAGCGCTCCGTAATCGAGGCCGGTTCCCAGCGAGGAGCCGGTCCGCCGTGAGACTCGCGGATGGTCGAATGGGTGGGTGGAGCTTTCCTGGGTGCTGGTCGTGGTGGCCGGCGTGCTGCTTCTGCTGGGCGCCTACGCGAGCTGGACCGCGGGGCGGTTGGACCGGCTGCATCACCGGGTTGCGACTGCGCGCGCGGCGCTGGAGACCGAGCTCGCGCGTCGCTCGGCGTTGGTGGCGGAGCTGGCCGGGAGCGGGGTGCTCGATCCGGCATCGTCGTTGCTGTTGCTGGATGCCGCCCATCGCGCCCGGACCGCCGGCGAGGACGAGCGCGAACAGTCCGAGTCGGCCCTGACCCGCGCCATCGGCGCGACGGCTGCCGATGCGGAGCCATGGGTGAGCGAGCTCGGCGTGGCGATGCGGCGGGTTCAGATGGCCCGGCGGTTCCACAACGACATAGTGGTGTCGACACGGGAGTTGCGCAGGCGGCGGCTGGTCACCTGGCTCATGCTGGCCGGGCACGCGCCACTGCCTGGCACGATCGAGCTGGAGGACGGCAGTTGACGCTGACGGACGAGGCCACCTTCGCCGCGGAGGCGGAGAGGCACCGGCACGAGTTGCGGGTGCACTGCTACCGGATGCTCGGTTCGTACGACGACGCCGAGGACCTGGTGCAGGAGACCTTCCTGCGGGCCTGGCGGAAACGTGCCGACTTCGAGGGCCGGTCGAGTTTCCGGGCGTGGCTGTACAAGATCGCCACCAACGCGTGCATCGACGACTCCCGCCGCCCCCAGCGGGTGCTTCCACATCAACTCGAGCCGGCGTCCTTCCCCCCGAAGCCGCTGCCGGCGCGCGACGACCTGCCGTGGCTGCAGCCGTTCCCGGACGTCCAGCTCGACCGGGCCGAGGAACCCGACGCGAAAGTGGTACGACGCGAGACGATCGAGCTGGCGTTTCTCGTGGCCATTCAGCACCTCCCCGCCCGGCAGCGAGCCGTACTGATCTTCCGGGACGTGCTCGGCTGGTCCGCCAAGGAGACGGCCGCGGCGACGGATCTCACCGTGGCGTCAGTGAACAGCGCCCTGCAACGAGCCCGGCCGGTACTGCGTGAGCACCTGCCGCCGCGGCGTGCCGACTGGGCCCCCTCGGGTGACCCGACCGCTGCGGAGCAGGCGCTGCTGGCGAAGTACATGGAGGCGTTCGAACGGGCGGATCCGGTCGCGCTGGCGGCCCTCATGCACGAGGACGTGCGGATCACCATGCCGCCGTACCCGTTCTGGTTCCTCGGCCGGGCCGATGCCCAGCGGGCGCTGGCGGCCAACGTGGATCCGGCCGGCAACTCCTACCGCGGCGACTGGCAGTTCCTGGTCGCCGGGGTGAACCGGCAGCCCGCCCTGGCGGCGTATCTCCGCGAGCCCGGCGACACGATCTACCGCCCGTTCGGCTTCGACGTCTTCCGGGTCGAGGACGGGTTGATCGCCGAGATGACCGCCTTCGAGGTCACCGACTTTCCCCGCTTTGGCCTGCCTGACCACCTGGCCGTTTCCGGCTAGCTACTTGGCATCGGCGTAGGATTCGACCACGGCGGTGGTGAAGGGGAAGCGGGTGGGGGTCTCGCCGAAGGTGATGCGGCCCGCCAGGTCGCCGGCCGCCTGAATCGCCGCGGCGACCTCCTCGGCCTCCTCGGCGGGGCAGTGCACGATCACCTCGTCGTGCTGGAAGAAGACGAGCTCGGCCTTCAGGTCGGTGATGGATTGCCTGAGCGCGGCCATCATCAGCAGAGCCCAGTCCGCGGCACTGCCCTGGACAACGAAGTTCCGGGTGAAGCGTCCTCGTGCCCTGGCCCTGCGGCCGTCGACTTGTGGCTCGTCGGCCGGTGGACCTTCCAGGGTGGCTTCGTCCAGCTGCGAGCCGGACGGTGGACAAGTCCGGCCGAGCCAGGTCCGGACCAGCTTGCCCTCTTCGCCGGCCCGCGCCGCGTCGTCGACGTACCCGACCGCTTTGGGGAACCGCTTCCGCAGCGCGGCCAGGTTCTTCAGCCCGTCGCCTGACGTCTGCCCATAGATGGCACCCAGTACTGCGATCTTGGCCATCGCGCGATCACCCGAGAACGCCTTGTCCGAAACGGCTTTGTAGAGATCGTCGGCCACCCCGGCGACCTCCATCAACGCGGGATCGCGCGAGATCGCCGCAAGCACGCGGGGCTCCAGTTGGGAGGCATCGGCAACGACCAGTCGCCACCCCGGATCCGCGATCACCGCGCGCCGGATCACCTTGGGGATCTGCAGGCCGCCACCGCCGTTCGTCACCCACCGACCGGACACCGTGCCGCCCGGGAGGAAGCCCGGCCGGAACCGGCCGTCGTGGACCCAGTCGTTCAGCCACGTCCAGCCGTTCGCCGTGTAGATCCGGTAGAGCTTCTTGTATTCGACCAGGGGCTCGACCGCCGGATGATCGATGGTCTGCAACTCCCAGCGGCGGGTGGAGTTGAGCTGGTATCCCGCTTGCTTGAACGCCTTCAGTACGTCGACCGGCAGGTCCGGTCTGACCCGTCGCCCGAACGCCTCCGACACCTGGTCGGCGAGCTCGGTCAGTCGCCGCGGCTCGCCACCGCCGGCGAACCGTTCACCGAGCAGCTCGGTCAGCAGCGCCCGGTGAGTCTCCGCGCTCCACGGCAGGCCCGACCGGTCCATCTCGGCGGCGATCAGCATCCCCGACGACTCCGATGCCGTGAGCAACCGCATCCGGTCCGGGTGCTCGGCCTCCTGGTGCCGGCGGAGCTGGTCCGCATAGACCCCCAGCAGCGCCTCGAACGACACCGGCTCGGCCTCGATCTCGAACAACGACGTCTGCTCGCCAGGGTCAGCTGCCCGCAGCGGCGGATCAGGAGGCACCGGCGCGTTCGTCAATCGCGCCCAGGCCGCGGCTGCCGACCGCGGCTCACCCAGCCGCCCCTCGTGCCCGAGCAGCAACACCTCCGCGCACTCGATGTCGTAGCACCTCTCAACGCGGACTCCGGCGGCGAGCAGGCGCGGGTAGATCTCCGGAGTCGAGCGCCAGACCCACCGAGTCACCTTCGGACGTGACCCCACCGCGGCCGCCAGGTCAGGCTCACGCCGGACCTCACCGGCAGGCCGACCATCCGGATGCAGCGCGACGAGCATCGCCCCGCCACCCTCCACCGGCGCCACCGCCCACCGCTCGTCCATACCCCCGATCCTGTCACCGCCCACCGACAATCCCCACCACCCGCCGCCACCCCCTCCCGCCCCCCGCTCGCCACCCGCCTCCCGCCCTCACCCGGTAGCAGCCGCGGCACCCGGTAGTACCCCGCGGCACCGGCTGGCCGGGAGGCTTGCGCCGCGGGGTTATCCCCGCAGCGTGTGGGTTGCCCCCGCAGAATCTGGAGGGGCAACCCACACTCTGAGGGGTTAACCCCGGAGTGAACCCGGTCTGCGCCTGCCGGGCATTGGAGCCGTCGGTGCGCCAACAGCGCCCCGCAGCACCGGTAGTACCCCGCGGCACCGGCCGGCCGGGGTGGCTTGCGCGGCGGGGTTGTCCCCACAGCGCGTGGGTTGCCCCAGCAGAATCTGGAGGGGCAACCCACACGCTGCGGGGACAACCCCGGAGTGAACCCGGTCTGCGCCTGCCGGGCGTTGGAGCCGTCGGTGCGCCAACAGCGCCCGCAGCACCGGTAGTACGCCGCCGCACCGGCCGGCCGGCCGGGAGGCTTGCGCGCGGGGTTGTCCCCGCAGAGTGTGGGTTGCCCACGCAGAATCTGGTGGGGCACCCCACACTCTGAGGGGATAACCCCGGAGTGAATCCCGGTCTGCGCCCGCCGGGCATTGGGGCTGTCGGTGGGCCGATAGCGCCCGCAGCGCCGGTAGTACCCCGCGGCACCGGCCGGCCGGCGAGGCTTGCGCGGCGGGGTTATCCCCGCAGCGTGTGGGTTGCCCCCGCAGAA
>DASWST010000016.1:0-23184 GCA_036402515.1 Pseudonocardia sp.
CAGCTGCCGCACGATCTCCTCGGCGGCCTCCAGGTTGTTGCGGGTGACCGTCTCCTCCAGGTTGCCCCCGGAGCCGGTGAACTTGCCGGTGTTCACGTCGATCACCGTCATGGCCTCGGTGCGGTCGATCACCAGCGTGCCGCCGGAGGGCAGCCACACCTTGCGGTCCAGCGCCTTCATCAGCTGCTCGTCGATCCGGAACTCGGTGAACGAATCGATGGTGCCCACGTGCCGGCGCACCCGCTCCACCAGCTCAGGGGCCACGTGACCGATGTAGGCCTGCAGCGTGTCCCACGCGTCGTCGCCCTCGACCACCAGCTTGGCGAAGTCCTCGTTGAACTGGTCGCGCACGACCTTGATCATCAAGTCCGGCTCTTCGTAGAGCAGCTCAGGGGCCTTCGACTTGCTTGATCCCTTGGCCGATGCGGCCGCGTCGGCCCTGGTCCGGACTACCTCCCACTGCGCCTGCAGCCGCCGCACGTCCCGCTCCAGCGCCTCCTGGCTGACGCCCTCGGAGGCGGTACGGATGATCACTCCGGCGTCGTCCGGGACGATCTCCCTGAGCAGGTCCTTGAGCCGGCGCCGCTCGGTGTCGGGCAGCTTGCGGCTGATCCCGTGGGTACCGCCGGACGGCACGTAGACCAGGAATCGGCCGGGCAGGCTGATCTGGGTGGTGAGCCTGGCGCCCTTGTGCCCGATCGGGTCCTTGGTGACCTGCACCAGGATGCTGTCCCCGCTGGACAGCGCCTGCTCGATGCGACGCGCCTTGCCGGCCAGCCCGGCCGCGTCCCAGTCCACCTCGCCGGCGTACAGCACCGCGTTGCGGCCCCGGCCGATGTCCACGAACGCGGCTTCCATGCTGGGCAGCACGTTCTGCACACGGCCCAGATAGACATTGCCGACCAGCGAGGACCCACCGGAGCTGGTGACGAAGTGCTCTACCAGCACGCCGTCCTCCAGCACGCCGATCTCGGAGCGCTCACCGTGCTGGCGAACCACCATGGTCCGCTCCACCGACTCGCGGCGGGCCAGGAATTCGGCCTCGGAGAGCACCGGGGCGCGCCGGCGCCCGGCGTCCCTGCCGTCCCGGCGGCGCTGCCGCTTGGCCTCCAGCCGGGTGGAGCCCCGGACACCCTGGATACCGCTGTTGTCCGAACTGTCGCCGCTGTCCGACCTGGCCCGCGACTCGCGGACCCGGGTGACCGTGTTGGGCGGGTCGTCCTCGGTCTCCGCGTCGCCGCTGTCCGAGGGGTCCTTACGCCGGCGCCGCCGCCGGCGGCGGCGGACGGTGCCGCCGGTCTCGTCCTCGGCGGACTCGTCGGCTGCCTCCTCGGCCTCCTCGAGCTCCTCGTCCGATACCTCCGCGCTGGCCTGGTCGTCCGCCTGGCCGCGCTCGGCCCGCTCCGGCTCGCGCTCGTCGTCCTCGCCGTCGGCATCCGACGAACCGTCCTCGGAATCTTCGGATCCCTTGCCCCGGCCCCGGCCCCGGCGACCACGGCGGCGGCGGCGCTTGGTCTCCGCCGCGTCCTCGCCGTCCACGGAGTCGCCCGCGTCGGCGTCGTCGGCGTCGTCGACGTCGTCCTCGGTGCTCGCCGGCGCGGCCGCTGCCCTGGGCGGCGCCACCCGGGCCGGGCCTGGGGGCTCCGGCGGGAGGAACATCGGGCTCGGCGCGGCGAACAGCGGCAGCGCCGCGGCCGGGCTGTCCGGCGCGGCGATCGTGGCCGGCCGACGGGCCTGGTTACTCAGCGCGAGAGGTGCCGGCACCGAACTCGGCGACCCGGCCTCGGCTGGCTCGGCCTCGGCTGGCTCGGCGGCCTCGCCGGTGGTCGGGCTGGAGCCGGCGACCGGCCCCAGCGACTCGATCACCCGCAGCGCGGTCGGCCGGTCGATGCTGGACTGCGCGCCCTTCGCGGGCGCTCCCAGCTCTTCCAACGCATCGAGCACCTGGCGGCTGGTCACCGCGATCAACCGGGCAAGCGCGTGCACCCGCAGTCGCTCAGGTAGCTCCGGTGCTTCGGATACGTTGCTGAGCCCGCCGGGCTGGCCGGCGGGCACGTCGATATCGGACATGCAGCTCCTTCGCCCCCGGGCGCCCTCGGAAGAAGGCGGCCGCTCAGGGACCTAGCTTTGTCTGCCTCCCCCGACGTTCGGGGGGACAGCAATCCTGTGACCACAACGACTCACGCGTCGAGAGCGTCACCCGCGCCTGAATCGAACTCACCCACAACGCCGCGCTGATCGCCCACCGCCAGTACGCATCACGTACCGGACCCGACCGGCGCCGTCAAGGTGGTCACCCTCCGGCGTCGAACGGATCGGCCAGGCGGCCTCGGTCGTCGAGCAGACCTTGAGCCAGCCGGACCGCCATTGCCGGCACCGGCGGCCGCAAGCCCGCGACGGCCAGAAGAGCGCCCAACACGTCGTCGGGCCGCACGGCAGGTGTCGTCTGCCGCACGACCGCCGTCATTATCGCACAAGCTGGCCCGGCCGCATGCGCTGTACGACCGAGAACATGATCACCACCCGCCGCGGACGGCTGGACCTGCACGGTCTTAACCTCGGCACTGACCACCGCCGCCCGCACGTCGACCGGCCGGGGGCCGTTCTTCGTCGTGCGCTGCACGATGACCGTCTCGGTATCCAGGAAGGCCGCCACCGCGGCGGCCAGCTCGGCGGGCTCCACCTGGGGTAGCTGGATCCGCCAGTGGCTCGCGTCGATCAGCTCGGCGAGCCCGGGTCCCCCCGGAACGGCCTCCACGGCGGAGAGCACATCCAGCCCGTCCGGCAGGGCCGCGTCCAGGTCAGCGACCAGCTGCTCCGGGGCTACCGGGCGGGTCAACCCGATTTCCAGGTACTCCGCCTCGCTGGCCGTGCCGGTCGGCGCGGCGCCGACCCAGGACAACCTGGGATGCGGGCTGAACCCGTGCGATCGGGCCACCGGCAGCCCAGCGCGGCGGACCGCCCGCTCGAAGGCCCGGGCCACGTCCCGGTGCGAACCGAAGCGCAGTCGGCCACGCTTGGCGAACCGCACCCTGACCTTGCACAACGTGGGCGGCGCAGGGTTGGGCGCCACCCCTTTCCGGCCGGCCGCCATCACCGAGGCCCGTCCGGTCCGGGGCCCTCGGCGGGAGCCGCATGGGGCAGCAACATCAACATCCCTTCTCCGGCCGGCGCAAACCCGTGCCGTAGGTAGAACGGTGTGCTGCTCGGCGTGGGCCGCAGCACCAGCCGCTGGTACCGGCGCGCCCTGGCATGCTCCACCGCCGCGGTCAGCAGCGCCGCGGCCACCCCCCGGTCGGAGTAGGAGGCCACCACAAACGCGTTGCCCACATACCCCCAGCGGCCAGGGCGGGCGCCGGGGCGGGGCATGTTGCCGACCTCGACCACGTTCAGCGAGCCGACCACGGTGTACCCGCTGCGGTCGGTACCCGCCTCGGCCACCCAGAACGTCCGCCTGGGCAGCTCGGTCCGCCACCACGCGGCGAAGGACCGGTCGAAGTGGTCGTCCTCCACCGGCCCACCGGTGCGCTCGGCGGTCCACTCCCGCCGCAGCCGGGCCAGGGCGGGCAAATCTCGGTCGTCGGCCACCCGCACACTCACCGGCGGAACCGGGTCAGCCACCGTCGGCCATGATGGGGGTGATCGGCAGCAACACCGTCCCGCTCGGGCCGACCTGGATGTCGGTACCGGTCGCCGGGCACACCCCGCAGTCGAAGCACGGCGTCCAGCGGCAGTCGTCCTGCTCCCGGGAGGCCAACGCGTCCTGCCAGTCCTCCCACAGCCAGTCCGGGTCCAGCCCGGAGTCCAGGTGCGCCCAGGGCAGCACCTCGTCCCGGAAGCGCTCCCGGGTGGTGAACCAGGCCAGGCTGACTCCGACCGGCTCCAGTTCGGCTTCGGCGGCGGCCACCCAGCGGTCGTAGGAGAAGTGCTCGCTCCAGCCGTCGAACCGGCCGCCGTCCCGCCAGACCCGCTCGATCACCAGGCCGACCCGCCGGTCGCCCCGGGACAGCAGGCCTTCGATCAGCGCCGGCTTGCCGTCGTGGTAGCGCATGCCGATATTGCGCCCGAGCCGCCGATCGGAGTTGACCTCGGTGCGCAACTTGCGCAGCCGGTCGTCAACGGTGTCCGGGTCGCACTGCGCGGCCCACTGGAACGGGGTGTGCGGCTTGGGCACGAACCCGCCGATGGAGATGGTGCAGCGCACGTCGTTGCGGCCGCTGGCCTCCCGGCCGGCCTTGATCACCCGATGGGCCATGCCGGCGAT
Organism: Pseudonocardia sp.; assembly: GCA_036402515.1. GTDB lineage: Bacteria > Actinomycetota > Actinomycetes > Mycobacteriales > Pseudonocardiaceae > Pseudonocardia. The sequence goes on from DASWST010000016.1 coordinate 4,265, forward strand.
CTCCAGCACGTCCTCGTCGGTCTCGGTGGGCAGCCCGCACATGAAATACAGCTTCACCTGCCGCCAGCCCTGCGCGAACGCGGCGCTGACCGTGCGGATCAGGTCCTCCTCGGAAACCATCTTGTTGATCACGCGGCGGATCCGTTCCGAGCCGCCCTCGGGGGCGAAGGTGAGCCCGGAGCGGCGGCCGTTGCGGGAGATCTCGTTGGCCAGGTCGATGTTGAACGCGTCCACCCGGGTGGAGGGCAGGCTCAGCGTGGTGTTGGTGCCTTCATACCGGTCGGCCAGGCCCTTGGTGATTTCGGCGATCTCCGAGTGGTCCGCGCTGGACAGCGAGAGCAGGCCTACCTCGCTGAACCCACTGGCCTTGAGCCCACGCTCGACCATCTCGCCGATGCCGGCCAGCGACCGCTCACGCACCGGGCGGGTGATCATGCCGGCCTGGCAGAACCGGCAGCCCCGGGTGCAGCCCCGGAAGATCTCCACGCTCATCCGCTCGTGCACCGTCTCGGCCAGCGGCACCAACGGCTGCTTCGGGTAGGGCCATTCGTCCAGGTCGGTGGTGGTGCGCTTGGTGACCCGTTTCGGTGCCCTCGGGTCGTTCGGGGTGACCTTCTGGATGTGCCCGTCCTCGGCGTAGCTGACCTCGTACAACTGAGGCACGTACACGCCCTCGGTCTCGGCCAGCCGCCTGAGCACCTCGGCCCGGCCCGCTTTGCTCTGCGTACCTCTGCGCAACACCTCGGTGATGTCCAGCACGGCCTGCTCGCCATCGCCGAGGACGGCGGCGTCGATGAAGTCGGCGATCGGCTCCGGGTTGAATGCCGCGTGCCCGCCGGCGACCACGATGGGGTGTTCGTCGGTCCGGTCGGCTGCGTGCAGCGGGATGCCCGCCAGGTCCAGCGCGGTAAGCAGGTTGGTGTAACCCAGCTCGGTGGAGAAGCTGACGCCCAGCACGTCGAAGGCGCCGAGTGGGCGGTGGCTGTCCACGCTGAAATGCGGCACGGAGTGCTCGCGCATCAGCGCTTCCAGGTCCGGCCAGACCGCGTAGGCCCGCTCGGCGAGCACGTCGGGCTGCTCGTTGAGCAGCTCATAGAGGATCATGACACCCTGGTTGGGCAGGCCAACCTCGTAGGCGTCCGGATACATCAGCGCCCAGTGCACGGCGGCCGAAGCCCAGTCCTTGACCGTGCTGTTCAACTCACCGCCGATGTACTGCACGGGTTTGGCTACCCGAGGCAGCAGCGGCTCCAGCGCCGGAAAGACCGATTCCACACTCACGCCGCACCAGGGTAGACCGCACCAGCCCAGACCGTGCGCCAGGATGTTCCAATGGCTCCCGGGGCGGCACTGGTCGTGGACGCGGCGAACGTGGTCGGCTCCCGGCCGGACGGCTGGTGGCGCGACCGGGCGGGGGCGGCGTCGCGGCTGGTGTCCGCGCTGGCCGAGGCCCTGGCGACGGGCACCCTGGACGGGCCGGTGGTGGTGGTCCTGGAAGGAGCGGCTCGCGCCGGCGTGCCCGAGGGGCCCGTCGGAACTGGGCTCCGCGTGGTGCACGCGCCCACCGACGGCGACTCGGCCATCGTGGCGGAGGTGAGCGACCTGGTCGCCGCCGGCGCCGAGCCCACCGTGGTCACCGCCGACCGGGGCCTGCGCGCCAGGGTGGAGGCCGCCGGCGGCAACGTGGTCGGCCCCTCCTGGCTCCGCGACCGCCTCCCCTGACCGGCCGCGTGCCCGGGGTTAGCGGAGTAGGAGGGTGTTTAGGCGGCGGGCGGCTACCACTGCGCCGAGGCTGGCCATCACGACGAAGTAGGCGGCGTGTCCGAGTAGGCCGGGGCCGACGATCCCGGTGGTCAGGCCGCGCATCAACTCCACCGCGTGGAACAGTGGCAGGCACTCCACCACCAGCTGCAGGCCCCGGGGGTAGACCGACAGCGGGAAGAATGTGGTGGTGAACAGGAACATCGGCATGATCACCAGCTGGATCAGGTCGAAGTCCTGCCAGGAGCGCATGTACGAGCTGGCCGCCATGCCGGCCGCCGCGAAGGCGAACGCCACCAGCAGCGCAGCGGGCAACGCGAGCAGCGCCCACGGCGAGGTGAGCAGGCCGAACCCGGCCATCACGGCCAGGAAGCCCACCGCGTACAGCCCGCCGCGCAGCAGCGACCAGCCGATCTCGCCGAGCGCGATGTCCACCGGCCCCAGCGGGGTGGCCAGGATGGCGTCGTAGAGCTTGGCGTAGCGCAGCTTGAAGAACACGTTGTAGGTGGAGTCGAACACCGCGCCGTTCATCGCCGACGCGGCCAGTAGGCCGGGCGCGATGAACGCCGCGTAGCTGATCAGGGTGCCATCCGGCCCGGGCAGCGCACCGACCAGCGCCCCCAGGCCCTGGCCCAGCGCCAGCAGGTAGAAGACCGGCTCGAAGGCGCCGGATACGAAGGCCAGCCAGGCGCGCCGGTAGGCCAGCGCGGACCGCACCACCAGCACCCGTGACCGCCCCGCGTACCCGCCCGCCGGCAGGATCCGCAACAACGGAGCGGAGCCGACCGGGGCCAGCGAATCCGCCGTCATCGCCTGAGCCTCACGGTGAACCGCCACCGGGTGAGCACGGCTCCGATGGCCAGCAGCACCAGTAGGTATCCCAGGTGGCCCAGTGCCGGCCACCAGCGCAGGGTGCCCAGCGCAACGCCCCTGGCCAGCTCGGTGCCGTGCCAGAGCGGGGTGATCCAGGCGATTGGCCGCAGCCACCCGGGCAGCGAGGAGATCGGGAAGAACGTCCCGGCGAACAACGTCATCGGGATGAGCACCAGCCTGAAGTAGGTGGCGAACGCGCTGCCCTCGTTCTGCACGCTGGCGGCGAACGCCATGGTGAGCGCGGAGAACGCCGCGCCGGACAGCGTGGCGGCCAGCAACGAGACCACGATCCCGGGCCCGGCCGCGCCCCCGACCAGCGCGATGGCCACCAGGTACACCGCGCCCGAGGACAGCATCCTGCCCACCACCCAGCACAGGTGACCGGCCGCGATCTGTCCAGGGGTGATCGGCGAGGCGGACATCCCCCAGTACACCTGTTGCCACTTGAAGCCGGACAGCACCGGGTAGGTCGACTCGAACGCGGCCGTCTGTGTCGCCGACATGGCCAGCAGCCCAGGCGCCAGATAGACCAGATACGGCGCACCGCCGGTGGCCGCGCCGGTGCGTACCAAGCTGCCGAACCCCACCCCGAACGCGAGCAGGAACAACACCGGCTGCAGCACGCTGGTGACCACGGTGGCCCGCCAACCCCGCTTGTACCAGGTCCAATAGCTCTCCATCACCATCAGCACCGCGCGCCAACTGGGCAGCACCCGACCCTCGGCGCGGTGCGGCCCTAAGGGCTGGGGCCCAGGCGAGTGGGCTAGCACTGGCTCGGCCATCAGTCGACCAGGCTCCGGCCGGTGAGCCGCAGGAACACGTCCTCCAGCGAGGAACGGCGGACCAGGCTGGCCTGCGGGTGGGCCCCGGCCCGCAGCGCCGCACCGAGCGCCGCCTCCCCGTCGGCGGCGTAGAGCAGGATCCGGTCCGGCAACTCCTCGATCCGCTCAGCAATGCTGGCCAGCGCGGCCGGCTCCGGGCGGGGCGCGTCCGGCGCGAACCGCAGCTCCACGACCTCCCGGGTGGAGTACCGCTCGATCAGGTCAGCCGGCGATCCCTCGGCGGAGATAAGGCCCTGGTCCAGCACCACCAACCGGTCGCACAGCTGCTCCGCCTCGTCCATGTAGTGCGTGGTGATCAGCTGGGTGACCCCGCGCTGCTTGAGCCGATAGAGCCGATCCCACAGCAGGTGGCGGGCCTGTGGGTCGAGCCCGGTGGTGGGTTCGTCGAGCAGCAACAGCTCCGGGTCGTTCACCAGCGCCCTGGCGATGGTGAGCCGCCGCTTCATCCCACCGGACAGCGGATCCACCGGGTCGTCGGCCCGATCGGTGAGCTGGGAGAACTCGAGGAGCTCGGTCGCCTTGGCGCGCACCCGGGCCCGGGAGAGCCCGAAGTAGCGGCCGTACACCTCCAGGTTCTGCCGCACGGTGAGCTCGACATCCAGGTTGTCCTGCTGGGGGACCACGCCGATGCGGGCACGGATCGCCGGGCCGTCGGTGTCCGGGTCCATCCCCAGCACCTGCAGCGACCCCGCGCTGCGCGGGGAGACACACGCGATCATCCGCATCGCCGAGGACTTGCCGGCGCCGTTCGGACCGAGGAACCCGAACACCTCGCCCCGGCTCACGTCGAGATCTATTCCGCGCACCGCCTCCACCGCGCCGAAGCGCTTGGCCAGGCCTCGAGCTTGGATCAGTGCATCGGACACGAGCGCGACGCTAGCCGGGCCGACCGACAGAAATAAAGCGAGTACCCCTGGCCGAGACCGGTGCGGAGGCCCGATTTCTCGACACTAGACTGCCGCCGTGGTTGCCCACTCCCCTCGATCCGCGGCGCCGATGTCGCTCCTCGCGCCGCTGCTCGGGGTATGCGCACTGCTCCTGGCACTGACCGCGTGCGGTGGTGGCGGCCCGAGCGAACCCCCGCTGCCCGCCGGGCAGGACCTGCTGGCCAAGTCCGCCTCGACGATGGCGGCGGTGCAGACGGCGGCCATCGACGTTCAGGTCGACCCCGCGCTGAGCACGCTGCCGGTGCGCTCGGCGACCGGCAAGCTCACCGCCAGCGGTGACGCAATCGGCACCGCCACGCTGAATCAGGGGTCATCCCCGGTCGAGTTCAACTTCGTGATCACCAAGGGCACCCTCTACCTGAAGGGCCCGACCGGCCGGTTCCAACGGCTCCCGCTGGCCCTCGCGGCGAGCATCTACGACCCCACCGCGCTGCTCAACCCCGACCGGGGCATCGCGGCACTGCTGCGCACCGCGACCAACGGCACCACCCAGGCCCGCGAGGACGTGAACGGGGTACCGGCGTACCGGGTGCACGCCAACCTGGACCCCGCACTGGTCAGCGCCGTGGTGCCCGGGCTGGCCGGCGCCAACAGCGGCACGGTGTGGCTCGACCAGGCCGGCTCGCGGCTACTCAAGGCGCAGGTCGAGGTGCCAAACCCGGCCGGCGGCGCACCGGCCCCGGTCACGCTCACCCTCTCCGACCTCAACGCCCCGGTGACCGTCGCCCCGCCGTCCTGACCGCGTGAGCACGTCGGTGAGACAGCGCGCCGGCCTGGCCATCGGGGTCGGCGGGCTGGCCGTGCTGCTCGCCGCGCTGGACGGCTACGTCGTGGTCACCGTGCTGATCGACATCGTGCGCGACCTCGGCATCCCGCTGAACCGACTGGAGCGGGCCACTCCGCTGGTCACCGGCTACCTACTCGGCTACGTGGCGGCCATGCCGCTGCTCGGCCAGCTCTCCGACCGGTTCGGCCGGCGGGCGGTGATCCAGCTCTGCCTGGTCGGGTTCGCGGTCGGGTCGGCGGTGACCGCAAGCGGGACGGCGCTGGCCACCGTGGTGATCGGACGGGGGGTGCAGGGGGTGTGCGGCGGCGCGCTGCTGCCGGTGACCATGGCGCTGGTCAGCGACCTGGTCCGGGAGCGGCGGCGGGCCGCGGCGCTGGGCACGGTGAGCGCCGCGGAGCAGCTGGGCAGTGTGCTCGGCCCGCTGTACGGGGCAGCGGTGGCGGCGCTGCTCGGCTGGCGCGGGCTGTTCTGGGTGAATCTGCCGCTGGCCGCCGTCGCGATCCTCGCGGTGCGGTTGGCAGTACCCGGCCGCGGCGCCCCGGTGCCCGGCCGCGGCGCCATGGTGGCTGGCCGCCGCGCCGCCGCCCCCGCTCAGCGGCACCGCATCGACCTCGTCGGTGGCGCGCTGCTGGCCGCCGCGCTGGCGCTCGGCGTGGTCGGGCTGTACAACCCCGACCCGCGCACCGCCGTGCTGCCGCCATGGGGACCGACCACGCTGGTGCTGGCTGGGATCGCGCTGCTCGGTTTCCTCGGCTGGGAGGCCCGCGCCCGTACCCGGCTGCTGGACCCGCGCGGGGTGCATGGGCGACCGGTGGCCGCTGGCCTGGTGACCAGCATGGTGGTCGGTGCCGCGCTGATGGTCACCCTGGTCGACGTGCAGCTGTTCGCCGAGTCGGTGCTGCGGCTGGACGCGACCGGTGGTGCCCTGGTGCTGGTCCGGTTCCTGGTTGCGCTGCCGGTCGGGGCGCTGCTCGGCGGGCTGGCCGCGCCCCGGCTGGGCGAGGCGGTGGTGGGCGTGGTCGGCATGGTGGCCGCCTCGGCCGGCTTCGCGCTGATGTCCCGCTGGCCGGCCGATCCGCTGGCCGCCACCCATACCGTGGGACCACTCACCCTCCCGATGGCCACCGCCGACCTCGCGCTGACCGGCCTCGGGCTGGGTCTGGTGGTGGCGCCGGTGGCCTCGGCGGTGCTGCGCGCGGTACCGGCCGACCGACACGGGGTGGCCGCCGCGGCGACCGTGGTGGCGCGCACCGCCGGCATGCTGATCGGTATCGCCGCCCTGTCCGCCTGGGGCCTGCACCGGTTCACCGAGCTCACCGCCACGCTGAACACGCCGCTGCCGTTCGGGGTGGACGCCGCCGGGTACGCCGAGGAACTGGCCGCGTACACCCAGGCGGTGCATGCCGCGCTGCTCACCCAGTACCGGGAGATCTTCCGACTGACCGCGGTCCTGTGCCTGGCCGGCGCAGTCTCCGCCGCATTGCTCGGCCGGAGGCGATCTTCCGGCTAGGCGTGTCCTGTGGATCTATGCTCGGCTGGATGATCCGCGGGGCACGGCCTAGTGTCGGCCGCATGTGTGAGGCGTCAACTACTCAGCCGCACGAGGCAATGGCCACCGCTCCCCGCCCGGCCGCGGCGCCCGCGGTGGACCCGATCACCTTGGAGCCGGTCGACGAGGTGCGCATCACCACGCTGGTCGACAACGTCTTCGACGCGCTGCTGACCGGCGACGAGCACATCAGCCGGGCCCCGTTCCACGTGGCCACCGCACCGGCGGCGCAGTTCGAGAGCGGCTCGACCTACGTCGGGCTGACCGCCGAGCACGGGTTCTCCGCGCTGGTGACCGTGCGCCGAGGCACCATCGAGACGACCCTGCTCTTCGACACCGGCATGTCTCCCGGCGCGATGGTCGGGAACGCCGACCGGCTGGGCGTGGACCTGTCCGCCGTGCGCGCGGTGGTGCTCAGCCACGGCCACTTCGACCACGCCGGCGGGCTGGCCGGAATGGCCGGCAAGCGCGGAGTCCGGACGCTGCCCATGGTGGTGCACCCGCTGATCTGGACCCGGCGCCGGCTGAACCTGCCGGGCAAGGACCCGGTCGAGATGCCCACGCTGAGCAAAGGGGCGCTGACCCGCGAGGGCTTCGAGGTGATCGAACGCCGCCATCCGTCGCTGCTGGTCGACGGGTCGGTGCTGATCACCGGCGAGGTGGATCGCACCACCGAGTTCGAACACGGGATGCCGCCGCCGCACGAGGCCTGGACCGGCGCCGAGTGGCGGCACGACCCGCTGGTGATCGACGACCAGGCGCTCGTGGTGCACGTCCGGGGCCAGGGCCTGGTGGTGCTCACCGGGTGCGGGCACGCCGGCGTGATCAACATAATTCGGCACGCGCAGCGATTGACCGGCGTCGACCAATTGCACGCCCTGGTCGGCGGCCTGCACCTGGGCGGGCCGGCGTTCGAGCCGATCATCCCACCGACGGTTGCCGAGCTGACCGCGCTGAACCCGTCATTGGTGGTGTCCGGCCACTGCACCGGGTGGCGGGCCCAGCACGCGCTTGCCGCCGCGCTGCCCGCCGCGTGGGCGCCGGGCAGCAGCGGCAGCAGCTACCGGCTCACAGGTCTGGGAACCACAGCTTGATCTCGCGGACGGCCGACTCCAGCGAGTCCGAGCCGTGCACCAGGTTGAACTGGGTCTCCAGGCCGAAGTCGCCCCGGATGCTGCCCGGGGCGGCCTTCTCCACCGGATCCGTGCCGCCGGCCAGCTGACGGAACGCCGCGATCGCGCGCGGACCCTCGACCACCGCCGCGACCAGCGCGCCGGAGGTGATGAAGTCGAGCAGATCATTGAAGAACGGCTTGCCGTCATGCTCGGCGTAGTGCTGGGCGGCCAGCTCACGGTCCACCACACGCAGCCGCAGCGCGACCAGATTGAGGCCCTTGGCCTCGATCCGGGAGATCACTTCACCGACCAGCCGACGGGCCACGCCGTCCGGCTTCACCAGAACCAAAGTCCGCTCGCTCACGATGAGGCAGCCTATCCGTGCGCCGCGGTCGACGGGGCCGCAGGGTGGCCAGCCCCCTCACCGGCCGGCCCTTCGCCGAGATCGACAGCAGGGCTGTTATAACAGTGCTGCGACGACCGTGAGGTCGAGGTCGGCGGGATCGGCGGCGAAGCGTCAGCACCACTCGATGCAGCGGCGGCGGTCAGGACAGGCGCTGGCTGGGGAGTTCACCTCGGGCGTGTTTCTGGGCCACGTCTCTGCGCATCATCAACAGGCCTAGCCAGACCAGGCCGAAGATCACGCCGAGCGCCATGAGCACGCCGACCAGCAGGCCGCCGACCAGCATGACGACCTGCAGCGCCAACGCCGCCGGGAGCACCCAGGGCCGACCGGCGAACCGGACCAGCACAATCATCGCGGCGGCCAGCGCGAGCACCAGGGCTACGCCGAACCCGCCGCCGTTCTGGCCGCCGAACTTGGTCACCACCAGCAGGGTGAGCAGCACGACGATGACCTCGAGTACCAAGGTCGCCGCGACCGGCCCACGAAAGCCCTTCAACGGATCGACCGGCGCCGACGACGACGCCTCGGGCCGCGACGACGGCCCGGCGCCCGGCTCCGAATACGACGGCTCGGCCCCGGACTCCGACGGCCGCGTCTCCGAAGCGGACGGCTCCGAAGCGGACGGCTCGGGCTCCGGGTCGGGGTGGGTCACGGCATCGCCTTGCCGAACAGTGTGCGGGCTTCGCCGACGGTGACCACCGACCCGGTCACCACCACGCCGCCGCCGGCCAGCGAGCCGGTCTCCTCGTCGACCTCCTCGGCCATCCGCACGGCCTGCTCCACCGCGTCGTCCAGCCGGGGCTCCACGGTGACCCGGTCCGCGCCGAACACCTGCACCGCGACCCCGGCCAGCTCGTCCACGTCCAGCGCCCGAGGTGAGGCGTTGCTGGTGACCACGATTTCGTCGAGCACCGGTTCCAGCGCCTCGAGCATCCCGGTGGCGTCCTTCTCCTGGAGTACCGCGACCACTCCGATCAGCCGTCGGAAGCCGAACTCGTCGGCCAGCGCGGCGGCCAGCGCCCGGGTCCCGTGCGGGTTGTGCGCGGCGTCCACCAGCACCGCCGGCGCGGTGCGCAGCCGCTCCAGCCGCCCCGGGCTGGTCACCCCGGCGAACGCCGAGCGCACCGCGTCCACGTCCAGCTGGCGGTTCGCGCCGACGCCCAACAGTGCCTCGGCGGCGGCCAGCGCGACCGCCGCGTTGCCGGCCTGGTGCTCGCCGTGCAGCGGCAGGAACACGTCCTCGTAGGCGCCGCCAAGGCCCTGCAGCTTGAGCAGCTGACCGCCCACCGCCTTGTCCCGGCGCAGCACGCCGAACTCCATACCCTGCCGGGCGACGGTGACCCCCAGCTCCACGCAGCGCTCCAGCAGCACGGCGGCCACCTCGGTGTCCTGCGCGGCCATCACCGCGATCGAGCCGCGCTTGATGATGCCGGCCTTCTCCTTGGCGATGCCGGCCAGGTCCGCGCCGAGGTACTCCACGTGGTCCACGCCGATCGAGGTGATCACCGAGACGGCGCCGTCGGCCACGTTGGTGGAGTCCCAGCTGCCGCCAAGCCCGGTCTCGATCACCGCCACGTCCACCGGGGCATCCGCGAACGCGGCAAAGGCCATTGCGGTGAGCACCTCGAACTTGCTCAGCGGCGGCTGTCCCTCGGCCCGCCGGGCGTCCACCAACTCGACGTACGGCTGAATCTCCCGGTACACCTCGACATAGCGCTCCGGCGAGATCGGGCCGCCGTCCAGGGTGATCCGCTCGGTGGCCCGCTGCAGGTGCGGGCTGGTGTACCGGCCGGTGCGCAGCCCCGTCTCGGCGAGCAGCGCGTCGATCATCCGCACCACCGAAGTCTTGCCGTTGGTGCCAGCTACGTGCACCACCGGGTAGGCCCGCTGCGGGTCGCCGAGCAGGTCGACCAGGGCGGCGATGCGGTCCAGCGACGGCTCGATCTGCGTCTCCGGCCATCGCTTGTCCAGCTCCGCCTCAACGGCCGCGAACTCGGCCAACGCAATCCGCTCGGCCTCCCGCAGCCGCTCAGCCTCCGCCGCTGCCGATTTCCTGTCTTCCGCCACGTCCGCCTTACACCTCCGATTGCGCGGGGGATGACGGGAGCGCGGCCAGCGCGGCGCGGACCCGCTCGATGTCCGCGCTGGCGGTGTCCCGCCGGGCCTGGATGCCGGCCACCACCTCCGCCGGGGCCCGCTCGGTGAACTTGGGGTTGGCCAGCTTGGCCTCGGTGCCGGCCAGCTCCTTCTCCGCCGACGCCAGATCCTTGGCCAGCCGGGCACGCTCGGCGGCCACGTCGATGGTGCTCGAGGTGTCCAGCTCGACCCGCACCGTGCCGCCGGCCAGGCCGACCTCGACGGTGGCGGTCGGGGTGAAGCCGTCCTCGGGTGCCCCCAGCCGGGCCAGCGCGCGCACCGCGTCCAGCTGCCCCTCGATACCCGCGGTGGCCACGCCGTCCAGGCGCGCCGGCACCCACTGCCCCGGCCGCAGACCCTGGTCGGCGCGGAACCGGCGGACCTCGGTGACCAGCTTCCGCACGGCGGCCATCCGATCCGCGACCCCGCTGTCCGGCCCGGACGACGCCTTCCAGGTCAACCGGGGCCAGGCAGCGATGACCAGCGACTCCTCCCCGGTCAGCGTCGTCCACAGCGCCTCGGTGAGGAACGGCATGATCGGGTGCAGCAGGCGCAGCAGCACATCCAGCGTGTTGCCCAGCACCGCCTGGGTGGTCGCCGCACGCATCGTGTTGCCGTCAGCGCTTTGGCCGATCTGGACCTTGGCCAGCTCCAGGTACCAGTCGCAGAACTCGTCCCAGGTGAAGTGGTAGAGCAGCTCGGTGGCCTTGGCGAACTGGAAGTCCTCCAGCAGCGCATCCACCTCGCCGGTCACCGCGCCGACCCGGTCCAGGATCCACCGGTCGGCGTCGGTGAGCTGGGCCGGATCGATCTCGCCGCGCGGATCGGCACCGTTGGCGAGCGCGAACCGGGTCGCGTTCCACAGCTTGGTGCCGAAGTTGCGGGACCCCGCCACCCACTCCTCGGACAGCGACATGTCCGAGCCCGGGTTCGAGCCCCTGGCCAGGGTGAACCGAAGCGCGTCGGCGCCATAGGTGTCCATCAGGGCCAGCGGGTCGATGGTGTTGCCGCGCGACTTGGACATCTTCTTGCCGAACTGGTCGCGGATCAGCCCATGCAGGAAGACGTGCTCGAACGGCGGCTGGCCGTCCATGACGTAGAGCCCGAGCATCATCATCCGGGCGACCCAGAAGAACAGGATGTCGTAGCCGGTGACCAGCACCGATGTCGGGTAGTAGTGCCGCAGGTCGGCGGTGTCGTCCGGCCAGCCGAGGGTGGAGAACGGCCACAGCCCGGAGGAGAACCAGGTGTCCAGCACGTCCGGGTCCTGGGTCCACCCGTCGGCCTCGAGCGGCGGCCGCTCGTCCGGACCGACGCAGCGCACCTGTCCGTCGGGGCCGTACCAGACCGGGATCCGGTGCCCCCACCACAGCTGCCGCGAGATGGTCCAGTCGTGCATGTTGTCGACCCAGTCGAAGTAGCGCTTCTCCAGCTCCTTCGGGTGGACCTGGGTACGCCCGTCGCGCACCGCGTCACCGGCCGCCCTGGCCAGCGGCTCGACCCGGACGAACCACTGCTTGCTCAGCCGGGGCTCGACCACGGTGTCGCAGCGGCTGCAGTGCCCGACGCTGTGCAGGTACGGGCGCTTCTCCGCGACGATCCGCCCCTGGGCGCGCAGCTCCTCACGGACCGCCTCCCGCGCTTCGAACCGGTCGAGACCGTCGAACCGGGTACCCGACCCGGAAATGACCGCGCCCTCGTCCATGATCGACGGCATGGGCAGGCCATGCCGGGCGCCGATCTCGAAGTCGTTGGGGTCGTGCGCCGGGGTGACCTTCACCGCGCCGGTGCCGAAGCTCGGGTCGACGTGCTCGTCGGCCACCACCGGGATCATCCGCCCGACGATGGGCAGTTCGATCTCGGTGCCGACCAGATGCCGATAGCGCTCGTCGTCCGGGTGCACCGCGACGCCGGTGTCGCCCAGCATCGTCTCCACCCGGGTGGTCGCCACCACGATGGAGTCATCGCCGGAGCCATACCGGATCGAGACCAGCTCGCCCTCGTCCTCGGAGTGGTCCACCTCGATGTCAGACAGCGCGGTGCGGCAGCGCGGACACCAGTTGATGATCCGCTCCGCGCGGTAGATCAGGTCGTCGTCGAAGAGCCGCTTGAAGATCGTCTGAACGGACCGGGACAGCCCCTCGTCCAGGGTGAACCGCTCGCGGGTCCAATCCACCCCGTCACCGAGGCGGCGCATCTGGTCGAGGATGGCCCCACCGGACTCGGCCTTCCAGTCCCAGACCTTCGCGACAAAATCCTCGCGGCCCAGGTCGTGGCGGGACTTGCCCTCGGCGGCGAGCTGGCGCTCCACCACGTTCTGGGTGGCGATGCCGGCGTGGTCCATCCCGGGCAACCAGAGCGCGTCGTAGCCCTGCATCCGACGCCGCCGGGTCAGGATGTCGATCAGCGTGTGGTCCATCGCGTGGCCCAGGTGCAGGCTGCCGGTCACGTTCGGCGGCGGGATCACGATGCAGAACGGCGGCTTGCCGCTGGCCGGGTTTCCGGCGAAGTACCCGGCGTCCACCCAGCGCTGGTAGAGCTGCGCCTCTACCGTCGCCGGCTCCCACCGGGACGGGAGGTCGGCACGCTGCTTGGGTGGAAGTGTTTCAGTCACCACTCGAGTCTACGAGCCCCGAATCGGGCGCCTCGACCGTGCCTCGACCGTGTCAAGGCCCAGGCAGCAGCGCCGCGTACAACCGGTCGAACCCCAGCCACGGGGCCAGTCGGCGCCGGCGGACCGCCGCCACCGGGACCACCCGCACCTCGCCACTGCTGGGCTCGTAGACCCGCCACCCGGCGGAATTTGCCCCCAGCGCGAGCACATAGTGGCGGGGCAACCTCGCACCGACCAGCAACGGCACCGGGTCGCCGGCGGCCAGCCCCCGGTCCACCTCGCCGACCAGCCGGTCCAGCCCGGCGCGGCCGCACGCCCAGCGCACCCGGTACGGGCCCACCCCGGTGGCCCGGCGAGCCAACCACCGGGTCATCCCGTACGGGCTGGTACCCAGCGCGCGCGGCCAGAACAGGTTGCTCTGCCGGTGCACCAGTTGTTGGCGACGGTCGAAGCGGCCGGCGAACCCCGCGTCATCGTCTGGCGTGGTGAGCTCCAGGGCGGCCAGCGGGTCCGCACCGGTGGCCAGCGCCAACAGCACGGCGGTTCCGCAGGTGGTGGCATCCACCTGATCGAGCCGGGCGCCCAGGCGGTACCGGGGGCCGAGCTCGTCGTCCACCAGGCGCAGCCGGGTGGCCACCCAGTCCGGCGGGTGCGCGGCGATCCGCTCGGCCAGCGCCAGCACCTCCGCCGCCGGGTGACCCGCGGCGAGCGCCCGGCGCAGGTGCCCTCGGTCCGACGCACGAGCGGCGGCCAGCACGGCCCGTACCGCCGCGCCGTCCTCGGCACTCAACGTGGCCAGCCGCCGATCGACCCGGCCGACCTGCCACCGGGTCAGCCCGTCCGGGTCCCGGTCGAGCTCACTCAGATCGGCCGCCCGGGGGTTCCCAGGTCTTGGCCAGCGCGCTCAGCCGGGCGGACAGCGTGGCCACCTCGGCATCCGGCTCGGCCCCCCGCTCGGCGGCTCGGCCAGCCGCCAGGCCGACCAGGAACGCGGTGACCGGGGCGGCCGGGCGGGCCACCCCGTGCGCGACGTCGGCTGTCAGATCGAGGACCACGGTGGTGGTCGCCCGCTGGTCGGCCAGGTTCAGGTCAAGCTCCGCGCACACCGCTTCGATCCACTCGGACATCGTGCTCATGGCCGCAACCTACCCTGGCCAGGCGCACCAGCTGGAGCGGCCAAGTCGCTCGACCCAGCTCAGCTGCTGAAAAGCGGCACCACTTTGATCAGTAGCTGCCACACCCCGTAGAGGAATGGGACCAGCACCCAGAGCCAGGCGACGACGGTGAGTACCAACCGGGCCGGGGATAGCCCGGTGGACGTGGTGTCCGACATGACGCTATTCCGCCCTTCGAGCCGAGGCGAGGTCTTCGCTGGGTTCGTGGAATTTGGCATCCACCGGTTTGATCAGTTCGTTGCAGATGAAGCCGATGACCAGCAGCCCGATCATGATCCGGAACGACAGGCCGTACAGGGCCGGGCCGGACAGCCCGGCCGCCTTCTGCCGGTCGGCGATGAAGTTCACGATCAGCGGGCCGAGCACGCCGGCCAATGACCACGCGGTGAGCAGCCGGCCGTGGATCGCGCCGACCTCGTAGGTGCCGAACAGGTCCCGCAGGTAGGCCGGCACGGTGGCGAACCCGGCGCCGTAGAACGACAGGATGAGCATCGCGCAGATCAGGAAGACGGCCTTGCTGGCGTTCTCCACCAGATCCAGCACCAGGTAGAGCAGCGCGCCGACGCCCAGGTACATCCGGTAGGCGTTCTTGCGGCCGATCACGTCAGAGGTGGACGACCAGATGATCCGGCCCAGCATGTTGGCCAGCGAGAGGATCGCGACGAACCCGGCGGCCGCCGACGCCACCGCCTGCGCGGGCGAGCTACCTCGGAAGAAGTCCTGGTAGAGCGGCGCGGCGCGCTCCAGGATGCCGATGCCGGCGGTCACGTTGAAGCAGAGCACCACCCAGAGGAACCAGAACTGCGGCGTCTTGATCGCGTTGCGGGCGGAGACGTTGCCCTTGCTCTCCAGCGGGCGCTTGTGCGCGGTCGTCGGGTCCCACCCGGCGGGATGCCAACCCGGCGCGGGCACCCGGATCAGCAACCAGCCCATCGACATGAACAGCGCGTAGACGATGCCGTGGATCAGGAAGGTCTTGGCGATCCCGCTGGGCTGGGCATTCGGCCCGGTGGCCCCGAACGCGGTGAGCATCGAGGTGGACCACGGGGAGGCGATCAACGCGCCGCCGCCGAATCCCATGATGGCGATGCCGGTGGCCATGCCCGGCCGGTCCGGGAACCACTTGATCAGCGTGGACACCGGCGAGATGTAGCCGATGCCCAGCCCGATCCCGCCGACAAACCCGTAACCCAGGATCACCATCCAGTACTGGCCGATCGCCACGCCCAGCGCGGAGATCAGGAACCCGGCGGAGAAGCAACAGGTCGCCACCAGCATCGCCCAGCGCGGTCCCCGGTGGTCCACCGCGGTGCCGAACAGCGCGGCGGACACCCCGAGCATCACGATGCCCAGGGTGAACGGCAACGCGGTCAGCGTGCCGGCGTACTCATTGCCCTTGAGCAGGGTGTTGCCCAGCGGGATCTTGAACACACTCCAGGCGTAGGCCTCGCCGATGGCCAGATGGATCGACAGCGCGGCCGGTGGAATCAACCAACGGCTCCACCCCGGAGGCGCGACGATTCGCTCGCGTTCGAGGAACCCAGCGGTGGCCATGACACTGCTCCGTTCCGGCGGGGCGCGCCCCCATCCGATGCTTAGGGGAAGCTATGACCGCCTCAGGATTGTTGCAATAGCCGAGACCTGATCGGATACAGAATGGAGTACGCCGGTCGCCGAGTGTCGGCGTCGGCATGAGGAGGATGCGGTGGGACGGCTGATCGCCCGGACGTCCGTGGTCCGGCTGGGCCCCAAGGGCGTGCGCCGCGCTCCTGACCGCCTGGCTGTGGAGGAACCGCTCGAGCTGCGGGTGGACGGCAAGCCACTGGCCGTCACCATGCGCACGCCTGGGCACGACGTCGAGCTGGCGCACGGGTTCCTGCTCACCGAGGGCGTCATCGGCGAGGTACCCGATGTGGCCAGCGCCAGGTACTGCGACTCGGTGGACGACGAGGGCAAAAACACCTACAACGTGCTGGACGTGGCCCTCGGGCCGGGCGTGCCACCGCCGGACCCGGGGGTGGAGCGCAATTTTTACACCACGTCGTCCTGCGGAGTATGTGGCAAGGCATCGCTGGACGCGGTGCGGCTGAAGACCCGGTTCTCCCCGGCCGGCGACCCGGTGCGGATCCCCTTCCAGGTGCTCACCACGCTGCCGGACAAGCTGCGGACCGCGCAGCGGGTGTTCGACAGCACCGGCGGACTGCACGCCGCCGGCCTGTTCCGGGCCGACGGCTCGCTGCTGGTGGTGCGCGAGGACGTGGGCCGGCACAACGCGGTGGACAAGGTACTGGGCTGGGCGCTGCTGCAGGGGCTCATCCCGGCGGCCGGCTGCGTGCTCATGGTGTCCGGCCGGACCTCCTTCGAGCTCACCCAGAAGGCGGTGATGGCCGGCGTCCCGGTGCTGGCCGCCGTGTCCGCCCCGTCCTCGCTGGCGGTGGACCTGGCCGAGGAGGCCGGCGTCACCCTGGTCGGCTTCCTGCGCGGCGAGTCCGGCAATGTCTACGCCAACGCCGAGCGCATTGAGTGTTAGTAGCCCGTGAGTGGTTAGCGTTGCTATAGCAACGCTAAGCACTCACGGGTCTTGAGCTGGGGAAACGTGGCGGGTCAGGTGGTGTAGTCGGCGTTGATGCGGATGTAGCGGTCGGTGAGGTCGCAGCCGTAGACGGTGAAGGTACCGCCGGCGATGCCCAGGTCGACGGTGATGACCACCTCGTCGCCGCGCATCTGCTCGGTGGCCGCCGCGAGCACCTCGTCGGTGGACGGCGCCGGGTAGGTCTCCACCTCGCCGAACCGGATGACCACCTTCTCCGGGTCGATGTCCAGCTCGTCCTCGCACTTGCCCACCGCCATGGCCACCCGGCCCCAGTTCGGGTCGGCGCCGTGCACCGCGGTCTTGACCAGCGGCGAGTTCACGATCGCCTTGCCCACCCGCTTGGCCTGTGCGTCGTCGCGCGCGCCGCGCACCCGTACCTCGATGAGCTTGCTGGCTCCCTCGCCGTCCGCCGCGATCGCCCGGACCAGCGTGAGCGCCACCTGGTAGAGCACCTCCTCGAACTGGCTCTCGTCCACCGGGCCGGCCAGTCCGTTGGCGAACACCGCCGCGGAGTCGCTGGTGGAGGTGTCGGTGTCGATGCTCAGCGCGTTGAAGCTGCGGTCCACCACGCGGCGGAAGATGCGGTCCAGCGCGGGCTGGTCCAGCTCGGCGTCGGTGAAGAAGAAGGTCAGCAGGGTGGCCATGTTCGGCTCGATCATGCCGACACCCTTGGCGATGCCGGTCACGGTGGCCTCGCCGCAGGGCAGCGTCACGTGCTTGGCCACCGTGTCGGTGGTCATGATCGCGGCGGCCGACGCGGCCAGGTCGGCGTCCGGCAACGGCTGGGGCAGGTCGGCCA
The DNA here is from genome assembly GCA_036402515.1 of Pseudonocardia sp. GTDB lineage: Bacteria > Actinomycetota > Actinomycetes > Mycobacteriales > Pseudonocardiaceae > Pseudonocardia. The sequence goes on from DASWST010000016.1 coordinate 21,862, forward strand.
GCCCGGTGCGCACCCGGTCCATCGGGTACTGCCGGCCGATCACCCCGGTGGAGGCGATGAGCAGCTCGTCGGCGGGCACCCCGGCCCGGCCGGCCACCAGCTCGCGGACCTCACGGGCGTTCGCCAGGCCCTGTTCGCCGGTCGCCACGTTCGCGTTGCGGGAGATCACCACCACGCCGCGCGCGGTGCCCTTCGCCGCCGCGTCCCGGCTGAGCAGCACGCTCGGGCCGGCGAACCGGGATCGGGTGAACACCGCCGAGACCGCGGCCGGAACGGTGGACAGGACGGCGGTGAAGTCGGGCGAGTCGTCCTTGATGCCCAGCGCCGTGGTCCAACCCAGGAACCCCAACGGACCCGCAGATGGCATGCGCCGCGCCCCTCCCTCATCCAACGACTGCATAGTCATGCAGTGGTAAGAATAAGGTACCGGACGCGGCGCGGCCACGCTCAGGGGTCAGCCGGAATTCAGCCGCGGATCAGCCGAAGACCAGATACGGATCAGGCCGAGCGCTCCCGGCGCTCCCGGCGGGCGGGCTGACGCGGCACGATCGTCGGGTTCACGTTCTCCCGGACGGTCTTCCCGGTCACCAGCACCTTCGCCACGTCGTCCCGGCTGGGGATGTCGTACATCACCGGCTGCAGGACCTCTTCCATGATGGCGCGCAGCCCACGGGCCCCGGTGCCACGCAGGATGGCCTGGTCGGCCACCGCGTCCAGGGCATCCGCCGAGAACTCCAGCTCCACGCCGTCCATCTCGAACAGCTTGCGGTACTGCTTGACCAGGGCGTTGCGCGGCTCGCTCAGGATCTTTACCAGAGCCTCTTTGTCCAGGCTGGTCACGGAGGCCACGATGGGCAGCCGGCCGATGAACTCCGGGATCAGCCCGAATTTGATCAGATCCTCGGGCATCACGTCGCCGAAGTTCTCACTCGAATTCAGGTCCTTCTTCGACCGGATCTCCGAGCCGAAGCCGACGCCCCGCTTGCCCGCGCGGTCGCCGATGATCCTCTCCAGTCCGGCGAATGCGCCGGCCACGATGAACAGCACGTTCGTCGTGTCGATCTGGATGAACTCCTGGTGCGGGTGCTTCCGGCCGCCCTGCGGCGGCACCGAGGCGGTGGTGCCCTCGAGGATCTTCAGCAGCGCCTGCTGGACACCCTCGCCGGAGACGTCGCGCGTGATCGACGGGTTCTCCGACTTGCGGGCGATCTTGTCGACCTCGTCGATGTAGATGATCCCGGTCTCGGCCCGCTTGACGTCGTAGTCCGCCGCCTGGATGAGCTTGAGCAGGATGTTCTCGACGTCCTCGCCGACGTACCCGGC
>DASWST010000017.1:0-56060 GCA_036402515.1 Pseudonocardia sp.
ACTCGCCGTGCTGAGCCTGATCGCCCTGCGCAGCGCGCGGAGTGACACGGTCGCGCGCAATACCGGGTTGGTATGGCTGACCTTCAACATCCCCCACCTGATTTATCACACGCAGCATCTCCACATGTACAACCCTCTCGACAGGGTGCTGAATGTGGTGGTGCTGGGACTGCTCGTCATCGCTTCGGGCGCTCTCTTGCTTCCGGTTGTCCGACTGCGCGTCAGCGCCGACGCGCCGGCACGGGTGCACTGATGCGGGTGGGACCGTGGCTGGCGGCACCGGGCTGCTGGGCAGACATTTCGGGGCAGCGGCTCGGAGCTTAGTGCGGCTCGATCATGCGCTCGACCGCTGTGGACGTCGTCTCGATCAGCCGCCGCATCGCGCGGTGCGCGGCGACCGGTCGGTGGGCCCGGACCGCCATCAGCACGGCATGGTGGAGGGGGAGGGTGGCCGCCACGCCGCCCGGTGCCTGGGAGCTGGCTTCCAGGCCGTGCTGCAGGCTGGTCTCGAGTAGCCTGCCGAGCTGTTCGATCAGCTGGTTATCGGTGGCGCGCAACAGGGTCAGATGGAAGGTCAGGTCTGCCTGGACGAACGCGTCCTTGGCTGGGGGCAGCCGCGGCGCATGTTCGGCCATTCCCTCGTAGGCGGCTTCCAGCGCGGTCACCTCGGCGGGAGTGGCCCGTTCGGCGGCGAGGCGAGCCGCGTGCGGTTCGACCATGAGTCGCAGCTCGAGCAAGTCGTGGAGAAACCCGGGAGCCGCACTCTCCCCATGCCAGCCGATCACCTCGCGGTCCATCAGGTTCCAGCTGTCCCGGGGTAGTACCCGGGTACCGAGCCGCGGCCTCGGCTCCACCAGCCCCTTGGCGGCCAAGGCTTTCACCGCCTCGCGGATGCCGCCCCTGCTGACCTCCAGCTGCGCGGCGAGCTCCGTCTCGTTGGGCAACTGGCTGCCGTCCTGGAACTCGCCGGACACGATGCGCCGGCCCAGCAACTCGACGACTCGTCCGTGAATCGTCCGGTGCTGACCCAGGGGGCCGGGCCGCGTCGGGGGCACCGACGAATCATTGAATGATTGGTCCATAAAGTCAAACTGGCCTGGGCTGTCCCAGCGGGCTCTTGACGGTATCAGCGAATCATCCAATGATTCAGGCGCGCACACCGAGCCAGGACCGATGAAGTTCCCGCTGAAATGGATGCGTGAGCAACGATGACGAACCGAACCAGCAGCGTGTCTCGTAGATCAGCCCTGAAGTTCGTCGGAGCGGGCGGCGGCGCGGTCGCCGCGAGCACGCTCCTGGCGGCCTGTGCCGGCGCCCAGAGCAACTCGGCCGCGAAGGGCGCCGGGACTTTTCCCAGTACCCCGCCTTGGCGGTTCGTGTTCGTCAACCACGTGACCACGAACTCGTTTTTTGTGCCCACCAGGTCGGGGCTCGCCGACGCCGCGGCGCTGCTCGGCCTGCCCGAGCCGCAATGGACCGGCTCGCAGGGCGGCAACGTGTCGGAGATGGCCAGCGCCTTCGACACAGCTATCACGAGCAACGCTGACGGCATCGCCATTGCGCTCACCGACGACAACGCCTTCGTGGATCCGACCAGGCGGGCGTTGGCCAAGGGCATCCCGGTCATCGCCTACAACGCCACGGCGGCGAACAACTACACACTCACCTACGTGGGCCAGGATCTGTACCGGTCGGGCTTCCTGATGGGGCAGCGGATCGCCAAGGACATCACCTCCGGCGACATCCTGGTCGGCATCTCCCAGCCCGGCGGGAACAACGTGCAGCCACGCCTGGACGGGATCACCGACGCACTCAAACAGGCAGCCCCTGGGGTGACCGTCAAATCGGTCAACACAGGCGCTGAGCAGGCCGCGGAGCTCAACGCGATCACCGCCGCCTACACCGGAAACCCCGGGGCGAAGGGGATCTACGCGGTGGACGCCGGGAGCACAGCCTCGATCGCGCAACTGATCACCAGCCGCAGCCTGCAGGGCAAGGTGCGCGCCGGCGGGTACGACACGCTGGCTGACACCATCAAGGGAGTGAGCTCCGGGGCGCTGGACTTCACCATCGACCAGTCCGCGTACCTGCAGGGCTTCCTGCCCGTGCTCTACATGTACCTGTTCCGGCTGTCCGGAACGCTGGTCACACCACCCATGACCGATACCGGACTGACCTTCGTCACGAAAGACAACGTCGGCCCTTACCTCTCGGCCAACAGCAAGTTCGAGGGCGGGCCCAACGCCGCCCTGGTGCCGATGCCGCCGTCGGTGCCGCTGCCACCCGCGACCGCGCTGACCCGCTAGTGGGACAGGAAACGGAAAAGAGGCGCCGTGCGCCCACGCTCAGACCTTCCGGAGCCAAGCGCCCGGACGCGGGGGGAAACCGGCCCCTGCCAGGTCTGGCTCTGCTGGCAGGGTCGGTCCGGGTCAAGGAACTGAGCATTCTGCTGGTCACCGTCGCGGCCGGCATCTATTTCAGCCTCACCACCAGCGTGGGATTCAACAGCGCGGAGAACTACCACACCATCGCGCAGTATGTGGCGCCCTGGGCGATCGTCGCGGCCGGCCAGGTGATGCTGCTGATCTGCGGCGAGATCGATCTCTCGGCCGGATTTGTGTTCACCTTGTCGCCGTTCCTGTTGATGGTGTTCTTCAACAACGGTGCCCCGCTGTTCGTGGCGCTGCTCGCCGCGCTGGTGCTCAGCGCGGTCATCGGGACGGTGAACGGGCTGATCCGCACGGTGTTCAACGTGCCGGCGTTCATCACCACGCTGGGCATGGCCTTCCTGCTGCAGGGGTTGTCCCTGGTCATCTCCGGCGGCTCGCCGGTCAGCGCGCCGTCGACCGGCTGGGTGGTCACCTGGTTCGGGCGGGGGCCCTGGACAGAGTTCGTCTGGGCGCTGCTGATCGTCGCGGCGATGCAGGTTCTGTTGTCCACCACGAGGTTCGGCATCTATACCCAGGCCACCGGGGGAAACCCGATCGGCGCGGCCGAATCGGGGATCCGCACCAATCGGATCAAGGTGATCAACTTTGCCTTGAGCAGCACGCTCGCCGGGTTCGCCGGCATTCTCCAGGGCACCCGGGTCGGCTCCTACGATCCGACCAACGGGGGATTCAACACCATGTTCTTCGCGGTGGCGGCGGCGGTGATCGGCGGCACCGCGCTGTTCGGCGGCTCGGGCACCGTGGTCGGCGCGTTCCTGGGCGCACTGCTGCTCGGCATCGTCTACGACGGGTTCAACCTGACCGGGATCAACGCCAGCGCGTTCCCGGTGGTGCTCGGCATGGCGATCCTGATCGCGATGCTGCTGAACGTGTACCTGTCCGTGCTGCGTACCCGGTTGGGCTCGTCCCGGGGACAATCATGAACGCCGAGGTGAACGGGGTCGGCGAGGTCATCCGGGCGGAACACGTCAGCAAACGGTTCGGGCCGGTGAGCGCGCTGCGAGACGTCAATCTGTCGGTGCGCCGGGGCGAGATCTTGGGCCTGATCGGCGACAACGGGGCTGGGAAATCCACCCTGATAAAGATCTTGACCGGGTTCCACCAGCCGGACAGCGGCCAGCTGCACTTCGAGGGCGAGCAGGTGCAGCTGCGCTCGGTCACCCATGCTCGGTCGCTGGGCATCGAGACCGTTTTCCAGGACCTCGCGATGATCAACGAGCTACCGGTCTACCTGAACCTGCACCTGAACAAGGAGCTGGTGTACCAGCCGTTGCCGTTCCTGCGCCGGCGGGAGATGAAGCGTCGGGCACGAGAGGCTCTGGACTCCATCGGCATCAGCATCCCCTCGGTGAGCGCCCAGGTCGGCCAGCTTTCCGGCGGCCAGCGGCAGGCGATCGCGGTAGCCCGCTCGGTGCATTCCGACGCAAAGCTATTGCTGCTGGACGAGCCGTTGGCCGCGATGGGAGCCAAAGAGGGCAGTCTGATCCTGCGACTGCTCGCCCAACTCAAACAACGGCAAGACATCGCAATCATCCTCATCGCGCACAACTACAGTCAGATCGTGGACGTGTGTGACCGGGTCAATCTGTTGCAGCACGGCGAAATTACGTTCGACAAACCATCCAAGGACACGTCGGTCGCTGAACTGCTCGAGCTTGTGCACGCCGAATACCGGCTGAGCAATTAACCGCCGTTAGAGATGCTGTCTCGCGATTTTCCTGGAATCGCGGCGGCGCGGACCGTATCTGGCAGTCGGTCACATGGCCGAGTAGCTGAATTACCCTGGGTCAGGACGCCTTCTCCTCGGCGGTGAGCCCATGCTCGATGGCAAGAGCCAGCCAACTGTCCCGAGCGTCCACGGTGTCTTGGAGCACCTCGTGGCCGAGCGGGGTGGCGCTGAACAATATGCGCCGGCCGTCGTTGGGGTCCTTGCTCCGGGTTACCAGGCCGCCTCTTCGAGCGGTGCCAACGTCGGGGCCATGGACTGTGGGCGCACATAGTCGCCGCGGCCAGATCACTTGATGTCATGGGCGGCCCGGCGACGATGCGGTTCAGCGCCGCGAGCTGACTTCCCGTCCACCGCGACGAACCCAGCCCCGTCTCTGAGCGGGTGCGCGCCCGGAGGCGATCCACAGCGCGGGCAAGATCGCCGGGCGTCTGCTTCGGCAAACTCCGGTCAGCCGCCGCCGGCTTGACCTTACAGTCCACCTTTCAGGCCGCGGTCATTCCGAATCCCCTCATGTTCGGCTCGTTCGCCGACCACCAGAAGCATGTTCCTACTGGAGTCGCGAGCCATGTTGCGACGGCGAAGCTCTCTCCCGCGGCTGCCGCCCACTCGGGTCAGCTCTGCTGGCCAGGACGCGCCCGACCGCGGGCGGCTGACGCCCCCTGGGCTCGCGATATCGCTGGTCAGCGGCGGCGGCCGGTCCTTCAGCGCGGTGCTCCTGGGGTGTCCGGCGGACCCAATCCGGGTGAAGGGGTTTTGCTCGACGGGAGGTTTCCGGGTGGGGTTGGTTGCGTGCCCTGGTTACCTGCTGACACGATCGTCGCGACACAACGCTCATGCATCTCGGCAGGTAGAGGACAGATCATGGCCCAAGGCACTGTGAAGTGGTTCAACAGCGAGAAGGGATTCGGGTTCATCACGCCTGATGGCGGCGATAAGGACGTCTTCGTCCATTACTCGGCCATTGACGGCGGCGGGTACCGCTCGCTGGAGGAAAACCAGCGTGTCGAGTTCGACATCACCCAAGGACAGAAGGGTCCCCAGGCGGAACACGTCAAGATCGTCTGAGCTCGCTGCGCCACGCTCGTTGCCTCAAGTACCCGGCGGACGTCGGCGGTGGAGCGGGGCATCGGGTTAGCAGGTACGCCGCCGAACGGACGGGTTCGCCCGTTCGTTCGGCGGACGCCCAGTGGAGGAGACGCCGGTGGCGGACGCGCGCGAGATCCGGTTCTACGACCGTGACGGCGAGCACTGGATGACTGTCGAGATCGAGCTCGACGAGGCCGGTCAGCCACCCGAGGTGGTGCAGCTGGCGGGTCCGGAGGCGGGCCGGGGCATTCAATGCCAGTTCCGCCGGGAATTCCGTCCGGGCGGGGATCCACCCTGGGCATACGTAGAGGTCAGCCGCAGCTGGCGGGGTGAGCCGACACCGGGCAGCCCCGAGGCATTGCAGCGCCTGCTCGAATCGGGAAAATGGCCGCAGTGACCCGGCCGGCCGAGTGAAGCCGCTCAATCTCGCGAGAAAAGCTCGATAATCGCTGCTCGGCGTCTTTTTATGGAAAGACCCGCGGGCTCGTAGTGATTGTTTATCTGGGTTGATACCAATAGCGTTGGCCTATACTTGTTGGCATGGCGTTCACCGCGCGTTCCGAGCAAACACGGTCCGCGATCCTTATTGCGGCGCGTCAACTGCTGGCGCACAAGGGGTATCAGGGGACGACGATTCGGGCGGTGGCCGCGGCCGCCGGGATCGATCCGTCGATGGTGATGCGTTACTACAGCAGCAAGGAGGGCTTGTTCGCCGCCGCGGTCGATGTGGACCTGCAGCTGCCCAGCGCCTCGCGGTGGCCGAGCGATCGCATCGGTGACATGGTCGCCCGGCACCTGATCTCCCGCTGGGAAGGTGAGCTGTCGGATGATCTGATCATCATGCTGCTCCGCTCGGCCGGAACCAACCAGACGGCGGTCGAGCACCTGCGGCAGGTCTTCCAGCGCCAGGTCCTGAGCCTCGTTCGGGAGGTCGCCGGCGATGGTCCGGACGTGGGGAGGCGCGCCGGAATGGTCGCCACGCAGGTTCTGGGCGTGGCGCTATGCCGCTACGTCATCCAGCTCCCGCCGGTGGTGGCGATGGACGGCGAGACGCTGGCCAGGGTGCTGGGCCCGGTGCTGCAGCACTATCTGCTGGGTGATCTTGAACGAGGCGGCGCGGTTGTCGCCTGAGGCACTCGGGAGCTAGCCGGATTCGCCGGTCACGGTCGAGGTGACGGCGTCGCGCAGCTGACCAAGCAGCGGGCGGTTGTCCCCGCGACGCCAGGCCAGCGCCAGATGGCTGGGGCCGACTCCGCTGATCGGCCGGATCGCGACCCCGTCGCGCGCGATGAGGGGCGCGTTGCCCTCGGACAGCAGGCAGAGGCCAAGCCCGGCGATGAGGGCCTCCACGGTTTCCTCGGCGCCGGTGACCTCGGCGCCGATACGCACCGGAGCTCCGCGCCGTTCCTCGGTGGCCAGCCAGTAGTCGCGCAGCATGCCGCTGCTGGCCGGGAGTGCGAGAAAGGGCTCGTCGAGCACGTCGGCGATGTGCAGGTCATCCCGGTCGGCGAGCGGGTGGGCGGCCGGCAACGCGATCACCCGGGGTTCGGTGAGCACCTCTGCCCATTCATAGGACTCCGGATCAGGGACGGGCAGCCAGACGAATGCGGCGTCGGTCCGCTCCTGACCCTTGGCGGCAAGCCCTCCGGTGGCGTCCGCCCAGCCGATCTGGCGGACGTGAAGTCGTGCCGCCGGCGCGGACTCGGTGAGCCGGGCCCGGACGGCGGGGAGTAGCCCCCGGCCCAGACCGGTGCTGATGCCGACGACGAGCGTGGTCTGCCGCTGTGCGGACGCGGTGCTGAATGCCGTTTGGGCCCGCGCCCAGGCCGCGAGCACCGAGCGGGCGTGCGGAAGCAACGCCTCTCCGTCGGGGGTCAGTTGCACGGTGCGCCGATTCCGGGTGAACAGCGGCGTCTGCAGCTGGGCCTCGAGCGCGCGGATCTGTTTGGACAGCGCGGGCTGACTGACGTAGAGGGCCTCGGCCGCGAGGGTGAAGTGCAGGTGCTCGGCGACAGCGACGAAGTAGCGCAGCTCCCGCAGATGCACATCCATGACTGAGGGGTAGCACAGACCCGGCGGGCCCTGCATTACCAATGGTTATCAGAGCAGGTCTTGGACTCAGCCGGCCGAGCCGCTGATCCTGGAGTCGCGAGCGCCACCATCGAGCAACCATTGGCCGCGCTGCAACCCCAGCCGGCTGTCCAGCAGCCGAGATCGACCGCGCTGACCGAAGGGAACACCGATGACCGTGCAGGATCAGCCCGGGCGGTACTCGCGCCGCAGGGCGCTGGCGTTCGGCGCCGTCGGGCTGACCGCCGGCACTGGGCGCCGGCGCGGGGGTGGCTGGCGCGGGGATGGCCGGTGTGAACGCCGCCGAGAACAAGCCACCGGCGGGGCGCGGTAGCCGATTCGCCGACAAGGTCGTGCTGATCACCGGCGCCACCTCGGGTATCGGTGAGGCCACCGCCCGTGCCATGGCTGGCGAGGGCGCCACGGTGGTCTTCTGCGGCCGCCGTCTGGAGCTGGGGCGGCACGTCGAGGGGAGCATGCGGTCCTCCGGTGGGGACGCCACGTTTGTCCGGGCCGACGTGCGCAACGAGAACGAGGTCCGGGACCTGGTCGACGGCTGCGTGAGTCGCCACGGGCGGCTGGACATAGCGGTCAACAACGCCGGGATCGAGAGCCCGAGGTCGGCCCGGCTGCACGAACAGTCGATGGCCGACATGGAGGAGGTCTGGCGGACCAACGTAGGTGGCGTGTTCCTCGGGATGAAGTACCAGATCCCTCGGATGCTGGCCCAGGGCGGCGGAACCATCATCAACACCGCGTCGATCTCCGCGGAGGTCGGCTTCGCCACGATCGCGCCGTACAACTCGAGCAAGCACGCGGTGGCCTCACTGACCAAGGTGGCGGCGCTCGAGTACGCGGCCGATCGGATCAGGATCAATGCCTTCGCTCCTGGGGCGGTCGATACGCCGATGCTCCGTCGGGCGGCAGCCGCCTTCGGCGTGAGCTACGAACAGATCGCCCAGGACTACCCGATCAAGCGCATCGTCCGGCCCGAGGAAATTGCCGCCGTGGTGATGTGGCTGGCCTCCGAGGAGTCCAGCGCGGTGGCTGGCGCCGACGTCGACGCCTCCGGCGGGTACCTGGCCGGATAGGCGCGGATCCGTCGTCCGGGACGGGCCGCTGACCCGGCTGCAGTGCTGCCCGCCCACCTGCGGCGCGGCCGCGGCGGTGATCACCACGACCAGGTCCACGAACGGGCCCGGGTGGCCCCGGAGGACATCCGAGTTGTCGAGTTGCACGACTGCTTCACCGCCAACGAGCTGCTCACCTACGAGGCGCTGCGGCTCACCCCGGAGGGCACGGCGGAGAAGTTCATCAACGACGGCGACAACACCTACGGCGGCCGGGTGGTCACCAACCCGTCCGGCGGGCTGCTCTCCGAGGGACACCCGCTCGGCGCCACCGGACTGGCCCAGTGCGCCGAGCTGGTCTGGCAGCTGCGCGGGCAGGCGCGGGCGCGCCAGGTCGACGGGGTGAACATCGCCCTGCAGCACAACATCGGGCTGGGCGGGGCCGCCGTGGTCACCCTGTACGAGAAGGTGAGCTAGAGGCGGTGGCCGTTACCCTCGCCGACAGCACCGTCACCCTGGCCGAGGAAGCCACCGTCGGCGTCTCCTGACCTGTGCATCAGAAAGGAAACCGAACAATGGGCACTCTGGATGGCAAGGTCACCATCGTCTCCGGCTCCGGGCGCGGCATCGGCCGGGAGATCGCGGTCAAGCTGGCCGGCGAGGGGGCCAGCGTGGTGGTGAACGACCTGGACGCCGAGCCGGCCAAGGAGACGGTCGCCGCCATCGAGGCGGCCGGGGGCAGAGCGGTCAGCTGCGTGGGCAGCGTGACCGACGCGGACTTCGCCGAGCGGTTCGTGGCCACCGCGGTGGACAGCTTCGGCGGCCTGGACATCATCATCAACAACGCCGGCTACACCTGGGACAATGTGATCCAGAAGATGACCGACGAGCAGTGGGACGCCATCCTGGACGTCCACCTCAAGGCGCCGTTCCGGATCCTGCGTGCGGCCCAGCCGGTGATCTCCTCGGCGGCGAAGCAGGCGCGGGCGGCGGGCGAGCCGGTGCCCTGCCGCAAGGTGGTCAACATCTCCTCGATCGCCGGGCTCGGCGGCAACGCCGGGCAAGCCAACTACGCGGCCGCGAAGGCCGGCGTCACCGGGTTGACCAAGGCGCTGGCCAAGGAGTGGGGCCGCTACAACGTCACGGTGAACACCGTCGCGTTCGGTCTGATCAAGACCCGGCTGACCGAGACCCCGGCCGGCGGCGACGGCACCATCGACGTGCAGGGCCGGGAGATCAAGGTCGGGGTCAACCCGGATCTGCTGTCGGCCATGGAGCGGATGATCCCGCTCGGCCGGGGCGGCACGCCAGCCGAGGCCGCCGGCGCGGTGTACCTGTTCTGCCTCCCGGAGTCGGACTACATCAGCGCCCAGACGGTGATCTGTGGCGGCGGCTACGCCTGATGTACCTCACTCAGACCCTGCACCGCGCCCTGCAGCAGGGCCCGGACCGGCCCATCTCGGTGTTCGGCGAGCGCACCCGCACCGTCGCGCAGTGCGCCGAGCGGGTCGCCCGGTTCGCCGGCGCGCTGCGCGCACTGGGGGTGGCCGAGGGCGACCGGGTCGGCATTCTTGCGCTGAACTCCGACCGGTATCACGAGTACCTGCTGGCCGTGCCCTGGGCGGACGCGGTGCTCAACCCGGTCAACATCCGATGGAGCCCGGCGGAGATCAGCTTCTCGCTGGCCGAGTCACAGACCCGTGTCCTGCTGGTTGACGACCTGTTCGCGCCGATGCTGCCGGCCCTGCGCGCCGCCCACCCTGAGCTGGCCACGGTGATCTTCATTGGCGACACCCCGGTGCCGGAGGGGATGCTCGGCTACGAGGAGCTGATCGCCGGCTCCGCGCCGGTGGCGGATGCCCGGCGGGGTGGCGCTGCGCTGCTCGGCATCTACTACACCGGCGGCACCACAGGCATGCCCAAGGGCGTGATGCTCAGCCACAACAACCTGCTGACCTCGGCGCTGGGCAGCCTCGCCACCGGCGACTTCATCACCCCGCACGGGCGGCTGCTGCATGCCGCGCCGATGTTCCACCTGGCCGACGGGGCCTGCTGGACCGCCGGGCAGCTGAGCGGCGCCACGCACGTGTTCGTGCCGATGTTCACTCCGGCCGGGGTGCTCGACGCTGTCTCCCGCCACCGGGTCACCGACATGCTGCTGGTGCCCACCATGGTGCAGATGCTGGTCGACGACCCGAGCGTCGGCGACCACGACCTGTCCAGCGTGCGGCATCTGCTGTACGGGGCGTCGCCGATCTCCGAGGCGGTACTGCGGCGTGCCGCCAAAACGTTCCCCGGCGCCGGCTTCACCCAGGCCTACGGGATGACCGAGCTGGCCCCGGTGGCCACCCTGCTGCGGCCGGAGGACCACGAGGTCGAGGCGCTGCGCCGCTCGGCGGGGCGGGCCGCGCCGCATGCGGAGGTGCGCATCGCCGACGAGAACGACGACGAGGTGCCGCTCGGCACGGTCGGCGAGGTGCTGGTGCGCGGCGACCACGTGATGCTCGGTTACTGGAACCGCCCGGAGGAGACGACGGCGGCGCTGCGCGGCGGCTGGATGCACACCGGCGATGGCGGCTACCTCGACGAACGCGGCTACCTGTTCGTGGTGGACCGGATCAAGGACATGATCGTCAGCGGGGGCGAGAACGTATATTCCGCCGAGGTGGAGAACGCGCTGGCCAAGCACCCCGATGTGGCCGCCTGCGCGGTGATCGGGGTGCCGGACGAGCGGTGGGGCGAGCGGGTGCACGCGGTCGTGGTGCCCGCGTCCGAGCGGCAGGTCGGCGAGCAGGAGCTGCGCGAGTTCTGCCGCGAGCACATCGCCGGGTACAAGGTGCCGCGCAGCGTGGAGTTCGCCACCGAGCTGCCGATGTCCGGCGCGGGCAAGATCCTCAAACGAGAGCTGCGCAAGGCGTATTGGGGCAGTGAAGGCAAGCAGGTCAACTGATCCGAAAATGAGGTCGGGGACGGTGATGGCCGGGCAACCGCGCAGATCAGCGGTGCAGGCACCGCCCCGGGGGACCCGGCCGCTGAACCGTCGGCAGCTGATCCTGGCGGCGGCCGCCGAGCTGTTCTACCGGCGTGGCTATCCGAACGTCTCGATGGGCGAGATCGCCGAGGCGGTGGCGATCGGTCCGTCCGCGCTCTACCGGCACTTCCGCGGCAAGCAGGAGCTGCTCAGCGAGGTGGTGTTGGCCGCGTTCCACTCCGCGGGTAGCGCTGCTGGGCGCGACCGGCAAGGACCGGGCGTTGGCCGCGCGGGAGTTCGCCTCGGCCGTGCTCGACCACCGTGAGCTGGGCGTGCTCTGGCAGCGCGAGGCTCGGCACCTGCCGCCCGCCGAGGGAGAACGGCTGCGCCACGAGCTGCGCTCGGTTGCCGAGCTGTTCACCGGACTGGTCCGGGCGCACCGCGCCGACCTCGACCCCGGGCGCGCGCAGGTGCTGTCCTGGGCTGTGCTGGCCGCGCTGGTGAGCGTCTCCTTCCAGCAGGTGCGCTTGCCCCGGCCGGAGTACGACGAGCTGCTGGAGAGCATGGTGACCAGGATCCTGGCCGCCCCTCTGCCGTCGCCCGGCCCGGCGTTCCCGATGCCGCCCGCGGCGGTGGACGACGCCGCCGAGGGATCCCGGCGGGAGTTGCTGGTTCGCGAGGCAACCCGGCTGTTCGCCGAGCACGGTTACCGGGGCGTCGGCATCGAGGAGATCGGCGCGGCGGTCGGGATCACCGGTCCGAGCATCTACCACCACTTCGCCAGCAAGTCGCAGCTGATGATCGCGGTGCTGGAGCGGGGCGGCGGCCGGCTGCGTGCGGACCTGCGGCGGACGCTGTCCACCGCCGGGGAGCCGGCGGACGCCCTGGCCGCGCTGCTGCGCTCCTACATCGGCTTCGCGCTGGTGAACAGCTGCCTGGTGGAGTTGCTCATCATCGAGGTCGACCTCCTGCCGGACGAGTGGCGGCGGGTGCGCCAGGCGCAGCGGAACTACGTGGCCGAGTGGGTGCGGCTGGTGCGCCAGGCGCACCCCGCGTTGGCCGCCGGCCCAGCCCGGGTCCTGGTGCAGGCCGCGCTGAACGTGGTCAACGACCTGGCCCGCACGCCGCACCTGCGCGAGCAGCCAGGCCTCGCCGACGCGATCTACGCGGTGGACGCCGCCATCCTGCAGCTACCGGCCTAGGAGGGTCCGCGGCCTCCTGGCGCCGAATGGCAAGCCAGCCCCGGTTTTGACGCCTTGGGAACGAACCGGACTGCGTTGCCGCTCGACATCGCGGCCGCCGGGCTACTAGCAGGTTGCCGGTGCGGTGTGATGTTTGGTGGGAGATTTCGACGTATCATCTCACGAATATTGGTATGTCTGCCGTGACCAGCGAGGTTCCCGGAGGTCCGATGAGCACGCCGCGTCCGGAGAGTGGCCTCAGCCGTCGTCGGCTGCTGACCGGCGTGGCCGGCGGCGCCGCCGCATTGGCCGCGTCCAGCCTGCTCGGCGGGTGCGGCGCGCGCGCGTCCACCGTCGCCCGGCATCCGGACTTCGGGATGTGGCGGCAGTACCAGGGCTCCACGCTGAACTTCATCTCGGAGAACACCGCGCCGACCGCCGCCATCGCCGCGAACACCACACCGTTCACCGAACTGACCGGCATCAACATCAACATTGTCACGCTGGAGCTGTCCGCACTGGTGCAGAAGGTGGCCCTGGACCTGGCCTCCGGCCGCTCCACCTACCAGGCCATCTACGCCGACCCGTACCAAGTTCTGGCGCCCTACGCGAAGGGGATGGTGGATCTGCGGGAGCTGATGGCCGACCCGTCCCTGCCGCAGATCCCGCTCGGGGTCGGCGACTTCATCCCGACCCACCTCGAGGCGGCCGGCAAGTTCGTCTCCCCGGACACGATCTACGCGCTGCCCTACGACTGCCCGACGCTGATCTGGCAGTACCGCCGCGACCTGTTCGAGAAGTACCGCGACCGGATGTCCCACGATCTCGGCTTCGACCCGATGCCCAACGATGCGAGCACCTGGGACCAGTACTACGCGATCGCCCGCTGGTTCAACGACAACGCCCGCGACGATGTGCCCTACGGCACCGGCCACCAGGCCAAACAGCACGACTCGCTGATGAACGACTTCTCCAATGTGCTGTGGGCCTACGGCGGGGACTACTTCGACAACGGCGGGCAGGTGGGCGGCCTGGGCACGGTCGACCCGGGCCCGTGCCGGCTGGACAGTCCGGCGGCGATCGAGGCGGCCAACTTCTACTCCCGGCTGCTGTCCATCGCCCACCCGGCCTCACTGAGCTGGGACTGGGACGGCCTCGGCAACGCGTTCGCGGCCGGCCAGGTGGCCATGTGCCCCAACTGGCACGAGTACGCCGCAAGCAACGAGTCGAAGCTGCCCGGCAAGGTGGACTACGCGCCGTTGCCCAGGGGGCCGGTGCGCTCGGCGAACATGTACGGCGGCACCGGCCTGGGCATCAGCGCGAGCACCAGCGCCGACGAGCGCCGCGCCGCCTGGTTGTTCGCGGTGTGGGCGACCTCGCCGGAGATCGAGCTGGCCAACCTCAAGAGCAAGGCCGGTGGCGGCACGCCCACCCGCACGTCGGTTTACCAGATGCCGGAGGTGGTCGCCGCCGAGCACCGGCCCTCATCGATGCCGAACATCCTCACCGCACCCGCGGTGAGCAAGGCGTGGGAACCCCAGAACATCGGGCTGCGCCCCAAGATCCCGATGTGGAACGAGTGCGATACCGCGATCTTCACCCAGCTGTCCCGCATGCTGCTCGGCGACTCGACGCCGGATGAGGCGATGCGGGCTACCACCGAGCAGATCAACCGGATCGTCGCCAGGGGATGGGTGGCCTCGTCATGACTACCACTACCAGCGCTCCGGTCCGGTCCAGCGCCGCGCCGCCACGGCGGCGGTTGCTCAGGTTCGAGGGCCGGCTGATGGCCCCCGGCATCCTGCTGCTCGCGCCGCTGTCCCTGCTGCCATTCGTGTTCATCGTGGTGATGAGCCTGTCCCACGTGCACCTGCTGGGCGGAGTCCGGTTCGACTTCGCCGGGCTGGTCAACTGGGCCAGGGTGTTCACCGACCCCGACGTCGGCATGGCCTGGGTCCGCTCGTTCGGCTACTTCGTGCTCACCGTGGGCCTGGAGATGGGGCTCGGCCTGGTCTTCGCGCTGTGCCTGTGGCGGCTGTTGCGCGGGCGCACCACCGTGCTGAGCCTGATGCTGCTGCCGATGTTCGTGGCTCCGGTGTTCGTCGGGCTGCTCGGCCGGTTCCTCACCGACTCGACCTTCGGCCTCTATGCGTGGGTGCTGCGCCATCTCGGCGTCCACACCGATGTGCTGGGCTCCCAGGGCAGCGCGTTCGCCGCGGTGGTGCTGATGGACGTGTGGGAGTGGACACCGCTGATCACCATGATCGCGCTGGCCGGGCTGTCCGCGGTGCCCGACTCGGTGCGGGAGGCCGCATCGCTGGACGGCGCGAGCGGATGGCAGATGCTCCGGTACGTGGTGCTGCCGTCCATCTCCAATGTGCTGCTGGTGGCGCTGCTGATCCGCTCGATGGACGCGATCCGGTACTTCGACATCATCTGGGTCACCACCAACGGTGGCCCGGCGGACGCCACCAAGATCGTCCCGGTGCGGCTCTACGAGGTCGCGTTCCGGTTCTTCGACCTCGGCTACGCGGCCACCATCGGGCTGCTCATGCTGGCCGTGTCGATCGTGATCGCGCGGGCCTTCGTGCGGCTGCTCGACCAGAAGGGACTGGCTCGATGACCAGCACCCCGACGACCAACACCGCGGCCGGGCAGACGTCCGCGACCGAGCAGTCGCCCGGCGCCGGCACGGGCCGGCCCAGCGCGCTGGCCAAGGCCAATCCGATGGACCGGGGCAGCTCCCGATCCCGCCTGCTGACCAGAGTGGTACTGGGCATCGGGCTGCTCTGGACGCTGGTTCCGCTGGCGTGGATGCTGCTGTCCTCGTTCAAGTCGAAGACCGACGTCACCGCGGCGACCCCGACGGTGTTCTTCACGCCCACCCTGGAGAACTACGTCGGCCTGTTCACCGGCGCGAACAATCTGGCGCCGTACCTGCTGCACAGCGTGCTCGCCGCCGGGATCTCCGCGATCCTCGCGGTGGTGCTCGGCGCGCTCGCCGGCTACGGCCTGGCGCACACCCGGATGCGGGGCAAGAAGCACCTGTCCTTCTGGATCATCTCGACCCGGATGGCGCCGATCGCGGCGGTCGTGCTGCCGCTGTTCCTGATCTTCCGGGGGCTCGGCCTGATCGACTCCGTACCCGGGTTGATCCTGGCCTACCTCACCTTCGACCTGCCCTTCGCGATCTGGCTGATGAGCGCGTTCTTCGCCGATGTGCCGCCGTCCCTGGAGGAGTCCGCGCTGGTCGAGGGCGCCACCCGGTGGCAGGCCTACTGGCATGTGGTGCTGCCGCTGACCCGCTCCGGCCTGGTCACCACCTTCGTGCTGTGCCTGGTGTTCGCCTGGAACGACTACGCTTTCGCGCTGGTGTTCAGCGGGCCGAGCTCGCAGACGTTGCCGATGGCGGCCAGCCAACTGGTCACCCAGACCGGTATCGACTGGGGCCAGCTCTGCGCGATCGGCGTGTTCGTGGTGGTGCCGATGATGCTCGCCGGCCTGGCGGTCCGGCGGTGGCTGGTCACCGGTCTCACCCTGGGAGCGGTGACCGGGGAATGACCGGGCGGGCCCGTCCCCCGGACGCGGTGGTGGCGGCGCGCCGGGACCGCATCATGGAACGGGTCGGCGCGTCGGGGGAGGTGTCCATCGCGGAGCTGGCCGACGAGCTCGGCGTCAGCCTGATGACCGTGCACCGCGACCTGGATGTACTGGCCAGCCGCAGCCTGCTGCGCAAGCTACGCGGGCGGGCCGCCGCGCTGCACCCGATGGACGCCGAGCTGGGCATCCAGTTCCGTCGCCGAGCCAACCTGGCCGAGAAGGACGCGATCGCCGCGGTCGCCGCCGAGCTCGTCCCGCCCGGCTCGACCATCCTGATGGACGACTCCACCTCCTGCTTGCCGCTGGTGGCCAAGCTCGCCGATCGGACCCCGGTCACCGTGATCACCAACTTCCTGCAGTTGGCGCGGGTCGCGGGCGCGGAGGCGAACGTGGCGGTGATCGTGCTGGGCGGCCGGTACGCCGCCGATTTCGACGCGGTCTTCGGCCACGAGGTCTACCAGGCACTGAGGTGCGTCCACGCGGCCTACTACTTCGGGTCGGCGCCGGCCATCACCGCGGGCACGCTGTACCACCCGACTCGAGACTCGGCCCACGTGAAGCAGGCGATGCTCGAGGCGGCGGCCCACCACGTGCTGCTCGCCGATCACACCAAGTTCGGCCGCACCGCGCCGTTCATCTTCGCCCACGCCCGCGACTACGACGTGCTGGTCACCGACCCGCACACGCCGGTCGAGGAGCTCGACGCCTGGGAGCGGGACGGCGTGCGGGTCGCCGTCGCGGATTGAGCGGTTCCAGGTCGGAGTGCTGCGGGCGCCGACTCAGTGTGCTGTGCGCCGACTCGCGGGCAGGTGCGTGCGCGGACTCGCGGGCAGGTGCGTGCGCGGACTCGCGGGCAGGTGCGTGCGCGGAGCGCGCTGTCGGGGCGTGCGGTCAGTTGCCGTCGCTGTTGTCGGAGTTGTCCGAGTTGTCGCTGTTGTCGGAGTTGTCGCTGTTGTCCGAGTTGTGGTGACGCTTGTGCTTGTCGGAGCTGTCGCAGTTGGCGCTGTTGTTGCTGTCGCTGTTATCTGAGTTGTCTGAGTTGTCTGAGTTGTCTGAGTTGTCGCTGTTATCGCCGTTGCCGTTGCTGTTGCTGCAGTTGTCCTCGCTCGGGTTGCTCGGTGCCTTGCCGAGCGGGACGAACTTGCTGAACTGCTGCGCCGGTTGGTTGCGCAGGGCGGTGTTCATGAACTGCTCCCAGATCGAGCCGGGCACCATCCGGCCGTAGATCGGGCTGCCATACGAGGTCTTGATCGGCGAGTTGTCGTTGGTGCCCACCCACACCGCGGTGGAAATGGACGGCGTGTACCCGACCGTCCAGGCATCGTTGTTCTGGCCCGGGATCCGGCTCTGCGTGGTGCCGGTCTTGGTGGCCACCGGGCGCCCCCCGGACAGCGGGATGAGCGAGGAGCTGGCTACGTTGACCATCGACTCGGTGACGTTGCGCGCGACCTGGGGGTCCATCCGTTGTTCGCCCAGGTTGTTGCCGCCGCCGAAGAGCACCCGCCCGTCCGCGGTTTCCACCCTGCTGATCAGGTGTGGCGCGTGGTACATGCCCTCGGCGGCGAAGGTGCCGTACGCCGAGGCCATGTCCCCGGGGTGCACCTCCTTGTCGCCCAGTGCAATGCCGGCGGAGGGATTGGCCAGCAGTCCTTCCGGGATCCCGGCCTGGTGCGCCGCCTGGGCCACCGCGGCCGGTCCGACCTGCACGGCGAGCTGGTAGAAGATCGTGTTGATGGACCTCGTCATAGCCGTCTTGAGGTCGCAGCTGCCGCAGCTGTCCCCGTCCGAGTTGGCCACCGTCTGGCCGGCAATGGTCTGCGGCGAGGAGCCGTCATACCGGGTTCCCAGGCCGACCGGGGGGTTGCGCTGCAGGGCGGCGGCCATCACGAACGGCTTGAACGAGGAGCCGGGCTGCTTGAGCACCTGAGCGTAGTCCAGCCCGACACCGTTGTCCCCGCCGTAGTAGGCCAGGATCCCGCCGGTGCGCGGGTCGATCGAGACCAGCGCGGCGCGCAGGTTCGCCGGCAGGGGCTTGAGAATCTTCCCGGCGATCTCCGCCGCTCGGTTCTGCAGCACCGGGTCGATCGTGCTGGTGATCTTCAGGCCCTCCTGGTTGAGCTCCTGCTCACTGATCCCGTCGGCCTCCAGCTCCGCCTTGACCTGGGTGTAGATGTGCCCGAGGTGGTTGCTCGGCACGCCGCCACCGGGCGGCCTCGGCGCGATGGTGGTGGGGAACTGGGCGGCGGCCCGCTCGACCGGGCTCAACCAGTGCTCAGCGACCATGCCGTCCAACACGTAGTTCCACCGTTGGGCGGCCTTGGCCGGGTCGGTCGCCGGATCCCACCGGGACGGCGACTGGATGAGCCCGGCGAGCAGCGCGCCCTGGGCGACGGTGAGCTGGTCGGAGCTGACCCCGAAGTACGCCTTGGCGGCGGCCTGGATCCCGTAGGCACCCCGGCCCAGGTAGATGGTGTTCAGGTAGTCCTCCAGGATCTGGTCCTTGGAGTACTCCTTGGAGATCTTCGCGGCGGCGATCACCTCGCGGAACTTGCGCCACAGGGAGTGCTGGTCCTGCCCGGTGGTGATCTTCACGTACTGCTGGGTGATGGTCGAACCGCCACCCACGCCGCCGGTCAGCTGGCGCCACGCCGCCCGACCGATCCCGCCGATATCGAAGCCCGGGTTGGAGTAGAACGAGCGGTCCTCGGCGGAGAGCATCGCGTACCGCACCGGCTCGGGGATCTGGGCGAGGCCGACCTTGACCCGGTTCTGCGCGCCCTCCGGCCGGATGGTGGCCAGCGGAGAACCGTCCGCGAAGCTGATCGTGGCCACCTGGCTGGTGGACAGGTCGTCCGGAGTCGGCGTGGGAAAAATCAGCCAACCGATGGCGAACGCCACGATCGGTCCGAGCAGCACCACACCCAGCCCGACCAGCCCTATCCGGCGCAGTCGCCTGGCCCTGCCGGTTCGGGGCCCGCCGCCCGGACCGCCCCTGCCGGGCCAATGCCACCGGCGCGGGGGTGGCTGGCCGGGGGGACCGGCTGCGGTGGGAGGCGCGGCGGTGGGGTTGGCCAGCATCGGGTTGCGCAGTATGCGGGTGCGCGCGTTCCACAGGTTCGGCGGCCGCGCGCCGGTTGGGCGAGGTCCCGCGGCAGGGGGAGTGGCGCCGGGCGGGGGTGCGGCAGGTGGGGGTGTGGCGCCGGGCGGTGCGGCGTTGAGTGGTGGTGTCGCGCCGGGCGAGGGGGCGGCAGGTGGCGCTGTGGTGCCGGGTGCGGGGGCGGGCCCGTGGGTGAGCAACTCGGGCTCCAGACGGGGACCGTTGTCCGGCTCGGGCGCCGGGGTCGGGACAGCTGCGCGACGAGCTCCGGGCATGCCAAATCGGTGCATTGCCCGTTGCGCGGCGTCCGCCGCCTGGCCTGTCCAGCGCTGCCAGCCGGGGGTCGCACGGCCCTCCTGTCGAGGATCGCGCTGGTTGTTCACGTCGACTCCATCCACGCCCGACCCGTTGCGCGGCACCCTCCGCCGGTGCCATTCCCTACGACGATCGTGCCCCACCGGCTTGCGGGGCTGGTAGGCCGGCTGTTGCCCGGCCTCCCGGGGATGCGCCCCCGGAGTTTAGTCGGACGGCTTCGTCACTGGCCGGGACCGTCGTGGACGATCAAACTGAGAGGGATACCAGCAACCGGTCAGTAGCGTTGTCGAGTGCATTTGTCGCCCCCACAGCCGCTTACTGTCGGCGCTGATCCTGTCGTCGACCCGCGGCGGAGTCAGCGGCGATGAGTCAAGAGCTGATCCGCACCGACGGCCCGGCCGGGTTGGACCCCCGCCCCACCGGGACCGGACGGGACAGGGGCACCACCGGCATCATCGCGATGGCGGTGATGGCCACCGTGGCCGCCGCGCTGCTCGCCGCCGCGTTCGGGCCGACCGCCGCGTACGGCTTCGTCGGCGGTGCGTTCGCCGTTGTGCTGCTGGTCACCTCGGCGCTGTACCCGGTGTTCGCCACCTACGCCTACCTGATCACCCTGCCGATCATCGCCGGCATCGACCGGGACACCCTGCTGCCGCTGGTTCGGCCGAACGAGGGCCTGCTGGCCGTGGTGGTGGCCGGCGCGGTGCTCGGGGCCTACCTGCGCGCGGTGCGCGGCGACGAGATCCGTCCCCGGTTCTACCCGCTGATCGACGTGCCGCTGGCGGTGTTCCTGCTGGCTTCCACCGTGTGGCCGATCGCGTCAGTGAGCCTGCGCGGAATGGTCCCGAACTCGGCGGAGTGGGCCGGCATCCTGCCGATGGCCAAGCTGGTCGGGATCTACTTCCTGGTCCGGTACACGATCACCACCGAGCAGCGGATCATGCGCACCATCCGGTTCATCGTCTGGCCGGGTGCGGCCGTGGCGCTCATCGCGGTGCTGCAGACGCTCAAGTTCGGGCCGGCGCTCGCGCTGCTGGACACCTTCTGGAACACCGGCGCGAACGCGGCAAACTCCCAGGATCTCAGCGAGCGGGGCAGCGCCACCCTCGGCTCCCCGATCGCCGCCGGCGACGTGATCATCATCAGCCTGGTCCTGGTGATGTGCTGTGGCGCGCGCGGCCTGCTCGGACGCCGAGAGCGGTTGGTGCTGGCCGTCCTGCTGGGCACCGGGGTGTTCGCCGCCGGGCAGTTCTCCACCTGGATCGCCACGGCGGTCGCGTTCACGCTACTCGCCTGGCGGTTCCCCGACCTGCGCCGACAAGCCAGGCGGTTCGCCCCGCTGGCGCTGGTCGCCCTGGCGATCGGGGCGCCGGCGTTCATCGGCCGGCTCAGCGGCATCGGCGAGAACGGCTCGTTCCTGCCCGAGCCGGAGCAGGGCCGCCTGGACAACCTGCGCTACATGTACCTGCCGCACTTCAACTGGCTGACCACATTGATCGGGGTCTCGCCCAACGAGGTACTGCAGGCCCCGGAGCGCTGGCGCGAGGTCATCTACCTGGAATCCGGCGTGCTGTACTTCCTCTGGGTGGGCGGAATCCCGCTGCTGGCGGCCTTCATCTGGCTGTCCGTGCGGGTATTGCGCTCGGTGAAGCCCGCGCTGGCACATCCCGGCCCGTTCGGCGCGGCCTCGTCCGCCCTGGACATCGTGTGGCGGTTCCTGCTGGTGCTGACCCTGATCGACCCGCACCTGCAGCTACGCGGCACCGGTGACCTGATCTTTACCCTGATGGGCCTCGTGGCCACCGGCCTCGACCAACGTGGCCTGGCCAACGAACGGCGCGGGCTGCCCTCGTTCATGATCGGCAAGCCGCGCCCGGCCGGAGACCCGGTCGACGCCGAGCCGGCCGACGCCCACCCCGGCGCGCCCCCGGGAGAATCGGATCAGGTGCCGCGCCGACCGGCGACACAGCCCGCCTAGCCGGGTGCCGCCCGGCCCGGTTCAGGTCAGCTGCCAGCCGATCAGCGTGGATACCGCCCACAGGCAGAGCACGGTTACCAACGGCAGCCAGACCAGCAGGAGCGCGATCAGCACCACCCAGCTCATCACGCCGGTGTCTCGCTTGGCGGCCAGGCTGTAGATCGCCAGCGCGGGAACTCCGCAGAGCACCGCCCAGACCAGCATCCCGGCCACGCCCAGCAGCGTCTGTCCTAGCGGCACGTCGTCCATGCGCGCCTCGCTCCCCGGTGCGGTGGCTGCCTCTTTTGTACGCCTTCTGTCCGGCCGGCCCAATGGATAACGCGACGGGCCTCCACCGGCGGGTGCCCGGTGTCCGGTTGCAAGGTCGAATGCGTCATGTCCTGGAGTCGCTCTACGTGTGCTTGTTCACCTACTTGGCGGCATGGTCGCCTGGCGTGGGCGATGGAGATGCCTTACCACGTAACGCTGCGGGGTGATCTGTGACGAGTTCCGCGCTCTTTCATCCGTGTGGGTGTCCAGGCGATGGCTGCGTCGCGTTTAGGTTCGAAACATCATGTACGGGGATCAGCACTGGCTTGCGGAGCAGCGACCGGTAGCCGCCTTTCTGGCGGGCGGTCCAAGTAATCGAGCAATTCGTCGGCATGCGCGCCGGCACGGGCAGCTCACCCTGGCCGATCAGGTGGCGTTCTGGCGGGCCCATCGATTGGGCCAGCAGTGGTCGCGAGGCTCGGACGCGATCGGCTGGCCGGCGCACGTCCGGGTCTTGGTGCTGCTCTTCCTGGTGGCCGGGCTCACCATGGGCGCGTTCTTCGCCTGATCCGCGCGCTCACCCCGGCCGGGAAATCCGTCAGGCGATCCGGCGCAGTTGGGTGATGGTGACCTCGCCATCGACCAGCTCGCTGATTGCCTTGCCGACGGTCTCCTGCAGCTGGGGCGACTGCAGGTGGGCCAGCAGCAGCTCGGCGCTCTCCCAGTTCTCGTAGAAGTAGAAGACCGTCGGGTCCTCGGTGCCCTGGTGCAGGTCGTAGTTGACGTTGCCGGGGTCCGCCTTGCTCGGCTCGACCAACGACTCCAGGGCGGTACGCAGCTCCGCCTCCTTGCCCGGCTTGGCTCGCATGGACGCGATCACGGTCAGCAGCTCGGGGTTGTTGTCGGTGGGCGTGGTCACCTGGGTCTGCTCCTTGCGGCATCGGGGCGGTTGGGCTTTTGGACCGTACCCTCGACGTTCCTCAGCGCTGAGATGTCGGCCATGATGCGCAGGTGGTGGGCGATCAGAGAGGATGCCGGGAGTAAGCGGCACGCGTTGAACCGGAGGTTCGGTGAAGGTCCTCTACCCGACGAATGTCAGCCGTGCGCCCGAGGTGCCCGGCGACGTCGACCTGGTTCGCTACGACCCCAACGCGTCGATTCCGACCGAGCACCACGACGCCGAGGTCCTGGTCTCCTGGGGCAGCACCACCGAGCTGCTGCGCGCGGCGGCCGGTGAGCTCACCAAGCTGCGCTGGGTGCAGAGTCTCGCCGCCGGCCCGGACGACGTGCTCGCCGCCGACTTCCCGCCCGGCGTGCGGATCACCACCGGTCGGTCGCTGCACAGCGACACGGTGGCCGAGCACACCCTCGCGCTGATCCTGGCCGGCCTGCGCGGGCTGAACCTGCTGATCGCCGCGCAGCCGGGGCACACCTGGCGCGGCGACCTCGGCGGCGCCAGGGTGGAAGGCGCCGACGGGCGGGTCGAGACGCTGCACGGCGCGAACGTGCTGATCTGGGGCTTCGGCTCGATCGCCGAGCGGCTGGCCCCGCTGCTCACCACGCTGGGCGCGCGGGTCACCGGGGTGGCTCGCCGGGCCGGCACCCGCGCCGGGTACCCGGTGATCGCGGCCGACGGGCTGCCGGAGGCGCTGCCGGACACCGATGTGCTGGTGATGATCCTGCCCAACGCCCCGGACACCCAGAACGCGCTGAACGCCGAGCTGCTCGCGCTGCTGCCCAGCCGGGCATGGGTGGTCAACGTCGGTCGGGGCGCCATCGTCGACGAGGACGCGTTGGTGGACGCGCTGCGCGCCGGCTCCATCACCGGCGCCGCGCTGGATGTGTTCCGCACCGAGCCGCTGCCCGCCGACTCGCCGCTCTGGGAGCTGCCCAACGTGATCATCACGCCGCACACCGCCGGCGGCCGCCCCCGCGGCGCGGCCGACCTGGTTGCGGCCAATCTCGAGGCCTACCGAGCCGGCGGCCGCCTGACCAACGAAATCAACCGCTAGGCGCCTCGGGGGCGGCGGTGGAAGAGCAGGTCGCGGGCCACGTCCAGGGCTCTGGCCACCGCGCCGTGCAGCACGCCGCTGTCGCCGAGCGCGCTGGCCACGATCTGCGGGCGGAGCGGGCCGAGCTCGGCGATACGTCCGGTGATGGCCTCGGAGAGCATGTCCAGGTTGCGCCCGACGCCGCCGCCGAGCACCACCAGGTCCGGGTCCAGGATCGCGGTCACGGCGGTGATCAGCGCGCCGATCCGGCGACCCTCGGCGATCACGATGGCCTGTGCCAGCGGATCCCCGCCGGCCGCGGCGGCGAACACCTCCTTGGCGGAGCGGGCGGGCAGTCCGGCCTGCTCGGCGGCCTTGACCACCCCGCCGGCCGAGGTGATCGTCTCCGTCGGGCCGCGCTGCCGGGCGTCCAGCGCGGGCGCGCTGAGCTCCGCGGCGGGCAGGTAGGAGACCTCACCGGCGGCGCCGCGGCCGCCGACGTACAGCGAGCCGTTGATCACGATCCCCATCCCGACGCCGGTGCCGATGGAGACCAGCACGAAGTTGCGCACCCCCTGGCCAGCCCCACGGGCGAGCTCTCCGACGGCGGCCAGGTTGATGTCGTTCTCGATCGCCGACTCCACCTGGAGCGCGGCGCGCAGCTGCTCCACCAGTCCGGGGCGACCCCAGCCGGGCAGGTTGGGGGCGAAACCCAGCCGCCCGGTGACCGGGTCGAGCACGCCGGGGCTGCCGATCACCGCGTAGTTCACCGCCGACCAGTCCACCCCGGCCTCGCCGGCCACCTGGTAGGCCAGCGAACGGACCCGGCGCACCAGGTCGGCCGAGGACCGCGCCGTGTTGCGCACGTCCTGGCGGCCGATGAACTCCCCGCGCAGGTCGGCAAGGGCCAGCCGGAGCCAGTCCCGGCCGATGTCCACCCCGGCCACCAGCCCGGCCCGGGTGTTCATGTCGTAGATCGCGGTGGTGGGGCCAGGGCGCCCGGACAGCGAGCCGACCAGTTGGACCAGGCCGGCGGACTCCAGGCTGGCCAGCGCCGAGGACACGGTCGGCTTGGACAGCCCGGTGACCTTGGCCAGCTCCCCCCGAGACGCCTCGCCGTGCTCCCAGAGGTGGTCGAGCAGTAGCCGCTCGTTCATGGTGCGCAGCAGCTGGGGATTGCCCACCTGGACTTTCATCCTCGGCCTCCCTCGACCGTAGCGCCCCTGGAGCATCGGAGTCGGGCGAAGGGTAGACACCCTGGAGTCAGTAAACTACCTTTCTTATCAACGCTCAATCGGGCGGACGCCACTCGAACCAAGAGGGTGACCCCATGCGCCGAGGTTTGCTCGTCCCAGCGGCGGTAGCCGCGGTCCTGCTCGCGGCCGGCTGCGGGGGCTCAGGTGGCGCCGGGGGCGGAAGCAGCGCCACGCCCAGCGCGGCCCCCGCGCCGGCTGCCACCACCATCGCGCTGTTCCTCCCCGAGTCCAAGACCACCCGGTACGAAGCGTTCGACCGGCCACTGTTCCAGGCCAAGGTCGCCCAGCTCTGCCCGGACTGCAAGGTGCTCTACGCCAACGCCGACCAGGACCCGGCCAAGCAGCAGAGCCAGGTCGAGTCGGCGCTCACCCAAGGTGCCCAGGTGCTGGTGCTGGACGCGGTGGACGCCGAGGCGGTCGCCCCGCTGGTGAACCAGGCCAAGCAGAAGAACATCCCGGTGATCGCTTACGACCGGCTGATCTCCCGCATTGGCTACGACTACTACGTCTCCTTCGACAACGTGAAGGTCGGCCAGGTGCAGGGGCAGGCACTGCTGGACGAGATGAACCGGCGCGGCACCACCGGCAACGGCCAGATCGTGATGCTCAACGGTGCGCCGACCGACCCGAGCGCGGGCGACTACAAGAAGGGCGCGCACCTGGCCCTGGACGGCAAGGTGCGGATCGGCCGGGAGTTCGACACCCCGGACTGGAGCCCGGACAAGGCGCAGCAGGAGACCGAGCAGGCCATCACCGCGCTCGGCCGCGACTCCATCGTCGGGGTCTACTCGGCGAACGACGGCATGGCCGGCGGCGCGGTGGCGGCGCTCAAGCGGGCCGGGTACACCACCCTGCCCCCGCTCACCGGTCAGGACGCCGAGCTCACCGCCGTCCAGCGGATCCTGTCCGGCGACCAGACGATGACCGTGTACCTGAACATCCGGGCACAGGCGGAGCAGGCCGCGACGCTGGCCGTCGCGGTGGGTAGGGGAGAGCACCCGGCGGCCCCGACGAAGGTCAACAACGGCACCGCGGACCTCCCGGCGTTCCTGCTGGACCCGGAAGTGGTGACCAAGGCGAACATCAAGGACACCATCGTCAAGGACGGGTTCTACACCGCCGGGCAGATCTGCACGCCGGACGTGGCCACGGCGTGCCAGCAGGTCGGTCTGCAGTGAGCCCGGTCAGCACCGAACCCGGGGCCACCCCCAATCCCGCGCCCCGGACCGAGAAGCCGTTGGTGCTCTCCGTCCGGGGCGCTTCCAAGCGGTACGGCGCCGTGCAGGCGCTCGCCGGAGCCGACCTGGACCTGCACGCCGGCGAAGTGGTTGCCCTGGTCGGCGACAACGGGGCCGGCAAGTCCACGCTGGTCAAGGTGGTCTCCGGGGCGGTCACCTCGGACACCGGGACGATCACCTTCGAGGGCCGCCCGGTGCGGATCGGCCGCCCGCAGGACGCGCAGGCGCTGGGCATCACCACGGTGTTCCAGGACCTGGCGCTGTGCGAGAACCTGGATGTGGTGGCCAACCTCTACCTGGGCACCGAGGCACGCCACTACGGCGTGCTCGGCGAGATCCCGATGGAGCGCCGCGCCAGCGACCTGCTCACCTCGCTGGACGTCAAGATCAAGGATGTGCGGGCGCCGGTGGCCGCGCTGTCCGGTGGGCAACGTCAGTCGGTGGCCATCGCCAGGGCGCTGCTCGGCGAGCCCAAGGTGGTCATCCTGGACGAACCGACCGCCGCGCTCGGCGTGGAGCAGACCGCGCAGGTGCTCGCGCTGATCGGCCGGCTCCGTGAGCGGGGCCTGGCGGTGCTGCTCATCTCGCACAACCTCGCGGATGTCCGGCAGGTGAGCGATCGGATCGTGGTGTTGCGGCTGGGTCGCAACGCCGGCACGTTCGAGACCGCGGCGGTCAGTCAGGAAACCGTGGTCGCCGCGATCACCGGAGCTGGAGCATGAGCGTGAGCGAGTCGGCGATCTCCAACGGGGCTCCGGGGCAGCCGCCGGCCAGGCCGGTCGGCTCCCCGGTACCGCCCCCGCCGACACCGCGCCGAGGACTATTCGACGCGGCCAGGGACCGGCTGCGCCGGGGTGACCTCGGCTCGCTGCCGGTGGCGGTCGGCCTGGTGCTGATCGCGGTGGTCTTCTCCTCGTTGAACAGCCACTTCCTGTCGCCGGAGAACCTGACCAACCTGGCCCTGCAGATGGCCGCCACCGGCACCATCGCGCTGGGCATCGTGCTGGTGCTGCTGCTGGGTGAGATCGACCTGTCCGCCGGGTCGGTGAGCGGGCTGTGCGCGGTGGTGATGACCCTGCTCGCGGTGCATCGCGGCTGGCCCCCGGCGCTGGCGGTGCTGGGCGCGTTGGCGACCGGCGCGGCCATCGGGGCGATCCACGGCTTGATGCGGACCAAGCTGAGCATGCCCTCGTTCGTGGTCACGCTGGCCGGGCTGATCGGCTGGCAGGGCCTGATGCTGTACCTGCTGGGCGACGAGGGCACCATCAACCTCCCGTTCGACCGGGGGATCGCCACGCTCAGCGACACCTGGCTGCCCCGCTGGTTGGGCTGGCTGATCGTGGCGCTGCTGGCCGGCGGCCACCTGGCCGCCACCCTGGTCACCAGCCGGCTGCGGACCCGCGCCGGGCTGTCCGTGCTCGGGCCGCGGTGGGTGGCGGCACGCTCCGGCGGGCTGACCGTGCTGCTGGCGGCGGCGGTGCTGGTGCTCAACTCCGACCGGGGCGTCCCGCTCACCCTGGTGATCTTCGGCGGTCTGGTCGTGGTGCTGGACCTGGTGCTGCGGCGGACCGTGTTCGGCCGGCGGATGTATGCGGTGGGCGGCAACGCGGAGGCCTCCCGGCGCGCCGGCATCAACATCACCCAGGTACGGCTCATGGCGTTCATGGGGGCCGCGACGCTGGCGGCGGTGGGCGGCATCCTCGCCGCGTCCCGGCTGGCGGCGGTCAACCAGAGCTCCGGGGGCAGCGACATCCTGCTCAATGCGATCGCCGCCGCCGTGATCGGCGGGACCAGCCTGTTCGGCGGCCGGGGGCGGACCTACGCCGCGCTGCTCGGCATCCTGGTCATTCAGTCGATCACCAACGGCATGCTGCTGCTCAACGTGAACTCCTCGGTGCGGTTCATGGTGACCGGATTCGTGCTCGCGGTGGCGGTGGCGATCGACTCGCTGGCCAGGCGCGGAGCCGCGGACGGAGTCCGGTGACCGGGTCGTACGAGGTGGCCGAGCCCTACGAGGTGACGGAGCCCTACGTGTTGGCCGTCGACTTCGGCGGCACCAAGGCGAACATCGCGGCCGTGGATGGCGCCGGGCGCACGCTGGCCGCCCAGCGGCTGCCGATGCTCCCCGAGCGGGGTGCCGAGCAGGCCCTGGTGCGCACCCTGGACGCGGCGCGAGCGCTGATCGCCGAGGTGGGCGCGGACCGGTTGGGCGCGGCGGGGGTAGCCAGCCCCGGCATCGTGCACCGGGACGGCGTGCTGCTGGCGCCGAACGTGCCGGGCTGGTCCGGGCTGCGGCTGCAGGACCGCTTCGAAGAGGCGCTCGGGGTAGCCACGGTGTGTGCCACCGATGTGAAGGCGGCCACGCTGGCCGAGGCACGCTGGGGACAGCTGCGCGGCGTGCCCACCGGCATGCACCTCAACATCGGTACCGGGATCGCGGTCGGCGTGCTGGTCGGCGGCAGCGTACTGACCGGGGCGCACGGAGCGGCCGGCGAGATCGGCTACAACCTGCGCCGGGTGGACGGCCACTCCGGTCCGCACGAGGGGCGCGCGCCGCTGGAGGAGTGGAGCGGCGGGCGGGCGATCGGGGAGCGCGGCCGCTCGATCGGCGGTGACGGCAGCGCCGCGTCGGTGTTCGGCAAGGCACGGACCGACCCGACGGCGCGTGCCTTCCTCACCGAGACGCTCGGCGAGCTGGGCCTGCACCTGGCCAACGCGGCGATCCTGGTCGACCCGGCGCGGATCACTGTGGGCGGCGGCATGGTCGAGTCGGCGGAGCAGGTGCTGCCGCCGCTGGCCGAGGTGCTGCGCCGCGCGGTGCCGTTCCCTCCCGAGCTGGTGGTGGCCCGGTTCGCCCAGGACGGCGCGTTGGTGGGCGCTGCCGCGTTGGCCTGGGATTCGCTGCGGGACGGTGAGCCACTGGCCGTGCCCTGACCACTGGCCGCGCCCTGACCACTGGCCGCGCCCTGACCACTGGCAGCGGCTCCCTGGCCGCGTGGAGTACTAGTCGTGCCGGCGCCCCGCCGGCTGGTAAGCGGCGCTACCTCAGTCGGGTTGGCGGAAGGGGGATCCGACTGGGGTAGCGTCCGCCAGGTGGACGTGGACGTGGGTGCCGCACTGGAGCGGCTGCGCGGCCGGTGCATGGCGCTGCCCGAGGCCACCGAGCGGCTCAGCCACGGTGAGCCCACCTGGTTCGTGCGCGGCAAGAAGGTGTTCGTGACCTTCGCCGGGCGGCACCACGACGACCGGGTGGCGTTCTGGTGCGCGGCGCCGGCCGAGGAGCGGGACGCGCTGGTCAGCGAGGACCCCGAGCGGTTTTTCGTGCCGCCGTACGTGGGCGGGCGCGGCTGGCTCGGGGTGTACCTGGACACCGCGGGGGTGGACTGGGCGGAGATCGACGAGATCGTCCGGGAGGCCTACCGCATCATCGCCCCCAAAGAACTCGCCGCGCTGCTGGACGGGCCGACCGACACGCCCTCGTGCTGAGCATCACGCTGCGCCGGGGAGCGTCGGGCCAAACGCCGTGCCGAGTTCGCTCCAACCGGCCACCAGGACTACGTAGACAAGAACAGGCTGGACACCGGGTAGGCCGGACACCGGGTAGGCCGGACACCGGGTAGGCCCGTACCGCTATTGGCCGCGCAGAATCAACCCGACTCCAGCAGGCACCGGCGAATCTACGATTCGCGTCGACGGAATCGGTGATTTCAGCCCGGATGGAATCCGCGAGTTATGCGAGTATGGGTTGTCGGCGGGGCGCTTGAGTCGAATCCAGCCAACGGGGCGGAATGAATTCCGGCCGGCCATGGCGCATACGGACTTCCCAGCCGGATTGACGCCGGATTGATGAATCATCCGATGATGAGTCCGGCATAACATCACCAGATCTTCGACGTTGGTTTCTCCGCCGTTGACCCATTCGACGAGGTGATGCACTTGGCACCAGGCGGGTTTGCGGTGACACCCCGGGTGCGCACAACCCCGATCCCGGGCGGCCACCGCCCTGCGCTGCGCCAAGCTCACGCAACGCCGTTCCCGACCCAGGTCGAGTGGCTGGCTGGCGCCGTCGAACACCACCGGGGTGACCCCGCAGTCACACAGCAGGGTGCGCAGGTCCGCGGCGCTGCCCCGGCCGCCGAAGTCGAACATCAACCCGCGGGCCTGTTCGCGCATCCACTGGTAGTCCAGTATCGCGGTCACATGCGGCCGCTCCCCACCCTCCAACGGCAGCCGGCCCTCATCCAGGGCGTGCTCGCAGATTTCGCCGAGCGCGTCGGCTTGGCGCTCGCCGAGTGATTTGAGTTCGTCGGTGGCCGGGCACAACACCGCCCGGACCGCCCGGCACAGCACCTCAAACGTCGCCGCGTCCAGCCGGCCCTTGACCCGACCACCCACGCCATCCGCCGCCGCGGACAGGTGCAGCTCGTTGACCTGCGGTTCGTCCTCGTTTGGGGGTGGGCCGTCCTGGTCCAGCCGCTCCAGCATCCGCGCGGCCAACCCGGCCAGCTCATCGGGCCGGTAGTGCCGGGCGAGGCCGGCGAGTTGCTCTTCCACACTCGACCACTGCTCCGGGCTGATCCGCTCGGCGGCACCTTTGCGCAGCGCGTGTTCGATCACCTCGGCGTGCGCCTGATCGATCTCCCACCCGGCCAAGGCCATCGCGGTGGCCGGCAACCTCGGCTCCAACGCCACCCCACCCGACGACGTGGGAAACACCGCCCGGGCCACCGCAACCATCCGACGCGCCTCACCCTCCCGACACCGCAACAGATCCGCCACCGCCTGCACCGGGCGCACCCCGAGTTCGACGAAATCACCGCCGCTATCCAGCGAGGCCACCAGCTCGACCATGTCATGCTCGGCCTGGCGCAGCACCGTCTTCAGATACGACAGCTGATCAATCCGATCCTGCCTGGCCGCGGAGCGCACATCCACTCGCATCGCGGCCAAACCCGCATACACGGACCCCCGCGAGGGGACAAGCGGACTCTCCGACATACCTGCATTGTCGCAGCGGGGTCCGACATTTTCCGAAGCTCACTCGAAGCTGGGCACGTAATTCTTCAACGATTTTTGGGTGCCTCGCCTGCCGCCCCCGACCAGGGTCCCCGACCCCACCGGACAAAAGGCGGAAGCCAGACTGTTGCAACTGACTGCTGCCCCGTCCAAAGCATCTTTCTAAATGACCAGCAATCCCAAAGGTGACCAAAACGAAGCGCCCGCCACCCAGCTGCGCCGTTACTGGCTGAAGGGCACCCAGGCCGGCGCTTCCCCGGCCCGGCGGACCTGACCGAACACCACGTCGGCGAAATGCACACCGAAGCCGATGGTGTCGGGTCGCTCGAGTTCGCTGACCAGGCGGCGCCGGTGTTCGGCGGACAGCTCGGGGTCGTGGTCGGGCGCGGCCGACCACTCCGGGTGGTCGATCTGCACCGGGGAGTGCAGCGCGTCCCCGAAAGCGAGCAGCCGCCGCCCGCCCATGGTGATCTCGTAGGTGGCGTGCCCGGGGGTATGGCCGGGGGTGAGCAGCACGCGCACCCCAGGGAAGATCTCTTGGCCATCGCTGACGGTGCGCACCCTCGGCTCCAGTGCGGTGAGGATTTCGATGCTGGTGCCGTGCGCCACGAGGACCTCGCGACCCGACCACTCGGGCTCGGCGACCAGGTAGTCGGCGCCGGCGAACGCGGGCAGGTCGCTGCCCGGCGCGGGGTGCCAGGCCCAGCCCACGTGATCGAGGTGTAGGTGGGTGATGGCCACGGCTTCGATGTCCGTCGGCTGGCGACCCACCGCGGCCAGGCTGTCCAGCAGTGCCCCGCCGGAGATGGCGCCGTACGCATTGCCGGGCTGCGCCGGCAGTACCCGCGGGCCGAACCCGGCGTCGATCAGCAGTGCCCGGTCGCCGTGCTCGACCAGCAATCCACCGATGCTGGCCACCAGGTAACCAGAGTCGTCCAGGTACTCCGGGTGAGCGGCCCAGAACGCATCGGTGCTGGCCGGGAGCCAGGCGCGCGGATCGAGCGCCACCACCCCGTCCGGTAGATACGTCACCCTCGTGTCACCGAACTCCAGAGACCGGGTGCTCGCCGGCCTCCGCAGCCGCTCATCCCGACTCGACACGTAGCTCGTCATCGTCCCCTCCTTGATGTCCAGGCGCGGCCGCCCCCCGCCACAGCGCCCGAGCATATGGTTATGGCTTGAAAGGTTCAAGCCATAACCATCATGACTTCACGTACTTGCTAGACTGTCCGGGTGACGAGCCCGGAGCCGCAGGTGGCCGCTGAGCGGGAGCTGTGCGGGCTGGTGAACGGGCTGGCCCGCCAGATCGGTGAGCACGTTCGGGAGCGGGCCGCCACGCTGGGCCTCACCGCGGCACAGGCGACCGCGCTCCGGGAACTGAACGGCCCGATGACCATCAGTGAGCTGGCCGATCGGATGAGCTGCGAGCCGTCCAACGCCACGTTCGTCATCGACAAGCTGGAGAACCAGAAGCTGATCGAGCGGCGGCCGCATCCCACCGACCGCCGCGCCAAAGAGCTCGTGCTGACCTCGGCGGGCGCCGCCCTCCGTGAACGCCTGATCACCCTGCTCACCCAGGAATCACCCCTGGCCGGGCTCACCCAACAGGAACAGCGCGCCTTGCACGACCTGCTGGCCAGGGCCGTCACCGAGCGCTGAACAGGCCAGCCCGAGCGCTGAACAGGCCAGCCCGGGCGCTGAGCAGGCCAGTCTGGGTAGGTCAGTCTGGGTAGGTCAGTCTGGGTAGGTCAGCTCAGCCGGGCTCCTCCTCGGCGATCACAATCATCTGCGCCAGGTGCGGGCCGCCGAACGTGGTGGCCATGGCGACGTCCGAAGCGTCGCGGCCCCGCCCGATGACCACGCGCCCTTTGCGGGTGGTGTTGTTCCGAGGGTCGAAGGTCCACCATCGCTCCCCCAGCCAGACCTCCATCCAGGCCGCGAAGTCCATCGGCGCGGGGTCTGGCGGAAGGTCGATGTCGGGCAGGTACCCGAAGACGTAGCGGGCCGGGATGTTCAGTGCCCGGCAGAACGAAATCGCCAGGTGCGTGAAGTCCCGGCAGACTCCCAGCCTGCTGGTATTCACGTCCGCCGCGGTCGACCACGCGGTCGTGCTCCCGTACTGGAAGGTGAGATGACCATGGACGTGATCGCAGATCGCCCGCACTCGGCGGTAGCCGGGAGTGAGCTCCCCGAAGCGCGACCAGGCCTCGTTGCCCAGCACGTCAGGTAGGCAGTAGCGGCTCGGCAGGGTGTAGATCAGGGTCTCGTCCGGCAGCTCATCCGGTGCGCATTCAGTGGCTTCCTCATCAACATCCTCGGCGGCATCGGGGCATATCGCCACGGCGTCGTAGCGGAAGCTCGACCGGCCAGCACCCAGCACCGCGCGCACACAGGGGTTGCCGTAGAGATCGAGATAATCCCGGATGGGAATCACCGGGTCCGCGGACCACCGCTGACCTTCCACCTTGATCAGGGGCGACTCGATCGGCTGCACCTGAAAAATAACGGGTGTATCCACCTCGGCCACATACGTGAAATCACAACCAATCCGAACCCGCCTGGACGCCATCACCAGATCATCCCGCTCCACCCATCCCGATAGGTTGCCGTCGGGGGACATTCCCTAGCAACCTCTAGGCCCCGTGGAGCGGCGTAGGCTGCCGTTGTCCAGGTGCGAGGGCACGTCTCCGATGCGCCCCGCCCGGAGATCTACTTTTCGTCGGTCCCGCCGGCGGGGTGGGGTCAGTAGATGGGGATCGAGTTGGACGATCAGGCCGCACGGTCCGAGCACGCCGAGGCCGAAGTTTCGCCAGATGTATGCGAAGCGTGCCAGCACGACTGGTCGTTGCACGATGCGACGGCAACCAGGTATTGCCGGGTGAGCAGCGCGCGGTCCCTGGACCGGCGCTGCATGTGCCCGGTGAGCGATGCCGCGCAGCCGAGCACGGAACCCGCCAGCCAGCCGGCCAGCCAGCCGGGCGCACCGATGTACGGGCGCGGCCGGTTCAGCGGGCGATGAGCGGTCCAGGGCTGGTCGCCGGAGAGTGCACCGGCGAGTAGCCCGGCAGGGGTGCCGGCACGGCGCGGGGCCGGACAAACATCACGATCAGTCACCAGCCAGGCGACGACCTCCCGCGGATCGGCGCGATTGGAGTAACGTCTTCGCGACGCCGCCGCGCTGCTCAAGCCTCGCGTCTCCCCGGTCGTGGGGCGGCTACGACCGCTCCGCCAGCGTTGAGGAGATCGCAGATGAGGTTAGCCAGGAAGGTCGGCTCCGGGGACCAGATGAGAGCCGAGGCCAAGCTGGTCGAGATCGCCAGCGAGCACCAGGCCGCTCTTGTCGTCGCCGCTCACTCCACCGATGCCGAGGACTGCATCGAGCTTCTGACAATGCTCGGGCTACGGGAGACAGCACCCGGACACCAGACCGACTAGCGCCTGCCCGATCCGGCGGAAAAAGGGCCGGACATGGCAGAAGCCCGCCCTCCCCAAAGGGAAGAGCGGGCTCCTGACGAAGTGGTAGATCAGACGACGCGCACACCGGTGGCCTGGGGGCCCTTGGCGCCCTGGCCGATGGTGAACTCAACGCGCTGACCCTCATCGAGGCTGCGGAAGCCGCCGGCGTCAATCTCCGAGTAGTGCACGAAGACGTCCGCGCCGCCGCCATCCTGGGAGATGAAGCCGAAGCCCTTTTCCCCGTTGAACCACTTCACAGTTCCCTGTGCCATGCGATCTGCTCCTAGCAGGTTGTGGGCCCCCACACTGTGCGAGGACCCCGGCCGAGCCTGAAGCGCTGACCAGCGATGATGATGCTGCGCGAGACCCAGACTGTTCCCGCGAGCGTGCACTGCGCACAAACACTGAAACTGAACGACCCACCTATACAACGCGCGCCACGGCGAAAAGTTCCCCTATCTGCACGTTTTTTCGGCAGACACCCCGATCGACCGCCGGCGGCGGCTCACCGGTCTGACGCGCGTCGCGGCGCGTCGCCATGAACTGACCCCCCGATCGAGTCACCATAGTGGCGCGTCACGAGCGAAGGAGACCCCGATGATCCGTCTGACGCCCACCGCCGAGACCGTGAAGGTGACCTTCGCGCTGCCCCTCGGCCAGATATCCAGCAGGTGCAGCGTGGTCGGCGATTTCAACGAATGGCGGCCCGGCACACACGAGCTGCGCCGCCGGACCAACGGCACCCGATCGGCCTCCGTGACGGTGCCCCGCGGCAGCCGCATCCGCTTCCGCTACCTCGCCGAGGACGGCCACTGGTTCAACGACCCCGACGTCTACGACCACGACGGCCTCGACACGGTCCTCATCGTCTGACCCGCTTCTTCATCCGCGAGTCGGGGCTCACAGCACACGGACCCGTGGGTGTCCCGGTCGCCATCGGCGGACGATAAGAGCGGACGATGCCCCATTGAGTGGTATCAACCTATCTATCGTCCCGCCGGCCCGTCCTCTTGAGCGCCCACTCGGGGGAAAGCAGTAGCCCACATGATGGCATCGGGCGGCGGGCAGGCTAGAGCTCGAGCGTTTCGAGGCTGGCCTGCCCGCCGCGCGAGCCAAAATCTCAGCGAGCCAAAATCTCAGCGCGACCAATCTTGGGCAGCCGAGTGGCCGGCGCGGCGCCCGTAGACCGCGCCGGCGGTGAGGCCGCTGCCCCCTGGGTAATTTCCGGAGAATAGGCCGCCCACCAGTTCGCCGGCCGCGTACAGCCCGGGCAGCGGCTGGCCGGCGTGGTCGAGCACCTGTGCCCGCTCGTTCACCCGCAGCCCGCCGAAGGTGAACGTGATGCCGCAGGCCACCGCGTATGCGTAGTACGGCGGCGTGTCCAGCGCCTGAGCCCAGTTGGACTTGGGCGGGTCCACCCGGGCGGCGCGACCGTCCTTGATCGCCGGGTCGAACGCGACGTCGACGATGGACTCGTTGAAGGCGGCCACCTCCCGGATCAACCCGTCGGCGTCGATACCGAGCTCCTCGGCGAGGCTGACCAGGTCTTTGGCCTCCGCGCCGGTGATCGGGCGACTGTCGTACTCCTCGGTACGCAGCAGCGGCCGGGTCTTGGCGTCGAAGAGCTGGAAGGCAACGCCGTCGGGCTGGGCCAGGATCTCCCGGCCGTACCTGGCGTAGGTGTAGTTGCGGAAGTCGGCACCCTCGTCCACGAACCGCCGACCGAGCTTGTTGACCACGATCCCGACCGGGTAACTCTGTCGAGTCAGCTGGTTGGTCAGCTCCCGGTCTCCCCCGCCCGGCGGCGCGCCGGCGTCCCAGGCCACGCTGTGGCAGCTGGTCCAGTCGCCGTGCCCGGCGGCTCCCCCGGCCAAGGCGAGCTCGAGCACCTCGCCAGTGTTCAGCGGGTTGCCCCGGACAATGGCCCGGTCCCAGCCCCGCCCCAGGTGGCGGGCCCGGCGCTCCGGGTCCGCTTCGAACCCGCCGGCGGCCAGCACCACCGACCGGGCCACCACGTCGTGCGGCTGGCCGGCCTCGTCCCGGTAGCGCACGCCGCGTACCGACCCGTCCGGCGCGCGCAGCAGGTCCTCCACCGCCGCGCGGTAGCGAACCCACACGCCACTGTCACGCGCGGCCGCCGTGTGTTGGGCAATCAGGCCCTTGCCTCCGTCGACCGTGCCCAGGGCAAGCCCGCCGAAGAACACCCACCGGCCGCCGGACAGATAGGACTGCCGCTCGTACATCAGCCGCCACCGGATCCCGTGCCCGGCCAACCAACCCACGATCTCGGCGCTGTCCTCGACCAGAATCCCGGTCATCGCCGGGTCGCAGCGCCCCTCGGTCAGCCGGTGCATGTCCTCGGTGAACTGCTCGGCGGTGTACGGCTCGAGCACCGTGTCCGCCAACCGGTCCTGAGTGATCTTGTCGTCGACCAGCTCCCGGAGGCGTTGGCCGCCGTCCGCTCCATCATGGACGACCCGGAACGCCCCGGCGGTGTAGAAGGAGTTTCCGCCGGCCTCCTCGGGCCCGCCCTTCTCCAGGACCAGTACCCGCGCACCGCGCTCCCGGCTCGCGTGCGCGGCACAGAATCCCGCGTTGCCGCCGCCGACGACCACGACGTCGGTGTCCACGTCGGAGTCCCGCTCACTCATGATCCGGCCCCACCGCGCACCTGGGCTCCTCCTGCCGACACCGCCCGCACACAACGGTATACAAAGGTGCACAGAGTTCATCAAGCGAGGCTGGCCCCTGCAGCTGGGCGCTGGCTCCTAGCCCGGGTCGCCCTCGCCGAGGAACGACTCGACCACTGGCAGGACAAGATCCGCGCGCCGGGTCAGGTCCATGTGCGTCGCGCCGGGGAGCACGGCGAGCTGGGCGTGCGGGATCAGCGAGAACATCTCCGCCGCGTGCTCGATGCGCACGAAGTCGGTGTCGCCGAGCATCACCAGGGTCGGCACGGCCACCGCCCGCAGCTCGTCGTCGGACCAGCCGGTGAACGCGCCGACCATGTTCGAGGTCTTCGCGGCGAAAGCCTCGAAGTGGTCCGGGTCCGGAGCGACCCGCTGGTACTCCTCTCGCATGGAGTTGAAGTCCGTGGCAGTGGGCATCCGCTCCGAGGTCGGATATGCCTCCGGGTCGCGGATCTCCTGGTAGAAGCCGTCCGGGCGGAAGTGCATGGAGGCGGCGACGAGTCGGCGCACCCGCTCGGGGTGGCGCATTGCGGCTTGCAGCGCCGTCAACCCGCCCAGGCTGAAGCCGTACAGGTCTGTCTGCTCGATGCCGAGGTGATCAAGTAGCCCGACCACATCCTCCGCGAGGTTCGCGATCGACATCTCCCGCTCGGAGTCGGCGGTCCGGCCGTGCCCCTGCAGCTCCACGGCGATCACCCGGTGCCTGGTGGCCAACGCCGGCAGGATCGCACCGAAGCACAGCTGCACGGTGAGCAGCCCACCATGCAGCAGTAACAGCGGACGGCCCTCGCCGTAGATCTCGTAGTACATCCGCAGGCCGTGCACCGGCGCATACCCGGTTGCCGGTACCCCGATATCGGTGGTCATCGCGGTCTCCTCTGCCCTGAACAGCGCGGCTATCTGCTAGGACCACCGCACTCGGCGAAACTCATCGCGCGTCCAGCACTCGACCGGGGGCTCGGGCTCACGAGTCGCCGGCGACGGACCGGGCGTTGCGCCGGCGGGTGCGCAGGCCCCGGTTTTTCATCCGGTTCCCGCACACGGCCATGTCGCACCACCGCCCACGTCGACTGTGCGAGCGGTCGTAGAAGGCCCAGCGGCACTCGTCGTTCTCGCACGCCTTGAGCCGTTGCCAGGTGTGGTCCAGCTGCGCGTCTCGGAT
This sequence comes from Pseudonocardia sp., assembly GCA_036402515.1. GTDB lineage: Bacteria > Actinomycetota > Actinomycetes > Mycobacteriales > Pseudonocardiaceae > Pseudonocardia. Next base: position 38,606 of record DASWST010000017.1, read on the forward strand.
GATGAGCAGGAGTCGCAGCCAGGCACCCTGGAGCCCGCGACCGGGTTTCGGCTCGAGGTGGACCTCGCCGTTGGGATCGATCCGCAGTCGAGGTTGGCATTCCTGGGCGAGCGTCGACAGCGGCTCGAGGTCGGCAGCGCTCGGCTCCTTGGAGCCGGCGTTGGCGGTGAGCAGCAGGCGGACGTTCTCGCGCACCTGTCGAGCGAGGCGCAGCTCGTCCGGGCCGAGGACATCTCCCGCCGTTAACAGCCCGGCGGCGGTGAACCAGCGTTGCGCCGGCTCAAGTTCTCGCAGGAGATCGCGGTCGGTGTCCGCCTCGTAGGAGTTGACGAACGCCTGGACCGTCAGCAGTGGCATCGGGGCCGGCTTGGTCTCGGCGAGCGGCACCCACGGTGGAAGCGACACGGCTCCCACACTAGCCGGCGTGACCGGTAAATCGGATTGACAGGTCAGTGCATGACCAGGAAGCTGGGCTGTATGGTCACGCGAAGGCTCCCCGGCGAGCTGGCGACGACCCGCCGCGGAGCGGCCGCCCTAGTCCTGGTGAGTTCGAGCGGCGTCGGCCTCGCCGAGCGTCCGGTGCGCTGGACAGACCGGCTGCTGCGCTGGCTGCGAGCGTCCAGCCTGGACCAACGGCTGTGTCGGGGTGAGCCGGCGGAGACCAGCGTGGTGCTGGCACTGCACGCCACAAGGCTGGCCCAACCGAAAGTGCGCGGGGAGCTGGCCCGAACTCTGCGCCGGGTGATGTGGATGGCCGAGCGGGCACCGTCGACGGCCACCGCACGGGTCCGGGTCTGCCGACCCCAGGTGCGCGACGCCCACCGAGAACTGCGGAATCTGTGCGATCGTCTGGTGGCCAGTGGCCCCGTCTCGGCCCGCGGTGTCGCGCAGGTGAGAGTCCTGCTCGCCGACGGCGCCGGTCCGCTCTACCGGCGCACCAGTCCCGACGACCTCGGTGCCCGGCTCCGCCGCGCGCTGGCCGCAATGGACACCCTGGGGCCGCCACCACCGACCGACGCCTGACTCATAATTGACAGTGAACCCAGAGACCAATCACAGAAGCAGCCGGAATCGTCGGAAGCGTAATCACTGACCGGGCCACATTTTTGTCTCTGGAGAGGACGAGTAGCAGGTGAATGAGGAAGTTCGACTCAGTCGGTTGCGGATCAGCAGGCGCCGCGCCATGTCCATCGGGGGCACGGTAGGGCTCACCGGCGTACTGGCGGCATGCGCCGGCGGCTCGACCTCCGCCGTGGCGGCGCCATCCACCGCGGCCGCTCCCGCGAACCCACCGGCCGGCGCCGACCTCGTCACGCTGCTCAACCGGGCCAACACCTGCGCGCTGACCCAGGAGCTGACCCAGGGCCCGTACTGGTTCGACGTGGACAGCATCCGGGCGGACATCCGTGAGGACCGGCCAGGTGCGGTGGTGGCCCTCGCTCTGCGGGTGCGCGACGTGACCGGATGCACCGAGGGCAGTGCGGCCACCGCCGTGCCGAACGCCGTCGTGGAGCTCTGGCACTGTGACGCTGGCGGGGTCTACTCCGGCTTCCAGTCCGCGTCCCGAAGCGCCAGGCAGAACGGCGCGCCCACCGGGCCGCTGCCTGCCCGCACCGCCGGCGGGCCGAACCCCTCCGGCGGCGGGCCGCCCGGTGCCGGGGCGGCCAACTCCCCGGGCGGGAAGTCAGATGGTTCCTACAGCGTCGGTGACACCGAGGCCACGACCACGGACGACGCGACCTACCTGCGAGGTGCCCAGGTCGCGGATGCTCAGGGCATCGTCCAGTTCACCACCATCTATCCGGGCTGGTACGCGGGGCGGACCACCCACATCCATTGCAAGGTGCACCTGGACAAGAAGACGGTGTTGACCACGCAGCTGTACTTCGACGACAGCCTGACCCAGCGGGTGTACGGCTCGACCCCCTACAACGAGCACACCGGCCGCGACACCACCAACGCCAACGACTCGATCTTCGACCGGAGCGGGTTGCTCACCGTCCAGCCACAGGGCGCCGGCTACCTCGGCGTCGTCAACCTCGGCGTCGATGTGTGACTGGTTGATGTCTGACCGGTTGGCGGCGGCTAGTTGCTAGTGCGACGGCGCCGGCGTACCCGGAGGAGCGCACCATGTGGTCCCCGGGACCATGGAGTAGCCACTGGGACACTGCGGGGGAAGATCCGCGAACGCGGTACCGGTGAGCGCGACGGAGCCCAGTAGCCCCATTGCGGTGACCACGATGCCGGACACGATCCACCTGCGGGCGAGCGACATGGACTCCTCCGAACCGTTGCGCGATTCCCCTTCGCTACAGCTCATTCCGCCGGGCCTATTGCCGACACACGAGACTGCCAACGAGCCCGACCAGTCCCAATTTACTCCTGTATCACATTCCGCGCAGTACTTGCGATTCACATGGTTCTTCGCTCCTCCGCTGTGATCAGCCACATCCTGTGCAGCCTGTTGAGGTATCGCCGCATCTCCTCGGCGGCCTTGTCCCCGTCGCGGTTGCGCAGGTGGCGCAGCAGCCGGCGGCGTGACCGCACGATGACGTCATCGCTGGACGGCCCGATCGCCAGGGCGAGGTCGTGCAGCAGGTCCGCCATCGACCGCATCAGGATGGACATCACCGGGTTGCCGGTGGCATCGGCGAGCAGGTTGTGGAACTCCACATGCACGAGCGCCGTGCGCTCCCAGTCGTCCTCGCCCGCGGCTTGGGCGGCCTCGTTCACGTTGTCGTAGAGCGCCTGGAGGTATTCCTCGGTCATCCGCTCGCAGGCCACCCGGACCACGGTCGATTCGAGCCACAGCCGTGCCTCGGTGACATCCGACGGGGCCAGGCCGTTCAGTTGAAAGGCGTCGGCCAGCCCGCGCGCGGCCACCCCCGGGTCCGGCTGGGCGACGAAGGCGCCACCCCCGGCCCCAGTCCTGAGCGCGACCAGTCCGCTGATCTCCATCATCCGCAGCGCCTCGCGCACGCTGTTGCGGCTGACCCCGAACTGCTCGGCGAGGACCCGTTCAGCGGGGAGCCGGTCACCGGGTTGCAGCTCGCCGCTGCGCACCATCCCCCGTACCTGCGCGACGATCTCGTCAAAGGCGCGCCTGGGCCGGGCGGGCTGGAAAGTCAGCTCAGATGCCATCGCCCGACCTCTCAGACCGCCTACGGCCCGGCCAATATAGCGAAGATCTGGGCCGAATAGCCGACCTGGCAGCACGCTGACCTGGGCAGACGACCGCAGGGGGTCGTTGGTACTTCCATTGGCGCAACGGGCGGGCCCGCGCCGAGATCAGGTCACACTCGGCACCGGCGGGTCACGCAGTGCGAGCTCGACCTGGTGGACTACAAATTGTGCATCTTTCTTCATTTGATGCATAGTTTCACAGAGCGGCCACCGAGGTTGAGGAGTTCGCCATGACCGGTCAGGACGGGTCGCTGCCCCTGGACGGGATCACCGTCGTGGCCTGTGAGCAGGCGGTCGCGGCACCGCTGGCCACCCGGCACCTGGCCGACCTCGGCGCGCGGGTGATCAAGGTGGAGCGACCCGGTTCGGGCGACTTCGCCCGGGGCTACGACGAGACCGTGTTGGGTATGTCCAGCCACTTCGTCTGGCTGAACCGGTCCAAGGAGAGCCTGGCGCTGGATCTCAAGCAACCCGGCTCGGTGGAGACCGTGCTGCGGCTGCTGGAGCGGGCGGACGTGTTCGTGCAGAACTTCGCCCCCGGCGCGGCCGAACGCCTGGGGCTGGGCGCGGCGGCCCTGCGGTTGCGCTTCCCCCGTTTGGTCACCTGCTCGATCTCGGGGTACGGCGCGGACGGGCCGTACCGGGACGCGAAGGCCTACGACCTGCTCATCCAGTCCGAGGCTGGCCTGGTGTCGGTGACCGGCACCGAGGAACAGCCGGCCAAGAGCGGTATCCCGGCGGCAGACATCGGCGCTGGGATGTACGCCTTCGCCGGCATCTTGGCGGCCCTGTACGAGCGGGAACACACCGGTGCCGGCGCGGAGATCGAGGTCAGCCTGTTCGACGCGCTCACCGAGTGGATGGGGTTCCCGCTGTACTACGCCGGCTACGGCGGCGAACCGCCCCGGCGGACCGGCGCCGACCACCCGGCGATCGCGCCCTACGGCACCTTCACCGCGGGCGACGACAGCGAGATCGTGCTGGCGGTGCAGAACGAGCGGGAGTGGGTGCTGTTCTGCGAGCGGGTGCTGGAACGCGGTGACCTCGCCACCGATCTTCGGTTCGAGAGCAGCTCGCGCCGGGTGGCCAACCGCCCAGCCCTCCAGGAAGAGATCGACCGGGTCTTCCACGGCCTGAGCGGCGACGAGGTCATCGCCCGGTTGGCCGCCGCCCGCATCGCCTACGCGCGCCGGCGCGAGGTCGCCGAGGTCCTGGAGCACCCGCAGCTGGCGGCCAGAGACCGCTGGACCGAGGTCGGCTCCCCGGTCGGTCCATTGCGCGCGCTGCTACCCCCGATCGTGCTGCCCGGCCGGACCCCGAGAATGGCGCCCATCCCGGCGGTCGGCGAGCACAACGAGGCGATCCTGCGCTGGCTCGACCAACCCGTGGACGCACCCGGGGACCGACAGAGCCGCGGGTGAGCATGCCCTTTCCCACGAAGCGTGACCACATCGTCGACGAGCTGCGCAGACGGATCCTGTCCGGCGACCTCGAGCGCGGTGCCCGGATGCCCCAGGACGAGCTCGCCCGGGTGTTCAGCGCCAGCATCACGCCGGTGCGCGAGGCGCTGCGGCAGCTCGAGGCCGAGGGGCTGGTCGTCGCCCAGGCGCATCGGGGGGTCCGGGTCGCCGGCGTTGACCTGGAGCAGGTCACCGCGACCTACGTGGTCCGCAGGCTCAGCGAGACCTACGCGATGCGCCGTGCCACCCTCCGCCTGTCCCGCCGTGATCTGGCTCGAGCTGGGCAGATACTGGCCGACGGGGCGAGCGCCGGGGACGCGAGCGCCGGGGACGACCCGGCGGCGGCGCGCGAACGCAACCGGGAGTTTCATTTCCTGTTCTACCAGCGCTGCGGGATGCCGTCCCTGACCGACCGGATCGCCGCCATGTGGCAGGCCTTTCCGTGGGACCTCATGCTGCACTCGCCGCAACGCTCCGAGGCGTCGCACCAGGAGCACCTGGAGATCCTCAGCGAGCTCGAGCGCGGCGATCCGGACCGGGTCGCCTCGGCAACTGAACGCCACATCCAGAACGGCTTCGCCGCGATCCTGCTCCAGTTGGCCGGGCGGGAAGGTCCGGACCCGTTCGATCCCGAGGTGGACTGAAGCCTCGCTCTGCGGCGCCCGGCGTGGACACTGGGCAGGTGCGCGGGGACAAGCCAGATCACCAGCGGGTTGCGGCGGGCGACGGACCACGGGCCGGGCAGAACGAAGTCGTGTTCCGGCCGGCCCCTCCCCTGCGGACCTTCGATGCGATCATCAGGCAGATCCGAGCGATGATCGAGGACGGGCGGCTGCGCCCGGGTGACCGGCTGCCGTCCGAGCGGACGCTGGCCGAGCAGTTCGAGGTCAGCCGCAATACCGTGCGCGAGGCGCTGCGGATGCTGGAGATCTCCGGGCTGATCACCCTCAAGCGCGGTCACACCGGCGGCTCGTTCATCGCCGCCGGCGACGCATCGGTGGTGGCCAACTCGCTGGCCGACGCACTGCAGCTGACCGACTTCACCCTCGAGCACGTCGTCGAGTCGCTGCGCGGCATCGCATCCATGGCCGCGGTCGCCGCGTGTGAGCGGATGACCGACGACGACCTGGCGGAGCTGGACGCGAATGTGCGGCGGGCCGCCGAGCTCACCGAGGCCGGCCGGTGGGAGGACAAGGTGACCACCCACCTCGAGTTCCACCACATCCTCGCCAAGGCCACCGGCAACCCGATCCTGGTACTGATCATGCAGACGCTGCTGGAGGTGGTCGGCAAGGTGACCATCAGCCGGGGCCCGACCCGGGACGACACAATCGCCCGGTCCCGCCGCATCCTGCTCAAGGCGCTGCGCGCCCGCGACCCGGACGCGGCCGTGCGCGAGCTGGCCCGCTACTTCGACCACGTGCAACGGATGTGGCTGGCCAGCGCCGACGCGGACCGCCACAGCGAGGGCGCGGCTGCGCGAGAGCTCGGCGGCCGATAGCGGTTCGGTCAGGCCGGGAAGAGGCGGCGGCCCTGCGGGCTCATCCGCATTCCTTCGCTCATCAGTCGACCCATTTCTTTGGCTGACCCGCATGCACCGCCGCACTATGGCACGCTGCCCAAATCGCCATTTCACGATTTGGGTAGTCACAGATGACGCCGGGAGCCACCAGCCATGAACCTTGCCGCCAACCTGCTGCGCACTGCCCAGGCCCACCCGGAGCGGGTCGCGCTCAAACTGGACGACGCCGTGGTGACCTACGCGCAGCTCGACCTCGCCTCCCAGGCGGTGGCCGGCCTGTTGGCGGAGCGCGGTGTCCAGCCCGGCGACCGGGTGGGCATCATGCTGCCGAACGTGCCGCACTGGGCGGTGCTGTACTACGGGGTGTTGCGTGCCGGCGCGGTGGCAGTGCCGATGAATCCGCTGCTCAAGGAGCGGGAGGTGGCGTACTACCTCAGCGACTCCGGGGCGAAGCTGATGTTCGTCTGGCACGGCTTCGCCGCCGAGGCCCAGGCCGCCGCCAAGCTCACCGACGCGGAGGCGATCAGCGTCGACCCGGGCGGGTTCCTGAGCCTGCTGGCCGAGGCCACACCGGTGCCCGGGTTGGTGGAGCGGGATGATCAGGACACGGCGGTGATCCTCTACACCTCGGGTACCACGGGCCAGCCGAAGGGCGCCGAGCTGACCAACGGCAACCTGCTGCGCAATGTCGAGGTGTCGGCGGACGAGCTGGTCCACGCCAGCAAGGACGACGTGGTGTTCGGCGGGTTGCCGCTGTTCCACGTGTTCGGGCAGACCTGCGGGCTGAACACCGCGGTCGCCACCGCCGCGACGTTGACCCTGTTGCCCAGGTTCGACCCGACGAAGGCACTCGAGGTGCTGGTCCGGGACCGGGTGACCATCTTCCAAGGGGTGCCGACAATGTACGTCGCGCTGGTCAACCACCCCGAGCGGGCCAGCTTCGACCTCTCCCACCTGCGGATCTGTGTGTCCGGCGGCGCCGCCATGCCGGTGGAGGTGATGACCGCGTTCGAGAAGGAGTTCGGCTGCGTCGTGCTGGAGGGCTACGGGCTGTCCGAAACCTCCCCGGCGGCCTCGTTCAACCTGCCGGACAAGCGCAAACCGGGTTCGATCGGCACCCCCATCAGCGGGGTGGAATTCCGCGTGGTGGACGAGTCGGGCAACGAACTGCCCGAAGGTGAGGTCGGCGAAATCGCCATCCGTGGGCACAACGTGATGAAGGGCTACTGGAACAAGCCGGAACAGACCGCGGCGGCGATCAAGGACGGCTGGTTCCACACCGGGGACCTGGGGCGCAAGGACGAGGAGGGGTTCTACTACATCGTCGACCGGAAGAAGGACATGATCATCCGGGGCGGCTACAACGTGTATCCCCGGGAGATCGAAGAGGTTCTTTACGAGCACCCGGCGGTCGCCGAGGTGGCCGTGGTGGGCGTCCCGCACGCCGAGCTCGGCGAGGAGGTGGCCGCCGCCGTGGCGATCAAGCCGGGCAGTACCGCGACCGCCGAGGAGCTGCGCGACTTCGTCAAGGGCCAGGTCGCCGCGTACAAGTACCCGCGCATCGTGCGCATCCTGGACACGTTGCCCAAGGGGCCGACCGGCAAGATCCTCAAGCGGGACATCGACCTCACCGACATGGCCGGCACCTGAGCGGACGAGATCAGACCGAGCGCAGTGCCGGGCTGATCTCGTCGGCAACCGGAGTGTCGGAGCTGGGATGCTCGACCAGCGCCAGGACGCGGTTGGAGAGGAACCGTGCGGTGCGCACGGTGCTCCCACCGCGGGTAGTCTCAGCGACCTCGATGACGCCCCGGGAGTGGGTAATGCCTACCTTGCGGCCCGCCCGGGTTGCCACGATCTCGTAGGTCCGAGTGGTGCCACTGCCGGCGTCGATGACAATCTCTACGCGGTCACCCTTCATGGCTCTCGCCGCCTCTGCATCGGGAATGTACCTTGTACAACCGCTCCGACCTGCGGTTTGTTCCCCATGAGGCGGCGAAGAGACGACCAATACCGGCCCCGGCGCTAGCTGGCGGCGGTGAAGCTCTCGATCCACGAGCCGGGGCTCGCCGTGCCGACCTGGCGGGTCACGGACAGCCCCTGCGGCCACGGCACGATGATGTCGGCCGTTTCGCCCGGCGGAGTGGTCACCAGCTCGGTGGGCACCCAGTTCTGCCCGTCGATGGCCATGGTCGAGGCAGCCGAGGCGGTCGAGGCGGCCGGGCCGGAGAGAATCACGAGCCTGGCCGAGGCGCTCTGGCCCGGTTGCAGCACTACCCCTCGGCCCATGTGGATGTCGTGCAAGAGCGAGTAGACCGCGCCTTCCGGATCCGCCGGCCCATGTAGGTCCGCCACCGGCGCGCCACGCAGCAGGCACGGGTCCTTCGAGGTGTTCGTGTAGATCAGCGGCAGGGCGCCCTGCCCGCTACCGAGGTCGGTGTGGTCGCCCAGGCGCGCGGCCAACTGCGGAGTGCGGCACTTGGGGGCGTTGGCCAGGGGTGCCTCGGCGGCCGAGGATGTGGTGGGTGCGGGCTTGGGTGGTGGGGCCGAGCCTGAACAACCGGCGAGCAAGGCGGTTAATAACACGCACAGTCCGACGAGGGCACGCATCCACATCCTCCAGATGAGTCACCAGGCGCGATTATGCCCAGCCGGTGCGCGGTGGCGCCTCAACCGGTTGGCGAAGGGGAAAGTTACCGGTATGGAAGCACCGCCGGTACTCCGGGGGCGGCAAGACTGTTGATCAGCGCCCCCTGGCCGGCTCGGCCGGCCGGGTGCGCTCCTCCTCAACGGCTGGATCGGCGCCGATGACGCCGAGCATGTTCCGCCCTCGGTTGGCGGCCAGCATGGTCGCCCGCAGCACCACGTGCCGCAGCGGCGCGGTCGAGCCTTCGAGGCGCTCATGGATCAGGCGCGTGGCTGCCCGTCCCATCTCGCGCGCGGGCAGCCGGGCGGACACCACCGCCAGCGGAGACATGTCATGCGAGAGGAACTGGTCCATCGCGGCCAGCTCCACCGCGCCGGGGAAGCCGCTCTCCATCGCCAGCAGGTCGGACACGGCGAGCTCGAGGGTGGGGGCATTGCCGCAGATGATCGCGGTGAGCCGCTCCGGGGATTCCAACATGGACCGCAACCGCCGCCGCCTGGTCGCGGCGTCGAGCGGGTCATAGACGCGCAACGCGGACCGCTCGGGGAGTACCGGCAGCCCACGGTCGCGCAGCGCCCGGTAATGGCCGGACTGCCGGTCCCGCACGCTGGTGACCTCGGACTCGCTCCACAACATGGCCGGAGCCCGGTGGCCCCGCTCCAGCATGGCCTCGGTGACCTGGTAGCCGACCGCGAAGTCGTCGAAGATCACCGCGTCGGTGGGCAGGGACGGGAAGTAGCGGTCCACCACCACCACCGCCACGCCTACCCACTGCAACTCGTGCACCGCATCCGCCGCGGTGGACCGGTCGCGGGGGAACAGCACCACGCCCCGGGATCCGCCGGCCGCCATCCGGCGCAGCACCTCTTCCTCCTGCACCACGCTGTAGGTGTGCTCGATCGCGAGCCGGTACCCGTGCCCGGCGCATTCCTCGGCCAGCCCGGAAAGCAGCTCGGACTCGTGCACGCCGCCCGATCCCGGACTGACGAAGGTCAGCAACCGCTGGTCGGACGGCGCGGGTGCCGGCGGTCGTTCGGCGACGAATGTGCCAAGGCCCCGGCGCCGGACCACCACCCCGTCCGCCACCAGCTCGTTCAATGCCCGCACCGCCGTGGTGGTGGACACCCCGTAGCGCTCGACGATCTCCCGCTGGGTGATGAACGGCTGGTCCGGGGAGAACTCGCCGACGGCGATGGACCGGCGCAGCTCCTGCTTGACCCATTCGAACAGGGCGACGCCTGGGGGCGGCGTGGCGGGCGATCGTTCCGCCGGAGGTGCCACGGCGTCCCTCCTGTCCGCGAGCCACGAGGCCGCTCCGACAGCGGCCCTGCCAGATCGTGCTGTGCAGCATTGACGCATTAAAGCGTTGAATCTACCGTCACTCGATGGGGGCGGTGGCTCCCGCTCGGCTGTACCCCCGGCCTCGACGAGGAGCCCGAATGCACGACGACCGTGCCGTTGTCGAGCGGCGCATCGCGCGAATCCTGCGCGAACGGCTGCACCCGGCGGTGTACGGCGAGACCGTGCCGCTGGCGGCGGAGGTCTGGCACGCGCCCGGTGAGCCGCCGGAGATCGCCGAGGGCCTCGCCGCCGACTACCGCCCGCTGCAACCCTTCGAGCCGTGGGGCCCGGCCTGGGGCACCAGCTGGTTCCACCTCACCGGAGCCGTGCCGGCGGCCTGGGCCGGACAGGCCGTGGAAGCGGTCATCGACCTCGGCTTCGCCCTCGACCGCAGCGGCTTCTCCGCCGAGGGTCTGGTCCTGCGCCCCGACGGCACCGCGGTCAAGGGGCTGAACCCGACCAATACCTGGGTGCGCATCGCCGACCGGGCCGAGGGCGGCGAGCCGGTAGACCTGTACGTGGAGGCCGCCGCCAACCCGCTCATCGGGGGTGTCGGCACGCGCCAGGGCGACGTGCTCACCGCCGGGGACGAGCCGCTGTACCAGGTGCGCGGGGTTGGCCTGGCGGTGTTCGAGGAGCAGGTCTGGCAACTCGCGCAGGACGTCGAGGTGCTCGCCCAGCTCATGCACGAGTTGAGCACCGGTGATCCTCGCCGGTGGAACCTGCTGCGCGCGCTGGAACAGGCGTTGGACGGCGCCCTGGATCTCCAGGACATCGCCGGTACCGCCGAGGGGGCCCGCGCCGTGCTCGCCCCGCAACTCGCCGCGCCGGCCACGGCGAGCGCGCACCAGGTCAGCGCGGTGGGCCACGCCCACATCGACTCCGCCTGGCTGTGGCCGCTGCGCGAGACCGTCCGCAAGGTGGCCCGCACGGCGTCCAACGTCACCGCGCTGATGGACGAGCACCCGGACTTCATCTTCGCGATGTCGTCGGCCCAGCAGTGGGCGTGGATGGAGGAACACCGCCCCGACGTCTGGCAACGGATGCGGGACAAGGTGGCCACCGGGCAGTTCGTCCCGGTCGGCGGCATGTGGGTGGAGTCGGACACCAACATGCCCGGCGGCGAGGCACTGGCCCGCCAGCTCGTGCACGGCAAGCGGTACTTCATGGACAAGCTCGGCGTGGAGACCGACGAGGTCTGGCTGCCCGACTCCTTCGGCTACACCGCGGCGCTCCCCCAGCTCGTACAGCTGTCCCAGACCCGCTGGTTCCTCACCCAGAAGATCTCCTGGAGCCAGTTCAACCGGTTCCCCCACCACACCTTCTGGTGGGAGGGCCTGGACGGCACCAGGGTGTTCACCCACTTCCCGCCGGTGGACACCTACAACTCCGAGCTGTCCGGCGCGGAGATGGCGCACCTGGTGCGCAACTTCGCCGACAAGGGCCTGGCCAACCGCTCCATGGTGCCGTTCGGCTGGGGTGACGGGGGCGGCGGTCCGACCAGGGAGATGCTGGCCCGGGCGGCGCGACTGCGCGACCTGGAGGGCTCCGCGCGGGTGGACATCGAGCGTCCCGACGCGTTCTTCGCGAAGGCGCACGAGGACTACCCGAACGCCCCGGTCTGGGTCGGCGAGCTGTACCTGGAACTGCACCGCGGCACCTACACCAGCCAGGCCGGGAACAAGCGGGGCAATCGGCGCAGCGAGCACCTGCTCTACGAGGCCGAGCTGTGGGCCGCCACGGCGGCGGTCCGCGCCGGGCACCCCTACCCGTACGAGGACCTGGACCGGATCTGGAAGACGGTGCTGCTGCACCAGTTCCACGACATCCTGCCCGGATCGTCCATCGCCTGGGTGCACCGGGAGAGCCGGGCCACCTACCGGCGTCTGGCCACCGAGCTGGAAGCGATCATCGAGTCCTCCCAGCGGGCGCTGGTCGGCGACGGCGCCGCAACGGGCTCCGGCGCGGCAACGGGCTCCGGCGAGGTGATCTTCAACGCGGCACCGCACGCGCGTGACGGCGTCCCGGCCCGGGGCGCCACGCGTGCCGCCCAGGCCGCGCCGCCGGTCTCCGGCGAACCCACCGACGGCGGCGGGTACGTCCTGGACAACGGCCTGGTGCGCGCCGTGCTGGACGAGCGCGGCCTGCTCACCTCGGTCGTCGACCTGGCCTCCGGCCGGGAAGCGCTCGCCCCCGGCGCGGTGGGCAACCTGCTGCAGATCCACCCGGACCTGCCCGCGGAGTGGGACGCCTGGGACGTCGACCACACCTACCGGCGGACCGTCCTCGACCTCGTTGACCTGGACAAACTCGCCATCGTGGAGGACGCCCCGGCCGGCACCGCGGCGGTCCGGGTGGCCCGCCGGTTCGGCGCCTCGTCGGTCACCCAGGTCATCTCGGTGGCGCCGGGGGCCCGGCGGGTGGACATCAGCACCGAGGTCGACTGGCACGAGACCGAGAGGTTCCTCAAGGCGGCGTTCCCGCTGGACCTGCGCGCCGAGCGTTCGGCGGCGGAGACCCAGTTCGGCTACGTGTACCGGGCCACCGACACCAACACCAGCTGGGAAGCCGCGAAGTTCGAGATCTGCGCGCACCGCTTCCTGCACGTGGCCGAGCCCGGGTACGGCATCGCCGTGGTGAACGACTCCACCTACGGCCACGATGTCACCCGCGCGGTGCGCCCCGATGGCGGCACCACCACCACCGTGCGGCTGTCCCTGCTGCGCGCGCCGCGCTTCCCCGACCCGGAGACCGACCAGGGCGTGCATCAGATGAGCTTCGCGCTGGTACCGGGCGCGGACCTGGTGGATGCCACCCGCGAGGGGTACCGGCTGAACCTGCCGGAGCGCCGCGTCGCCGGCGACGCCGACGTCGAACCGCTGGTCCGCGTCGATCACGACGGCGTGCTGGTCTCGGCGGTGAAGCTGGCCGACGACGGCTCGGGCGACGTGATCGTCCGCCTCTACGAAGCGCTCGGCGCACGCGCGGCGGCCCGTCTCGAGCTCGGTTTCCGGTCGACCTCGGTGACCGTCACCGACCTGCTCGAGCGTCCGCTACCCAGCTCGGACACGCCGGCGCCCTCCCTCGACGGCGGCGGCGTGGACCTGGGCCTGAGGCCGTTCCAGATCCTCACGCTGCGATTCCCGGTCGGCTAGACACACAACGTCGGACTGACGGAGGCGAGATGGCAACCCACACGGAGCAGCCGACACGACAACGTACGGGCAGGAACCGGAGGGTGCTCGCCGCACTGGTGGCCGGCCTGGTGGCGGTGGCCGTGGCGGCCTGCGGCGGCGGTTCCACCAGCGCCCCGGACACCTCGAAGATCACCGTGACGTACAAACAGATCGGCGGGGAGACCGTATACCAGGAGTTCCTCGGCGCCGCGAAGGCCGAGTTCGAGCGGGCCAACCCCGGCACCACGGTGAACCTGCAGCCGATCACCGCCGCCGACAGCGACTACCTGACCAGGCTGCAGCTGCAGATGCGCTCGCCACGCACCTCGCCCGACCTGGTGTACGAGGACACGTTCCAGATCAACTCCGACATCGAGGCCGACTACCTGCGTCCGCTCGACGACCAGCTCAATGCCTGGCCGGACTGGCAGCAGTTCAGCGACACCGCCAAGGGCGCCGGCAAGGCGCTGGACGGCAAGACTTACGCCGTTCCGGACGGCACCGACACCCGAGCCCTCTGGTACAACAAGGAGATCTTCGCCAAGGCCGGGCTGCCCACCGACTGGCAACCCAAGACCTGGGCCGACGTGCTGAGCGCTGCCCGCACCATCAAGGCGAAGGTGCCCGGGGTCATCCCGTTCAACATCTACTCCGGCAAGAGCGTCGGCGAGGCGGCCTCGATCCAGGGCTTCCAGATGCTGCTCTACGGCACCGGGAACACCCTCTACGACCCGGCGGCGCGAAAGTGGGTGCTGGGCAGCAAGGGCTTCACCGACTCCCTGCAATTCGTCAACTCGGTGTACACCGAGCAGCTCGGCCCGACCCCGGCACAGTCGTTGGACCCGAACTTGCAGTACAAGGTCGCGCAGCAGCTGTTGCCCAAGGGCCAGCTGGCGATCGACCTGGACGGCTCGTGGATTTCGCACAATTGGCTTCCCGGTAACGCCAGCCCGTGGCCACAGTGGAACACCGTGCTGGGGACCGCGGCGATGCCCACCCAGAACGGGCAGGCGCCAGGCCGGGTAAGCATGTCCGGCGGTTGGACCTGGGCGATCCCGAAGAACGCGGCGAACCCGGACAAGGCCTGGAACTTCGTCAAGATGATCAGCGACCGCGAGCACCACGTGAAGTTTGACATCGTCAACACCCAGATCCCGGTGCGCACCGACGTGGCCAAGGACCCGAGGTACCTCGCGGCCAACCCGACGAACGAGTTCTTCTCCTCGCTCGTCCCGGTCACGCACTACCGGCCCGCGTACGCGCTCTACCCCCGGATTTCCAGCGAGATCCAGGTGGCCATGGAGTCGGTGATGACCGGGACGGCCGACGTGGCGACCGCGGCCAAGACGTATGACGAGCGGGTGAAGGGCATCGCCGGCGACGCGGTGATGACCGCGGCTGGGTCGTGAGCTCGGTCGCCGCCGGGCCTCGCCGCGGTTCTGGTCCCAGCCCTACTCCTGGCAGCACGGGTACCCGCCGCCGCAACCCGGCGGCGGTGACCCTGCTCCGGGGTATGCCGTTGGCACCGGCCGTAGCCCTGCTGCTGGTGTTCCTGGCCGGCCCGATCCTCTACTGCATCTGGTCGGCGTTCACCGACATGGCGCTGACCGGCTCCTCCGGATCCAGGTTCGTCGGGTTCGACAACTTCATCCGGGCCTTCACCAGCGTCGAGTTCGGCCAATCCCTGCTCTACACGGTGTTCTTCACGGTGGTCTCCGCAATCATCGGCCAGAACGTCCTGGGCATGGCCCTGGCGCTGCTCATGCGCGCCGGCAACGGCATCGTGCGGGCGATCGTGAGCGCCATCGTGATCGGGGCCTGGGTGCTCCCCGAGGTGGTCGCGGGATACATCTGGGTGGCGTTCTTCGGGGTGGACGGGTCGCTCAACCACCTGCTCGCGGCGCTCGGGCTGTCCCCGCAGGATCTGCTGTACAGCGCGCCCATCCTGGCCGTGTCGATCGCCAACATCTGGCGCGGCACCGCTTTCTCCATGCTGGTCTACTCCGCCGCGCTCTCCGAGGTACCCAAGGAGATCGAAGAGGCGGCGGTCATGGACGGGGCGAGCACCTGGCGCAAGCTGGTCTCGGTGATCCTGCCGATGGTGCGCCGCTCGATCGCGACGAACCTGATGCTGATCACGCTGCAGACGCTGTCAGTGTTCGGCCTGATCTGGACGATGACCAAGGGCGGGCCCAGCAACAAGAGCGAGACGCTGCCGCTGTTCGCCTACCAGCAGGCCTTCCAGTTCTCCCAGCTCGGCTACGGCACCGCGCTCGCGCTCATCCTGCTGTTCATCGGGGGCATCTTCTCCCTGATCTACCTGCGCACGCTGCGGCTGGGGGACAGCCAGCCATGAGCACCCACGTCCCACTCTCCCCCGCGCGATCCGCCCCGGCGGCCGGGACCGTTCCGGGCGTGACCGGGACCGCCGCCGCGCCGCACAAGCGGCGTACTGCCTCGCCTCCGGTGCGCCGAGGCGTGGTCAACCTCGTGCTGCTGCTCATCGCGGCCTGCTTCCTGGTGCCGATGCTGTGGCTGCTGTTGGCCGCCTTCGACGCCACGGCCGGTCCGTCGCTGGCCTGGCCGAGCCAATGGACGGTGGACAACTTCCGGGCCATCCTCACCGAGGACGTCACCTACCGGCCGATGATGAACGGCCTCATCCTGTGCAGCGGAGCCACCATGCTGACCATGGTCTGCTCGGTCCTGGCGGCCTATCCCCTCTCCCGGTACCGCTCAAGGCTGAAGCGCCCGTTCCTGCTCACCGTGCTGTTCATGACAGGCCTCCCGATCACCGCGATCATGGTGCCGGTCTACGGCCTGTTCGTGCAGGTCAACCTGATCGACACGTACACCGGCACCATCCTGTTCATGGCCACCACGGCGCTGCCGATCTCCATCTGGTTGGCCAAGAACTTCATGGACGCGGTGCCGATCGAGCTGGAGGAGGCCGCCTGGACGGAGGGCGCCACCGCCATGCAGGCGCTGCGTCGGGTCGTGCTGCCGCTGATGTGGCCGGGCCTGGCGGTGGTCGCCCTGTTCACCTTCATCGGGCTGTGGGGAAACTTCTTCGTCCCGTTCGTGCTGCTGCTGGACGAGAAAAGCTTCCCGGCGTCGGTCAGCGTGTACACGTTCTTCGGCCAGTACGCCGAGGTGGTCTACGGCCAGCTCGCCGCGTTCTCCATGCTCTACGCGCTCCCGGCGGTGCTGCTCTACCTCGTGGTGGCCCGGCGGCTGGGTGGGGCGTTCACCATGGGCGGCGCGGTCAAGGGCTGACCGCGCTCGGTGTTGATTGCGGGCGCAAGGTCTCGTACCCAACGTCACACCACAAATACCCAAATAAGTGAATCAAGCTCAATCGTGTTCCCCCCCATTCGGGTTGATCGTTGCACGGTCGTGGCGCCAGATCTTGCCATCGCTGGCTCCATGCTCGTGTCAGGACAACTTGATCGAAAGGAAGCTCGATGAGCCGTACTAAGCGCCTTGCCGTCACGCTGCTGATCGTGGCGGCTGGTTCCGTGGGTCTCGTGGGTGTAGCCAGCGCGGACGACTACAACAACTCGGTCGACGTGGCCGGTCTGCACCTTGGCGGCATTGCCGCCAGCGTGGTCGACGTGGTCAACGGCCTGCTCTGACCCTGCCCCGCACCCACGGCGGCGGCCCCACCCAGGCCAGCCGCGCGAGGGTTGAACTCGCTCCCTGATAGACAGATCTAGACCGGCGGCAGCGACGCACCCGGTGGCTCCCCATGGACAATGTCGTCTTTGTCTGTTGGGTGAACGGCTTGCGTCTGACGCACCCGGGCACCGTCCGCCGTGTCAACCCCGGCGAGCCGTTCACCCAACCGCCTCGCACTCCCCCAGCTACCCCCAACCCGATGTGCGACTCACTCCGGAGAAATTGCTAAGTTATACGAGCATGGGTTGTCGTCGGGGTGCCTGAGTCGAATCCAACCAACGCGGCGGAATGAACTCCGGCCGGCCGAGATGCATCCGGATTTCCCAGCCGGATTGACAATGCCACTAAGTTAGCGCGCCGGCAAGATCAGTTCGGGCAATTTGTTGCCTGCCGTGCCTGGGGATGGATAATTCCTCAACAGGCGATTCGATTTGCCATTTGGTCGACC
>DASWST010000018.1:0-12343 GCA_036402515.1 Pseudonocardia sp.
CCTTGCCTACGGGGTTGGCCGGAGGGGAAATGTCATGAGCTCGACGGGAACTCGGTCCCGGCGGCCGGGGAACGAGCACCACGATGAGGACGGCGGCGCCGACGACCAGGGCGGAAGCCGGTCGGCGAGCAGGGCCGGGGAACGCGAGGGCGCGCAGACGGCGGCCAGGTCCGGAGCGCTGGCCCGCGCCCGGGTGACCGATCCTGACCTGGCCGAGCTGACCGAGCTGTACTTCCGGCATACCCCGTTGGAGGATGTCGCCGCCGCGCCCGAGCAGCTGGTCGCCGCGGTCCGTTCGCATTATCAGCTCGCCGAGCAGCGTAGCCAGGGCCGTCCGGTGTTGCGGGTCCGGGACGGTTCGGAGGAGCTGGGTCGGTCGTGCACGGTGGTGGAAATTGTCACCGATGACATGCCGTTTTTGGTTGATTCGGTGACCGCTGGGATTCGTCGCTCGGGTGCGTTCGTGCAGCGGGTGATGCACCCGCTGGTGGTGGTCCGGCGGGGGCTGACCGGGGAGCTGCTCGAGGTGTTCCCGGACGCTAATCCGGATGCGCCGCCGCTGGGCACCCAGCTCGAGTCGTGGATGCACATCGAGACCGATCCGCTCAGCGATGCCGAGGCCAGGGACCGGCTGGCCGCTGAGCTGTCTCGGGTGTTGGAGGATGTCCGGGAGGTCGTCGAGGACAGCGATCGGATGAAGCGGGCCGCGGTCGACTTGGCCGCCGTGCTGCGCGGCGACCCGCCGCCGCTGGACTTCGGTGAGGTGGAGGACGGCGCCCGGCTGCTGGAGTGGCTGGCTGATGAGCATTTCACCTTCCTCGGTTACCGCCGCTACGAACTGGATACCTCGTCGGAGGAGCCGAGGCTGACCGCGGTGCTCGCCTCGGGGCTGGGTGTGTTGCGCGGTGACAACTTGTCGAGTCGCTCGTTCGCCCCTGGGTCGGATGCGGTGGAGCGGGCCACGGCGCGGGGGTTGCTGCTGTTCAGCCAGGCCAGCTCGCGCAGTCGGGTGTCCCGTCCGGTGTATCCGGATTACTTGAGTGTGAAGACGTTCGACGCCAAGGGGAACGTGACCGGCGAGCACCGGTTCCTCGGGCTGTTCAGCGTCACCGCGTTGTATGAGAGCCCGCTGGACATCCCGGTGGTGGCCAGCCGGGTGCGCAAGGCCATTCGGCGGGCCGGCTTTCCGTTGGAGTCCTACTCGGGTCAGCGGATGTTGGAGGTGATCGCCAGCTATCCCCGGGAGGAGCTGTTCCAGGCCAGCGCCCAGGAGCTCTATGACACCGCGATCGGGGTGCTGTCGCTGGCGGAGCGGCGCCGGCTGCGGCTGTTTTTGCGGCGGGACCCGTACCGGCGGTTCTTCTCCTGCATGATCTACCTGCCCAGGGACCGGTACACCACCTCCTCCCGGCTGGCCATGCAGGATGTGCTGCTGCGCGAGCTGCGCGGGGGCTCGGTGGACTACACCGCCAGGGTCACCGAGTCCAGCGTCGCGCTGCTGCACGTCATCGTGCACACCGATCCGGACGAGTCGATCGAGCCCGACCCCGAACGGCTGCAGGAGCAGCTCCTCGACGCGGTGCAGACCTGGGAGGACCGGGTGCTCGCGCACACCGAGGAGCAGTTGGAGCTGGGCGCGTCACTGCGCCGGTATCTGCCGCTGATCCCGGCGGCGTACAAGGAGGACTTCGACGCGGTCGAGGCGGCGGAGGACCTGGCCCGGCTGGACGGGCTGGGCCGCTCTGGTGCGTGGGAGCCGGTGATGACCTTCTACACCCCGTCCAAGGCCGGCCGCGGGGAGCGGCGGTTCAAGCTGTTTTTGGCCGGTGAGGAGGTCGCGCTCACCGAGCTGCTGCCGGTGCTGCAGCAGATGGGCGTGGAGGTCATCGAGGAGCGGCCGTATCAGATCACCCGGCCGGACGGGCAGCGCTGTTGGATCTACGACTTCGGCCTGCGGATCGACGCCGCGCTGGAATCGGCCACTCGGGAGCGGGGCGCCGATGCGGTGCAGTCCGGGTTCTGCTCGGCGTTCGCGGCGGCCTGGCGTAAGGACATCGAGGTCGACCGGTTCAACGCGTTGGTGCTGCGGGCCGGGTTGTCCTGGCGGCAGGTCGCGCTGCTGCGTGCCTACGCCCGTTACCTGCGCCAGATCGGCACCCCGTACGGCCAGCAGTACCTGGCCGACACGCTGATCGGGCATGCACCGCTGGCCGCTGCTCTGGTGCGGCTGTTCGAAGCCCGTTTCAACCCTGTGCTGGATACGCCCGAGGGAAAGGCCGGTGAGCCGCAGCGCGCGGCGCTGATCGAGCAGCGGCTGGCCGAGGTGACCGGGATGATCGATGAGGTCGCCGGGCTGGACGCGGACCGGATCCTGCGCGGGTACCTGAACTTGATCACCTCGACGGTGCGCACCAACTACTTCTGTGCTGACTCAGAGCGGCCGTACCTGGCGCTGAAGTTCAACCCGGAGCAGATCCGGGAGTTGCCCCGGCCGAGGCCCCGGTTCGAGATCTTTGTCTACTCGCCCAGGGTGGAGGGGGTGCATCTGCGGTTCGGACCGGTGGCGCGGGGCGGTCTGCGCTGGTCGGATCGGCCGGCGGACTTCCGCACCGAGGTGTTGGGTCTGGTCAAGGCCCAGGCGGTGAAGAACGCGGTGATTGTGCCGGTGGGTGCCAAGGGCGGGTTCGTGGTGAAGCGCCCACCGGTCCCGACCGGCGATCCCGCGGTCGACCGGGAGGCCGCGCAGCGCGAAGGCATCGCCTGCTACCGGATGCTGATCTCCGGGCTGCTGGACCTGACGGACAACCTCATCGACGGCCAGACGGTCCCGCCGGACGGCGTGGTGCGCCACGACGCCGACGACAGCTACCTGGTGGTGGCGGCCGACAAGGGCACCGCGACGTTCTCCGACATTGCCAACGCGCTGGCCGTGGAGCGCGGGTTCTGGCTGGGTGACGCGTTCGCCTCCGGTGGTTCGGTGGGCTATGACCACAAGGCGATGGGGATCACTGCGAAGGGCGCGTGGGAGAGCGTCAAGCGGCACTTCCGTGAGCTCGGGGTGGACACCCAGAGCCAGGAGTTTTCCGTGGTGGGCATCGGGGACATGTCCGGGGACGTGTTCGGCAACGGGATGCTGTTGTCTGAGCACATCCGGCTGGTCGCCGCGTTCGATCACCGGCACGTGTTCGTGGACCCGGATCCGGATCCGGCGGTTTCGTTCGCCGAGCGGCGCCGGCTGTTCGGGCTGCCCCGCTCTTCCTGGGAGGACTACGACCGCTCGCTGATCAGTGCTGGCGGTGGGGTGTGGTCGCGCACCACGAAGGCGATCCCGGTGTCGGAGCCGATGCGGGCCGCGCTCGGCCTCGACGCGGATGTGCGCAAGCTGACCCCGCCGGAGTTGATCAAGGCGATCCTGCTGGCACCGGCCGACCTGCTGTGGAACGGTGGAGTGGGCACCTACGTGAAGGCCGCCGCGGAGGCCAACAGCGAGGTCGGGGACAAGGCCAACGACCCGGTCCGGGTCAACGGCGGCCAGCTGCGGGTGCGGGTGGTGGGCGAGGGCGGCAACTTGGGGTTGACCCAGGGCGGCCGGATCGAGTTCGCCAGGGCCGGCGGCAAGGTCAACACCGACGCGTTGGACAACTCCGCCGGGGTGGACTGCTCGGACCACGAGGTGAACATCAAGATCCCGCTGGGCCGCCTGGTCGCCGCCGGACAGCTCACTGAGCGGAACCGACGCGAGCTGCTGCACGAGATGACCGAGGATGTCGGCGAGCTGGTGCTGGCGGACAACTACAGCCAGAACGCGATGCTCGGGATCGCCCGCTCGCACGCTGCTGGCATGTGCTCGGTGCAGGGCCGGTTGGTGGCCGACCTGGAGTCCCGGGCCGGGCTGGACCGGGCGTTGGAGATGCTGCCGGACGCGGCTGGGTTCGCCGCGCTGGAGCGGGCCGGGCAGGGCTTGAGCTCGCCGGAGCTGGCCACCCTCCTGGCGCACGTCAAGCTGGACCTCAAGACGTCGATCCTGGATGGCGACCTGCCGGACGCGGCGGTGTTCGCCGAGCGGCTGGCCGAGTACTTCCCGGCGCCGCTGCGTGAGCGCTACCCGGACGCGGTCACCGCCCACCCGCTGCGCCGCGAGATCGTGACCACCTTGCTGGTCAACGAGATGGTGGACGGCGGCGGCATCACCTTCGCGTTCCGGCTGGCCGAGGAGCTGGCCTCCGATGCCTCCGACGCGGTGCGCGCGTTCGCGATCACCACCTCGGTGTTCGGGCTGACGAAGCTGTGGGATGAGATCGAGCGGCTGGACACCGGTGGCGGCGCCGGGCTGAGCACGGCGCTGGCTGATGAGCTGGTGCTGGAGTCGCGCCGGCTGCTGGACCGCTCCGCCCGGTGGTTCCTCACCAACCGGCCCCAGCCGCTCGCGGTGGGCGCGGAGATCGCCCGGTTCGCACCCACCGTGGCCGCGCTGCGCGACAGCGTGCCCAGGATGTTGGTCGGCCGGGAAGCCGAGGCGCTGACCGCCCGGACCGCCGAGCTGGTCAAGCACGGGGTGCCCACCGAGCTCGCCGAGCGCATCGCCGCGCTGCTCAACATCTTCGCCCTGCTGGACATCGTGGAGGTGACCGAGCTGGCCGAGCGGGAGAACGAGGAACGCGACCCCAGGGAGGTCGCCGAGCTCTACTACGGGCTGTCCGATCACCTCGGCGTGGACCTGGGGCTGACCTCGGTGAGCAAACTGCAGCGCGGCAACCGGTGGCACGCGCTGGCCCGCCTCGCGCTGCGCGACGACCTGTACGGCTCGCTGCGGTCGATCACCTTGGATGCCCTGCGGGAGAGCGGCGAGGGGGAGCGCGTGTCTGACAAGATCGCCCAGTGGGAACGCACCAACGCCTCGAAACTGGGCAGGGCGCGGGCCGCGCTGCAGGCCGTGGGCGAGGCCGACAAGCTCGACCTGGCCACCCTCTCCGTGGTGTCCAGGCAGCTACGTGGGCTGGCCAGATGAGGGTTTCCCGGTGAGCCGGTTCCATGTCGAGGTGCCGCTGCGGTGGGCCGACCTGGATGCCTACCGGCACGTCAACCACGCGCGCGCGGTGACCCTGCTGGAGGAGGCCCGGGTGGAGCTGGTGTTCCACCGGGCCTCGGACGAGGGCGCCGGCGCGTGGTCGGACGGACTGCTGGTGGCCAACCTGCAGGTGAACTACAAGGTGCAGATCCCGTACCAGGGCCAGGCGGTACGGGTGAGCATGTGGACCGACCAGGTGCGTGCGGCGTCTTTTCTGATCCATTACGAGATGCACACCGGGCCCTCCGAGGATGACCCGGTGGCGGTCACCGCGCAGACCAAGATGGTGCCCTACGACCTGGTCGCCGGGCGCCCGCGCCGGTTGACCGAGCCGGAGCGGACCTTCCTGGCCCACTGGTCAGACGGCTCCAACGCGTCGACTGACGGCGTGCCGGTGCCAGCCCGCCCGTCCCGGTCCGGATGAACCCGCCGGTGGGCCAGGGCGCCGAGGCGGGCGCACCGGTGCTGCACGTCCCGGACGGCGTGGAGCGGGACGAGCTGGCCGGGTTCGTCGCTCGGGTGGTGCAGCTGGACGCCACCTCGGTGGTCCGGCTGCGGGCGGCCGGGCAGCGGGTGGTGGCCTGGGCGAGCACCCCGTTCGAGGTGCTCGCCACCCGCGCGGTGACCGGTCAACTGTTCCCGGCCGACCTGACCGTGCCGGCCGGCGAGCTGCTGGCCGCGCTGGCCGTGGTGCGCCACGCCGAGGTCGATCCGGGCAGCAGGGCGGACGCCCGGTGGCGCGCCGAGCTGCCGCCCGCGCATGGCTGGCTCGTGGTCGCCGAGCTCCCGGCCGGTGAGCTGGCCGCGCTGGCCGACGAGGGCATGGCCCGGGCGCGCGAGCACGGCGGCTCGCACGGGCACGGCGGGGGTGCTCCGGTGCCGCCCGCCGAGCTGCTGGACCAGACGGCGTGCACCGCCGAGGGCAACCGCACGCGGGTCGAGGTTCCGCTGCGTTGCCTGTTCGCGCTCTCCGGGCTGGGCCTGCTGGCCGGCGGTGGGGAAGCGATCGCGGTGTCCACCACCGAGGACGGCGGCTGGGTTCGGTTGGACACCCGCGACGCGGCGGTGGTCCGGCGGCGGCGCGCGCTGCTCCCGCTGGTGTTCTGAGCCGGCAGGCGGACCGGCCGGATGAACACGTTCAGGCAAGCCACACGGCCGTATCGGGTGGCAGTTCGCCGTCCTCGGTGAGTGGCGCACTGCAGATCAGCGGGTCGCCAGGGGGCAGGGGCACACTGAGCGACGAGGTGTTCAGCGCGCAGACCAGTGTGGTGCCGGGGCGGCGGTAGGCGAAACAGCCGTCCGGCGCGCCGTACCACTCCAGCTCATCCCCGGCGAAGCCCGGGTGACCACGGCGAATCTCCAGCGCGTGGCGGTACAGCGACAGGGTCGACCTGGCGTCCTCCAGCTGCGCCTCCACGGTCAGACCCGGCCAGTCCTCCGGCATCGGCAGCCAGGTGGAGTTGCCGTCGGTGAAGCCGTAGTCGGGGGCGCTGCCCTCCCACGGCACCGGCACCCGGTGCGCGTCCCTGCCCCGGCGGGTGTGACCGGAGCGCTCCCACACCGGGTCCTGCAGCGCCTCGTCCGGCAGGTCGACGCTGGGCAGCCCGAGCTCTTCCCCGTTGTACACGAAGATCGTCCCGGGTAGCCCCAGCTCGACCAGGGCCAGCGCCCTGGCCCGGCGCAGCCCGAGTTCGCCGCCGCCCAGCCGGGTCACCGGGCGGGTCACGTCGTGGTTGGACAGCGTCCAGGTGGGCGGCGCTCCCACCCGGGACACCGCCTCCAGCGAGTGCTCGACGGAGGCCCTGATCTCGTCGGCGTCGAACTTCGCGGTGGTGAGCCGGAAGTTGAAGCCGAGGTGCAGCTCGTCGGAGCGCAGGTAGCGGCTGAACCGATCGTCGTCGGACACCCAGATCTCACCGACCAGCACCCGGTCCGGATACTCGTTGATCACCGACCGGAGCATCCGGTGCACCTCGTGCACCCCGTCGTGATCGAACCGCACGTCCGGCCGGGAGCCGCCGTCCAGCAGCCCGAAGGCGTCCGGCGAGGCGTTCGGCAGGCCGTGCGGCTTGGCCATGCCATGTGCCACGTCGATCCGGAACCCGTCCACCCCCCGGTCCAGCCAGAATCGCAGGGTCTTCTCCAGGTCCGCCCACACGTCGGGATTGGACCAGTTCAGGTCGGGCTGCTCCGGGGCGAACAGGTGCAGGTACCACTGACCGGGCTGGCCGTGCGGTTCGGTGACCCGGGTCCAGGCCGGCCCTCCGAACTGGCTGGGCCAGTTGTTCGGCGGCGCGGCGCCGTCGTCGCCCTGGCCGTAGCGGAAGATGTAGCGGTCCCGCTCCGGGCTCCCGGGCGCCGAGTTCAGCGCGGTCTGGAACCATTCGTGCTGGTCAGATGTGTGATTTGGGACCAGGTCGATGATCAGTCGGATGCCGTGCTCGTGGCTGGCGGCGACCAGCGCGTCGAACCCGGCGAGGTCTCCGAACAACGGGTCGATGTTCCGGGGGTCCGCCACGTCGTAGCCGTGGTCGGCCATCGGGGACGGGTAACACGGCGTGATCCACAGCGCGTCCACGCCGAGCAGCTCGAGGTAGCCCAGCCGGCTGCGCACCCCGTCCAGATCACCCACGCCGTCGGAGTCGGAGTCGGCGAACGAGCGGATGTACACCTGGTAGCAAATGGCGTCGGTCCACCACGGCCGGGGGGCTGAGGGGCTGCCGCTCTGGCTGGGTTGCACGGGTGCTCATCCTGCCAACAAATCCGCCGATACGCCCGACCGCGCGACCTGCTACGACCGAACGGTCGGGTTTCCTTGCCCTGCCCGCCGACACCGAGTAGGCGCCCGTCGGGCTCGCCGCTCCTGGCCGCCGGGCAGGCGGCTCAGAAGCCGCTGTTGACCATGCTCGCGGCTGCCATCTCCAGGTACTGCCACAGTATCGCCCGGTGCGCGTCGTCCAACCCGGCGTCGTCCACCGCCACCCGCATGCAGCGCAGCCAGGCGTCCCGTTCGATCGGACCGATCCGGAAGGGTGCGTGCCGCATCCGCAGCCGGGGGTGGCCGCGCTGGTCGGAATAGGTGCGCGGACCGCCCCAGTACTGCTCGAGGAACATCCGCAGCCGCTCCTCGGCGGGCCCCAGGTCCTCCTCCGGGTAGATCGGCCGCAGCACCGGGTCCTCGGCCACCTCGGCGTAGAAGCGGGCGACCAGCTTGTGGAACGTGGCCGCGCCGCCCACCTCGTTGAAGAACTGCCTCGGGTCGGTCACGGCTGGCTCCGGTCACTCGGCGGCGCGGCCGAGTACGGCCGGGGCAGCTCGGCGCTGTCGAACGCCTTGGCGATACCGGCGTTCAGCGCTCGCTGCACCATCCACTGCTGGCCGGGCAGCGTCTTCGCCGTCACGCGTAGCGTGACGCCTTCCACGGTCACCGTCTCCACTCCCAACACCTCCGGCGGCTCGAGCAACTGCGCGGCCACATCCTCGGTTGCCGCCACCTCGGCGGCCACCTGACCGGCGAGTTCCACCGCCTGCGCGATGTCCACGGTGTGCGCGAGCGGCACATCCACCACCGCCACCGCATACCCCTGGCTCTTGTTGCCGACCCGCTGGATCTCGCCGTTGCGGACGTGCCACACCGTGCCACGCACGTCGCGCAGCGTCGTGATGCGCAGGCCGACCGCCTCCACGGTACCCGTGGCTACGCCGAGGTCGACCACGTCACCGACTCCGTACTGGTCCTCCAGCAGCATGAACATCCCGGACAGGAAGTCGCGCACCAGATTCTGCGCGCCGAAGCCCAGCGCCACCCCGGCGATACCCGCCGACGCCAGGATGGGCCCCAGGTTCAGTCCGAACTCCGCCATGATCATGATCGAGGCGATGGTCAGCACCACCACCGAGGTGATCGAGCGCAGCACCGAGCCAACCGTGTTGGCCCGCTGCACCCGGCGCTCGGAGAGCAGCGGGGCGGCAATGTGGCGCAGCCCGGCCGGCGCGCGCCGACGCAGCACGGCGGGCACCCGGGACGGACCGTTGGCCGCGCCACGCACCAGCCGGTCGATCGTCCGGTGCAACAGCGCCCTGGCCACCACCGCGATCAGCACGATCAGCACGATGGCGAGCCCGCGACTCACGATCAGGTCCGCCGAGCTGGCCAGGAAGTCGTTGTGCGTCCAGCCGTACAGCCGGGAACACCACGAGCCGGCATCTGCCGCGCAGGCGGGGGCCCCCGGGAACAACTGGATCTCGGTGGGCCCGGGAAACGGGGTGGCGAGGGCAGCACCGGTCATGGCAGCACCAGCCCGGTGTGCGCGGCCAGGAAGGCGATCTGATCGACACCCAGTGCCAGCGTGCGCGACACCGAGCGGGCGCCGTGGCCGACGTCGGTTTCCCTGCGCAGCAGGATCGGCCGGCTGGTCGGATCCCCGCTGGTGCCGTACTGCAGCGCGGCGCACATCTTGCGCGCGTGCGCCGGATCCACCCGGGTGTCCGAGTCGAACACGGTGAACAGCACAGCCGGGTACTCGGTGCCGGGCCGGACGTGGTGATAGGGCGAGTAGGACAGCAACCAGGCCAGCTCCGTGGGGTCGTCGGCGGTGCCGTACTCATGATTCCAGGTGCGGCCCAGGGCGAACTGCTCGTAGCGGACCATGTCCAGCAGCGGCGCCGAGCAGACCACCGCGCGGTACGCGTGCGGCCGTTGGGTCAGCGCGGCGCCGACCAGCAGCCCGCCGTTCGAGCCGCCCTGGATGGCCAGCTGGTCGTAGCTGGTGGTGCCGGCGGCGACCAGCGCGTCGGCGGCGGCGTGGAGATCGTCGAATCCGTTCTGCTTGTGCTCGCGCATGCCGGCGCGGTGCCAGCCCTCGCCCTCCTCGCCCCCGCCGCGCAGCGACACCAGGGCGTACACCCCGCCGGCGGCGACCCAGGCCAGCGCGGAGGATCGGTACGCGGGCGCCCTGGTCTGCCCGAACCCGCCGTACCCGGTGAGCAGCGTCGGTCGGGCTCGATCCGCACCGGCGCCCGCTCCGGCGGGGGAGATGACGAACATCCGCACGGTGGTTCCGTCCGCGGAGCGGAACTCGCGCTGCTCGGTGCGGCTGGCCGGTACGTCGACCCGGCCGGGCGCCGGGCGTTCCAGCACCGTCTGCCCGGTCCGCAGGTCGAACCGGTGCAGCTCCGTCGGGGTGAGTAGGTCGGTCCAGCCGATCCACAGCTGCCCGTACCGCGCGGGGGTGTCCCGGTCGGCCGCCCGCCAACCGGTCAGCGAACCGGTACCCGGCAGCGGCACCTCACCGAGCGGCGCGCCGTCGCTGGCCCGGTACATCGCCAGCTCGGCCACCGCGTGCCGGGCCTTGGCCAGTACCAGTACGCCCTCGGCCGGGTCGGTGGTGCCGGCCGGCTGCAGCCACCGCACACCCTTGAGCACCGCGTCGAGATCCTCGGCGACCAGCTCCCGCCAGTGCTCCCGGCCCGGCTCGCGCGGATCCGCCACGGCCAGTCGCCATCGCTCCGCCCGGTCGGTGGTGTGCAGGTAGAGCCGGCCGTCGCGCTCCACCCAGGCGTTCGCCCGCACGTCATCGGCTTGGGTGAGCACCGGGGTCAGGGCCGGAGTGCTGTCTGGGTCGCCCAGCTCCGTGCTCCCCGGGTCGTTCAGCTCGGTGGTGCCCGGCTCGCTCAGCTCGGTGATCCACAGGCTGGTCCGCCGGGCGGTGCCGACGCTGCCGCTGACCAGCAGCCACCGTCCGTCCCTGGAGATCTTTGCGCCGTAGTAGGTGTGATCGACGTAGAGCCCCGGCCCGTCGATCAGCTCGTCGGTGTCCGGGTCGGCGCCGATGCGGTGCCGCCAGACCCGGCGGTGGAACGCCTGCTCGCCATCCGGTACCTCGTCGGCCGCGACCATGCGCACGTAGATGAACTCCGCGCCGCCGGGCAGCCAGGCCACCGAGGAGTAGCGGCACCGGTCGATCGGCGGCTGCACCAGCTCGCCGGTGCTCACATCAAGCACGTACAGCACGGACTGCTCGTCCCCGCCGCGGGAGAGCTGGTAGGCCAGTCGGCGGCCCTCCAGGTCAGGCGTCCAGGCGTCCAGCGTGGTGCGTCCGGTGGGATCCAGCGCTGAGGGATCCATCAGTACCCGCTCTGTGCCGGTTCCGGTGCCGGTGCCGGTCCCGTCGGCCGAGTCGCCCGGCTCGGTCACGTACAGCACGGCGTGCTCCTGGCCGGGCTCCCGCCGGGTGGCGAAGCGGCGGCCGGCGCGCCACAGCGGCGTGCCGACTGAGCCGGCGCTGAGCAGGGCGCTGAGCCGGTCGGCCAGCCACCGCCGCCCGGGCAGCGCGTCCAGCCGCGCCCTGGTCAGCTCGTCCTGGGCGCGGGACCAGTCCTGGGTGGACGTCGCATCCGGATCCTCCAGCCAGCGGTACGGGTCGCTGATGTGCTGTCCGTGCCGGAGCTCCACCACGTCCTCACGTTGAGCTGGCGGGTAGTCAAAGACGGTGCGCGGGTCGGCCACGCCCGTCGAGGCTACGGGCCGAGTCATCGGCTGAGATCCACGGGCCCGGTGCCGCGACACGACGAGGCTCACAGGTGCGTTGGGGGGCGGAGTGTGGTCGACTATCCTGAAGAAACGACGGAGCGCA
Source organism: Pseudonocardia sp. (assembly GCA_036402515.1). Lineage (GTDB taxonomy): Bacteria > Actinomycetota > Actinomycetes > Mycobacteriales > Pseudonocardiaceae > Pseudonocardia. The sequence goes on from DASWST010000018.1 coordinate 11,704, forward strand.
AGCAACCTTATGGAGGTGGTCACGTGCCCGAGCGACAACCTGACCCCTTCGGTGCCGTCCCGTTCCCCGGGGCGGCGCCCCGGTTCTTAGTGCCTGTTGGCACTGGCCGGTAGGGGGTGGCGAGGTGACGTCCCGGGTGCTTCTGCTCAATGCGACATTTGAGCCGCTCGCGGTCGTCACCGCGAAACGCGCCGTGTTGCTGATGCTCAGCGGCAAGGCCGAGCTCGTACAGGCCGCCCTCGAGGGCGGTGCCTTCCGCTCCGAAAGCCTCTCTGTCGCCATGCCGTCGGTCATGCGGCTGTCCCGCTACGTGCGGGTGCCGTACCGGTCCACGGTGCCGATGACCCGCGCGGGCGTGCTCCGTCGGGACGGTCGGGTCTGCGCGTATTGCGCAAAGCGGGCAGACACCATTGACCATGTGGTGCCGCGGAGTCGAGGTGGCATGCATACCTGGGATAATTGTGTTGCAGCGTGCCGTCAGTGCAATTCGCGCAAAGCGGACCGGATGCTCACCGAGCTGGGCTGGGCTCTTCGAGTGAAGCCTGGCCCGCCTCGGCGCGGGCACGGGGGAGTCCTGGTACTGAGCGTGGAACCCCATCCGACCTGGGAACCTTGGCTCGCGACCGCAGCGTAGCCTGTC
>DASWST010000019.1:0-11967 GCA_036402515.1 Pseudonocardia sp.
GTTGGCGCTCAGCGCCTGTGGCGGCGGGGGCGGCGCTCCTCCGGCCCGGGCACTGGGCAGCACCGACATCAACCCGCAGCCTCGGGACAACATCCGTGACGGCGGCGACCTGCGAATTCCGCTGTCGCTGTTGCCGAGCAACTTCAACTACAACGAGGTGGACGGACCTGGCGTCGATCTGGGCAGCATCGACGATGCGGTGCTGCCCAGGATGTTCAACAGCCTCGCCGACGGTGGGGTCGCGGTGAACACCGACTACCTGACCTCGGCCGAACTCATGTCAACCGCGCCGCAGGTCGTGACCTACACCATCAACCCCAAGGCCGTCTGGTCCGACGGCACCCCGATCACCTGGCGGGACTTCCAGATCTACTGGCAGGCCCTCAATGGGACCAATCCGGCCTACCAGGTCGCCGGTACCAACGGTTACTCCGACATCAACTCCGTTGCCCGAGGAACCGACGACAAGCAGGCCGTGGTCACCTTCGGCAAGTCGTACGGCGAGTGGAAGTCCCTATTCGCACCACTCACCCCGGCGTCGCTCAACTCGAGCCCAGCGGCCTTCAACACGGCGTGGAAGACGAGCATGCCGGTGACTTCGGGTCCGTTCAGCGTGCAGTCGATCGACCAGACGCACAAGACCGTGACCTTGGTCCGCAACCCGAAATGGTGGGGCACTCCCGCCAAGCTGAACCGCATGATCTACCAGTACTACGACACGACCGCGATGGCCGATGCGCTGGCGAACAACGAGCTGGACATCATGGGCGCCGGCCAGGTCGACCTGCTGCGCCGGGCTCAGCAGACCCCGGGCGTGGCGATCCGCAGCGCGCCCGGCCGTTCCTCGTTCAACATCACGCTCAACGGTGGCGCCGGCTCGCCGCTGGCCGACCTGCCGCTGCGCCAGGCCGTCGCGCAGGGCATCAACCGCGAGGAGATCACCCGGCGGATGCTCGGCCAGGTGGTACCCAATCCCAGTCCGGACGGCAGCCATATCTACGCACCCGGGCAGAAGGAGTACCAGGACAACTCCGGTGTGCTGCCCTACGACCCGGCACACGCCCAGCAGGTGCTCGACCAACTCGGCTGGACCCGCCCAGCGCCGAACGCGCCGAGGGCAAAGGCCGGGAAACCGCTGAGCCTCCGCCTGGTGTACGCCTCAGATCCTTCGAACACCGACATGGCCAAGACGGTGCAGAACGAACTGTCCAAGATCGGCGTGACCGTGGTACTCGACCAGGTTGATCCGAGCCAGTTCTTCCCCACGTACGTCGACCGGGGCAACTTCGACCTGGCGCTACTGGGTTGGCAGAGCACCCCCGCTCCGTTCAGCGACGGGGCTGGAATCTACGAGCAACCGCTGGGTGACAACGTCCAGCAGAACTACGGCCGAATCGGCAGCCCGGAGATTGACCGGCTGATCGCTCAAGGGCAGGCGGAGCTCGACGACAACAAACGTGCGGCGATCGGCAACCAGGCGGACCGGCTGATTTGGCAGGAGGCGCACAGCGTGGTGCTGTTCGCGCTGCCCGGAATCCGTGCGGTCCGATCCAACCTGGCAAATCTCGGCGCACCGGGCTTCGCTGACCCGGACTACATCAACGCGGGCTTCCTCAAGTGAGGACGCGCCTGGTTGTGCTGTTGGCTGCTTCGGCGTTGGTGCTCGCCGGTTGCGGCGGGGGCGGCGGGGGCACGGTGAGCGACCAGAGCCAGGCGCTGGGCAGCATCGACATCAACCCGCAGCCGAGGGACAACGTGCGCGACGGCGGCGACCTGCGGCTGCCACTGAGCCTGTTCCCGAGCAACTTCAACATCAACCAGGTGGACGGGCCGGGCGTTGACCTGAACAACATCGACGGCGCGATCCTGCCGGCGCTGTTCACCGGTACCGCCGACAGCGGCGTCACGCCGAACGCCAACTATCTCACGTCCGCGGCGGTGACCTCCACGAGGCCGCAGGTGGTCACGTACACGATCAACCCCAAGGCCAGCTGGAGCAACGGCACGCCGATCACCTGGCGGGACTTCCAGGCCTACTGGCAGGCGTCGAACGGGACCAATCCGGCCTACCAGGTCGCCGGCACCACCGGCTACGAGGACATCCGCTCGGTCGCCACGGGTACCGACGACCGGCAGGTCGTGGTCACCTTTACCAAGCCGTACGGCGAGTGGCGAAGCCTGTTCAGCCCCCTGGAACCGGCCTCGCTCGACAGCACTCCGGCGGCGTTCAACAGCGGCTGGAAGACCAGCATCCCGGTGACCGCCGGGCCGTTCACGGTGCAGTCGATCGACCAGACCAGCCAGACAATCACGCTGGCCAGGGATCCGAAGTGGTGGGGTACGCCGGCCAAGCTGGACCGCATCATCTTCCGGGTCTACGACTCGACCTCGGAGCCAGACGCGCTGGCCAACAACGAGCTCGACTACTACGAGATCGGCGGCAACCTGGACCTGTTCCGCCGCGCCCAGCACACCCCGGGCGGAGCGGTGCGCAACGCGCCGGGGCGGGAAGACTTCACGGTGACGTTCAACGGGTCGGCTGGGGCACCGCTGGCGGGCCGGCCTCTGCGCCAGGCGATCGCGCAGGGCATCAACCGGCAGGAGATCGCCCGCCAGATCATCGGGCAGATCGTGCCCAACGCCCAACCCGACGGCAACCACCTGTACGCGCCGGGCGCCAAGGAGTACCAGGACAATTCCGGTGCGCTGCCCTACGACCCGGCGCGTGCCCAACAGGTGCTTGACCGGCTCGGCTGGACCCGGCCGGCCCCGAACACCCCGCGCGCCAAGAACGGCAAGCAGCTGACCCTGCGCCTGGTCTACGGCCAGGACCCAGGCATTCAGGACCTCGCCGAGACGATGCAGAACCAGTTGGCCCAGCTCGGTGTCACCGTGGTGCTCGACGGGGTTCCCGGGAACGAGTTCTTCTCCACCTACGTCGACCGGGGCGACTTCGACATGGCCCTGTTCGGTTGGCAGAGCACCGCCACCCCGCTGAGCAGCGCGTCGGGCGTGTACGAACTGCCGCTGGGCAGCAACGTGCGGGAGAACTACGGCCGGATCGGCAGCCCGGAGGTCGACACGCTGTTCAACCAGGGCACCGCCGAGCTGGACGACACCACACGCGCGGCCATCGGCAACCAGATCGACCGGCTGCTGTGGCAGGAGGCGCACAGCGTGGTCCTCTACGCCCGGCCCGGCGCGGTCGCCGTGCGCGCCAACCTGGCCAACTTCGGTGCGTCCGGCTTCGCCGACTGGGACTACATCGACGCGGGCTTCGTCAAGTGAAGCGCGGCTGCTCGCGGCCAACCTGTCCAACTTCGGCGCCTTCGGGGTTCGCCGATACCGACTACGTCAACACGGGGTTCGCCATATGGGCCGACGGTTCACACGCATCGGGGTGCTCGCTTTCGCCGCCGCGCTGCTGGTTGCCGGCTGCGGGAGCGGCGGTGGGGGCGGCGAACGCCTTGCCGTGCCGCAACGTGGTAACCAGGACATCAACCCGCGCGACCCGGCCACCCTGCGAGACGGCGGCGACCTGCGGATCCCGCTGGACAACCTGCCGGTGAACTACAACTACAACCACATCGACGGGCACGAGGAGCAGACGCACGAGGTGATGTCCGCGCTGATGCCCCGGGCGTTCGAGGACGCCCCGGACGGCGGCGTGGTGGTCGACCCCGACTTCGTCACCTCGGCCGAGCTGACCTCCTCCGCGCCGCAGGTGGTGCACTACCACATCAACGACCGCGCGGTCTGGTCCACCGGACGGCCGATCACCTGGGAGGACTTCGCCGCCCAGGCCACCGCGGCCAACGGCCGCAACCCGGCGTACCTGATCGGCGACCGGACCGGCTACCAGGACATCGCCTCCGTGGCGCGCGGAGCCACCGATAAGGATGTGCTGGTCACCTTCGGCAAAACGTTCTCCGAGTGGCAGAGCCTGTTCTATGGCCTCTATCCGAAGGAGACCAACAGCGACCCGACCGCCTTCAACACCGGCTGGGTGCAGTCTCCCCAGGTGACCGCCGGCCCGTTCAAGGTGGGCACCCTGGACCAGACCGCGAAGACCCTCACCCTGGTCCGCAACGAGCGCTGGTGGGGTGACCGTCCCCGGCTGGACCGGGTGATCTTCTCCGTGACCGACCGGAACGCGCTCGCCGACCGGCTGGCCAACAACGAGATCGACCTCTACGAGATCGGCTCCAGCGTGGACCTGTTCCGTCGGGCCCAGACCGTCCCCGGGGTGCAGGTGCGGCAGGCCACGCCGAAGGAGTTCAGCCAGATCACCTTCAACGGCTCCCCCGGCGCGATCTTGTCCGATCTGAAGCTGCGCCAGGCGATCGCCCGGGGGATCAACCGGCACGAGATCGCCCAGAAGTTGATCGGGTCGATCGTGCCCACGGTGACCCCGATGGGCAACCACATCTATGCCTTCGGCTCGAAGGACTACCGGGACAACTCCGACGTGTTGCCCTTCGACCAGGCCGCCGCCAACCGCGAGCTGGACGCGCTGGGCTGGGCGCGCCCGGCAGCCGGTGGGGTGCGGGCCAAGGACGGCAAGCAGCTGTCCCTGCGGCTGGTTATCCCGGCCGGCAACCCGATCTCCGACGCCATCTCCAAGGTGACGCTGAATCAGCTGGCCCAGATCGGCGTGCGGATAGTGCCCGAGGCGGTGCCGGTTAACCAGTTCTTCTCCGGCTTCGTGAACACCGGCAACTTCGATCTCGCTACCTACCGGTACGTGAGCAGCTCGGCGGCGTTCGCCAACAGCCTCAACGTCTATCAGGAGCCGAAGGGCACCGATCTGGGTATCAACTTCGGTCGGATCTACGACCCTCGGATCGGCGCCCTGTACGCCCAGGGGTTCGCCGAGCTGGACGACGCCAAGCGGGCCGACCTCGGCAACCAGGCCGACCGGGTGATCTGGGAGGAGGTGCACGACATCCCGCTCTATCCGGGGACCGGTGCGTGGGCGGTGCGCTCCACCGTGGCCAACTTCGGCGCCAAGGGCCTCGGCGACTGGGACTACGTGCACGCCGGATTCACCCAATGACAGGCCTGTTCGCCAGGATCGGGTTGCTGGCGCTGGCCGCCGCGCTAGTGCTTGCCGGCTGCGGAGGCGGTGGCGGGGGTGAGCGGCTGGCCGCACCGGAGCGCGGCAACCAGGACATCAACCCGCACGATCCGGCCACCTTGCGGGACGGCGGCGACCTGCGCATCCCGCTGGACAACCTGCCGACGAACTACAACTACAACACCATCGACGGGCACGAGGGGCAGACCCACGAGGTGCTGTCGGCCCTTATGCCCCGGGCGTTCAAGGACGCCCCCGACGGCGGGGTGGCGCTGGACACGGACTACGTGACGTCGGCCGAGCTGGTCTCGCCGTCGCCGCAGGTGGTGCGTTATCACATCAACGACCGTGCGGTCTGGTCCAGCGGCCGGCCGATCACCTGGGAGGACTTCGCCGTCCAGGTCACCGCGAACAGCGGGGCAAACCCGGCCTACCTGATCTCCGACAAGAGTGGCTACCAGGACATTGCCGCGGTGCAGCGCGGTGCCACCGACAAGGACGTGGTGGTCACGTTCCGGAAGAGCTTCGCGGAGTGGCAGGGACTGTTCTACGGCCTGTACCCGAAGGAAACCAACGCCACCCCAGAGGCGTTCAACACCGGCTGGCTGCAGGCTCCGCAGCTCACCGCAGGCCCGTTCAAGGTGGGCAACGTCGACCAGACCGCGAAGACCATCACCCTGGTCCGCAACGAGCGCTGGTGGGGCGACAAGCCCCGGCTGGACCGGGTGATCTTCACCGCCACCGACCGGAACGCGCTCGCCGACCGGCTGGCCAACAACGAGATCGACATCTACGAGATCGGCTCCAGCGTGGACCTGTTCCGCCGCGCCCAGACCATCCCCGGCGTGCAGATCCGCAAGGCGACGCCGAAACAGTTCAGCCACATCACGTTCAACGGCGCTCCGGGCGCGATCCTCTCCGACTTGAAGTTGCGTCTGGCCATCGCGAAGGGCATCGACCGGGTGGCCATTGCGCGGCGGCTGATCGGGTCGATCGAGCCGACCGTGGTGCCGATGGGGAACCACATCTACCCGATCGGCTCCAAGGACTACCGAGACAACTCCGATGTGCTGCCCTACGACCAGGCGGCGGCTAACCGGGAGCTGGACACGCTGGGCTGGGTGCGCCCTGCACCAGCCGCGGTGCGGGTCAAGAACGGTCAGCCGCTGCGGCTGCGGTTCGTGGTGCCGGCCGGCAATCCGATCTCCGATGCGGTCTCGAAGACCGCGCTGGACCAGCTCGCGCAGATCGGGGTGCAGATCGAGATCGACGCGGTACCCGCTGGGCAGTTCTTCCCCGCATTCGTCAACGTGGGCAACTTCGATCTGACCAGCTTCCAGTGGGTACAGACCTCGGTCCCCTTCTCCGACAGCGTCGGCAACTACCAGGAAACGAAGGGCACCGACATCGGCAACAACTTCGGCCGGATCTACGACCCTCGGATCGGTCCGCTGTTCGCCCAAGGGCTGGCCGAGCTGGATGCCGCCAAGCGGGTGGAGATCGGTAACCAGGTCGACCGGCTGATCTGGGAAGAGGTGCACGACATCCCGCTGTACCCGCAGACCGGCGCGTTCGCGGTGCGTGCCACAGTCGCCAATTTCGGCGCCAAGGGCCTGGGCGACTGGGACTTCGTGCACGCCGGCTTCGCTCAGTGACCTTCCGCCGGGCGTATACGGTCCTCAACCGGAGGCTTGCGGCTCAACCAGGGCCTTGACCGGGCTGTGTTGTCCGGGGTCCGCGGTTCGTGCCAGCGTGATCCCGAGGCAGAGCAGCCAGATGGTGACCAGGGCGGCGCCCAGGTAGACGTTCATCGGGCCGCCGGGCGCGGTGAACCCGTCCTGGCCGAAGATGGTGCCCGTCTCGATCGTCTGCTCGGCCAGCGCGACGGCTCCCACCACACCCAGCCACCTGGGCAGCACGGCGCGCCCACCCCAGGACAGCACGACGACCGGGGCCAGCATGGAGATCGTGGCGCCGTTCAATACCGGGCCCCAGAACGATGCCACGTCGAGCAACGTGCGCGCCGTGGCGGGCTGCAGCTGCCCGGCGTGCCAGGACATCCCCGCCCACATCCAGGTGCTGACCGCGGTCTCGGCAACCAAGGCCACCGCGCCGATCAGAAACACGTCGCGGTGCGGCGCGGGCAGCCGGGCCCGAACCAGCGCGACGAAGGTGGCGAAGAAGGGCACGAACAACGCCATCAGCCAGGCGTACATTCGCGCGTTCCCGCCCTGAGTGGCGAACCAGTCGGCGACCTCCTGGCCGCTGGACGCGGCCCCAGGCGGCTCGCCGAGAGCGGTGGTGGCGACGAAGATCAACAATACCGAGGCGATGGTAGTGGTGAACAGAACCACGGATGAGCGCATGAGTGCTCCAGAAGGTATTCGAGCCGGGTGTTGATCAGCTGACGCCGAGCTGGGTGAGCAACTCGAGGATGTCGTAGTAGAAGTGGGTGCTGGCCAGCCGGTCGCCTCGAACGGTGTGGATACCGGCGAGACCGAGCGTGACCTGCTTGCCGGTCGGCGGGATCCCGCTGCCGTCGGCGCCCACCAGAATGCCGGTGTGGGTGCCCCGGAACACCGATTCCTCGGCGCCGAGGCCGGAGTCACCGACGATGGCGTTGAGCACGGTGATGTGGTTGTCGGGGAAGGCGACCATGTAGGCGGACCACAATTCCGCCACGCCCTGCTGGCCCTTGCCGACGAATCCAGGGGCGGTGATCTCGCAGTCGTCGTGATAGGCGGCGCGGTAACCGGCCAGGTCGCGCTCGTTCCACGTGTTGGTGGTCAGTTCGATGAGCTGCTGCGCGTTCATGGTCGGTGACGCTAGGCACGATCGGCGGCGCGAACATCTACCGATCGGCAGAGGGAACGTGATACTCCCGGCGGGCCGCGGCCGCCGCGAGCTCGGCACGAGTGTGCACGCCGAGTTTGGTGAACACGTGCCGCAGGTGGGTACGGACGGTTCCCTCGGTGATCAGCAGTTGGCCGCCGATGGCCCGGTTGCCCAATCCGGCGGTGGCTAGTTTGACCACATCGAGTTCGGTCGGGGTGAGGCTGGCCCACCCGGAGCTGGGGCGGGCCCGCCGGCCGCGGGAGCGGGTCGCATAGGCGATCGCCGCCGGTGTGGTGAGCGCGGCGCCTTGTTCATGCGCGCTAGCCAGCTCCGCGGCCCCGAGCCGTCCCGCGACTGCCGGCTCGTCCTTGCACCTCACCAGCGCCGCCAGCGGGGACACCACGCAGCCCATTTCCTCGCGAAGCCGTCCGCTCGCGGCGTGCAGCCGCGCGGCAATCACCAGCCGGCCTGCGTCCAGGGCGAGGCCGGCGATGAGGTCGAGCGCATCCGGCACCAACGGTCGCAATCCGGCTTCAGCGGCCTCGGCGAGCGCGCGGTAGGCGTCCTCGGACGCGTCCTGCCCGAGCACCCGTTGGATGACGCCGCGGACCAAGGTCGCGGCGCAGGCGGTTTCGCGGTTGCCCATAGTGGTGGCCCAGCTCAACGCCTCCTCCGCCGCTGTTCGCGCGGCCTCGGGATCACCGCCGACGAGTCGAGTGACAGCGAGCCACACAACTGCTTCACCCCCGAACAACACCACTCCCGTCGAGGTCGCGACGAGCAGCGCCTGCTCGATGCGCACGGCCGCGGTGGTGGGATCGGCCCATGCCGCGGTGATCGCGTCCGCCAGGCCGAGCATCGCGGCGGCCATCAACCCGGGGTGGGTGTCCAGGAACGACCCGTGCGCGGCGACCACCTCGGCCGCCTCATCGGTACGTCCGAGCTGGCAGAGCGCCCGCACCAGTGGAACCAGGACGGCACTGGCGCTCACCGGCTCGCCGATCCCGATTGCCAAGCTCTGCGCATCCCGCCCGTACCTGCAGGCCCGCGCGAAGTCTCCGGTCTGCGCCGCGACCTCGGCCCGGATCCCGGCATCCCAGGCCCACAGCTGTGCGTGGCTCAACCGGGTCAGCGCGGGCAGCGAGGCATCCGCGCACCCGAGCGCGGACCGGTGATCGGTTCGAAAGACGTGGGCGTACGCCAGGACCTGCAGCGCCTCGGCATAGCCCCAATCGTCGCCGGCGGCCTCGGCCAGGCGGACGGCCTCGGCCAGGACCGGCTCCGCGGCCGCTGGATCCTCGAACAACCGCACAATGCCGACCAGGATCAGCGATCGCGCCCGGATCGCGGCATCACCGGCATCAGCGGCCTGCTCGGCGGCTGCCTCGGCCAGCCCCAGACCCGCCTCGAGATCACCGGAGTAGGTGGTGAGGAACGCGTTCGCCCAGGCCAACCCCGGCGGTGCAGAGCTCAGTGCGGCGCTGATCCGGGCCGCCCAGTCCCGGCCCTCGGCGCAGCGCCCGCGCAGGAACCAGCTGAAGGCAAGGTCGACGACGATCCCGGCGGCCACCTCCAGGTCGGCGCCGGTGGCCAACGCATGGGCCAGTACCGAGCGCACCGCGGCGTCGTCGCGCCCCACCCGGGTCAACGTTTCCGTCTCAGCCCGGCCCAGGCCGGCACTCGCGGCCCTGGCCAGCTGCGCGACCCAGCCGATCAGCCGGGCGTATACAGCTCGCCTGGTCTCTCCGTGACCGAGCTCGGTCGCCGCGAACTCGCGGATGGTGTCGAGCAGGACGTAGCGGCCCTCCCGCGCGTCGAACTGCACCAGGCAGTGGTCCACCAGCGTCTCCAACGCGGCCCGCCCGTGCAATCCGCCGACCGCCAGCGCGGCGTCGAGGGTGAAGCGGCCCTCGAACACCGACAGCGCGGCCAGCACTCGCCGGGGTCCCTGCCCCACCAGTTCGGCGCTCCAGACAATCGAGGCCCGCAGCGAGCGGTGCTGGGGCAAGGCGCCCGGGTTGCGGGTAGCCAGGAACCGCAGCCGTTGCACCATCCCGGCCTCGATATCAGCCAAGGAGAGCGCGCGAGCGTGCGAGGCGGCCAGCTCGATGGCCAGCGGGAGCCGGTCGGCCAGCTGGCAGATCCTGCGGGTGGCCGCGTCCGTGCCCGGCCCGGTGGGCAACGCGGGCTGAACCCGGCGGGCCCGGTCCAAGAACAGCGCCGCGGCCTCGCCATCGCTGTCCAACCCACCGATGGACAAGACCGTCTCCCCGGCCACCCTGAGCGTCACCCGGCTGGTGGCCAACACCTGAAGGCCCGGGCAGTCCCGCAGCAAACCCGCGACCATCGCGGCCAGCTCGTCGCGGATCTGCTCGCAGTTGTCCAACACCAGTACCCCGCCGGTCCGCCCCAACCGGTCGCGCAACCGGTCCAACGGGCTGCGCCCCGGCTCGTCCCGGAACCCGCACCTGGCCAGCACCACCGGGGCGAGCGCGTGGCCCGGCCGGACCGCGGCCAGCTCGACAAAGCCGTGCACCCCGAACGAGCCGGACCGCACCGCCTCACTCACCAGCCGGGTTTTCCCACAGCCACCTGGGCCGACCACCGAGACCAGCCGCTCCTGAGCCACCAGCCGCGCGACGGCCTTGAGCTCGCCGTCCCGGCCGACGAACGACGAGGCGACAGCGGGCACGACGGGACGCACCGACGTGTTATCACGCACAAAGCAGCAGTCTGCTCCCCCAACCGTCCCAACAACAGCACACGCCCTCGCCGCGGGATCTCCGTTACCCGGCAGCGGCGCAGCGTCACGTGGTCCGCCAACCGCCATCCGTCCAGGCCCCCAGCCACTTGCCGTGCCCGAGCCAACAATGGCGTTCGAGGAGCGCCAGCTCCGCCGCTGACGTGACGAGTCTGACCCTGGTGATCACCAGCTTTCCACGAGCCAGTTGCGATGTCGGGCGGTTTGCCGGAACGGAGCTGGTGGACCGTCGAAAAAGACCACGATGTCAAGGTCCGAGATTGCGCAGGTCCACCGGCCACGCAGCCGTATCCGTCCGGAGCAGCGGGTACCGCTCAGCCTGGCCCGCCGTGTTTGTCCAGACTTGTCGGGGGTCGAATGTATGTTCGATCCATGAGTTCAGCGTTCTCCGTAGCCGGGTTGGCGGACCTGCCGCCGGGGCCCGAGCTGGCGGCCGCGCTGAGTCGGATTGATCCGCGCCAGGTGGTCGGGGACCAGCGGGTCACCCTGCTGCAGGCCGAGGCGCGGCTGCGGGCCCACCAAGAAGCCCGGTACCTGTCGGCGTTGGTCGAGGTCAGCCGGGCTGTCCCCGGCTCCGCCCAGCGGCTGGCACAGGGAGCTGAGTGGGCTCCCGGAGAGGTCGCCGCCGCCCTGACGTTGACCGCGCTGGCGGCCGATCGAGAACTGCACCTCGCGGAGTTGACCGTCGCCCAGCTACCGCTGGTGCATACCGCGATGTGGGCGGGAGCGGTGGATCGGGCGCGCGCGTTCGTTTTTGCCGATCTGCTCGAAGACCTCACCCCCGCGCAACGCGCCGTCTTCTGCACGGCCGTGGTGCCCATCGCCGGCGGGCTCACCACCGGACAGCTGCGGGCACGGCTGGAACGGTTGGTCAAAGAGATCGACCCCGCCTGGGCCGAACGCCGCTACCAACGGGCGCTGCGCGAACGCCGGGTGGTCGGTTACCTCGCCGCGGACGGCACCGTCACCATGACCGCCAGCGGCCTGCCCGCCGGTGAAGCCGCCGCGGCCGGTGAACGACTCGACTCGCTTGCCAGGAGAATCCAGCGGGCCGGGCACCCGTGCGGGATCGATCCACTCAGGGCCGACCTGTTATTGGGGCTGGCCGACGGCTCCCTGCACCATCTCCACGACAGCGAGATCATCGAGCTGTTCCTCGGCCGAGCCCGCACCGATGCGCTTGAAGACGCCGCAACGCTCGACGACACCGGAGCGCCCTCGGACGCCCGGCCTGGCGCTGGCACAGCGTGCGAGCCCGAGCCGCGTGCCGCCGACCGAGCTGACCAGGCGGACC
>DASWST010000020.1:0-3749 GCA_036402515.1 Pseudonocardia sp.
GGTGATCGTGATGTTCGCGCCGGTCGCGCACGAGCTGACCCGGCTGCACGGTCTGGGTCTACCGGTCCAACTGTGGTGGCACGACGTGCTCGCCCACGAGCTGGGCCACCTCAACGGCCACTGGCACGGCGCCGGCCGCGACGCACACAACATTGACGCCGACAACCTGCTCGCCGCGCTTGTTGCCATGCAGGCACGCGGCGGTGGTCAGCCGAGCGCGTCGCGGACCGGCCAGACGCACCAGCTGCACACGGTGGCCCGGACGATCGGCACGGCGCTGGGTCTGGGAGTGGCTGGGGTGGCGCTGGCCGGGTCGGCGTTGATCGGGCTCACCGCTACGCCCGCCGACGCCTCCCCGCTGCCGGGCCGGCAAGCCGAGGCGGCGGCGCAGAGCGCGTCGTTGGCGACCGGCGCGCCGGTGCGGGTGTTCGCCGGCGACCCGGTGGGCCGCGAGATCGAGTTCACCGCTGGGCCGACCGACCGGGCTGGTGACGTGGCACGCGGCCTCGGCTACCGGGACTCGCGGTTCGCCGAGTTCAACCAGCTCAACGGCAACCGGTTCGCCGGGCCGGATGAGTTCATCGGCGGCCAGACGGTCCGGGCACCGGCGACGTGGACGGGCGTGTGGATCGCCCAGCCTGGTGACTCGTACTGGCGGATCTACGTCGACCGGTTCGGCAAGCTCACCGCCTACTACGCCGCCATCGCCGGCAAGTCCAACCCCGATCAGCTGGACAAGCAGGCCCCGGTTCGGGTCGAGCAGCCGGGCCAGGGGCCAACCGAGACGCCGAAGCCGACGCCGACGGAAACTCCCAAGCCGACACCGTCGCAGACGCCGAGCGCGTCGCCGACGACCTCGCCGTCGCCGACACAGACGACTACCCCGCCCGGCTCCGGTCCGTCACACGGCTTCCCATGGCAGCCGTTGGCGGTACTGGGCGGCGCGGCGCTGACCCTGCTCGCCGCGTTCTACGGCCTCCGACACCTTGGGACCATCCGCGCCACGATCGGCGGGTTCTTCACCCGAATCGGCGGCTGGGTCGGCGGCCTGAATTGGCGCGCCGTGGGCAGCACGATCGGCGGAGTCGGCGCCGCGGTCGCGGGAGTCGGCGCCGCGGTCGCTGGGGTGTTCGGTCTCGCGGCGGTGACCGGCGCGTCGGTGACGACGGTGGCCGCGGTCACCATCGCCGCGTCCTGGCTGGCGATCGGGGCCAGAGGCTGGTGGTCGGCGATCCAGATTCGGGCGCCGACCTGGCGGGGCGCGGTTCGGGACTGGCTTCTGGACACCCGTATCGCCCTGGAGAACACCTACGGGTTCAGCTTCACCGACATCGGCGACGCGATCGGCCGGGGTGTCCGGGCGACCGGTCACGGCGTGCTGGTTCCGTTCCGCGCGGTCGGCCACGCGGCACAGTTCCTCTGGCAGCGGTGGACCTTCGTCTGGGAACACCGGATCTACCCGACCGCGGCCCAGTTCCTGGTGGCGTTGATCCCGGGGATCGGCCCGTGGCTGGCCGGTTCCATGCAGATGATCCAGCTGCTGCACCTGAAGCTGGTCTACGACGCCGCCGGCAAGGCTGTGGACCAGCTGCGCGAGGACCAGCAGGCCGAGCTGGACAAGCGCGCGGCGGCCGGCGAGGCGGCGCCGGGCCGGTTCGCCGCGTTCCGGGCGAAGCTGGCCCGGATCCGGGCGTTCGTGGCCCGGCTGAAGTACAACCGGGCTTTCACCTCGTGGCTCCCGTGGATGACCCCGCCCGCTGGCCCGGAGTTCATGGCCAACGGCTGGTTCGGCTTCGGGTTCAAGATCAGCTACGGCAACCTGGGCACGTTCACCGTGTTGGACCTGGCCGACCTTGGCCGGAAGACGATCCGCCGCACCCGGGTGTTCGGCGGGTTCCCGGTGGTGCGGGTGGGCGTGCAGATCTACCTGGGCCCGGTCCGAGTGGAGTTCGGTTTCCTGCATTTCGACGTGCCTGGCAAGAAGGTGGATCGGGCTTTCGATGCGCCGAAGGTGAGCGGGTGGCAGCGGCTCAACGTGTACCTGCGGGTGCGCAACTGGTTCGCCGTGCAGGACTGGAACCTGTGGACCTGGAAGCCGTTCGAGTTCCTGTCCCAGACCCAGTTCCTCGTCGGTCTCGGGCCGCGCAACGCGCTGCTGCCGAGCTTCATCGAGTACCGATGGTCGCTGCAGAAGATCATTACCCACTACCGCGACGGCCGGCCGGACAGCACGTTCGACTCGGTCTACGGGGTCGGTCCGGCAATCGGCGGGTTCCTCGGCGGGCTGGCTGAGTTCGTCGGATGGCACTACCAGTTCCTGCCCCGCTGGGTGCGGGCGCCGGCCGAGTGGGTGGGGCACCGGGTGTGGCGGAAGAGCCTGGCGGAACGGCGGGCGGTCGCGGTCCAGCACCTGAACCGGCGCGGGCTGGCCCGTTTCGACGCGGTGATCGCCACCCAGCTCACCGCCAGGGGGAGACTGCAGGCGGCGGTCGACAGGGTCGAGCGGCAGATCATGAGGCTGGCGTTCGGCATCGACGGCTCGGTCGACCTGGTGCTGTACGTGCTGCTGCGTCACCGGGAATCGCTGATCTCCCGGCTGACCGCGCTCGATGCGGCGATCCGGCACAACCTGGCTGCCCGGCAGGCCATCGAGGAAGGCCCGGGTACCAAGCCCGAGCAGACCCCGGCGCTGCCGCGGCCGCTGGTGATGATCGCGCCGAGCAGCGAGGCCGGCGTGCGGCAGTCCGGGACGCTGCCGGGCGACCTCGCCAAGCCGGGCTCGGGCCGGGTCGGGTTCGACCTCGGCGACCTGGCCGGCCGTAGCGACCCCGGCCACCAGAACCACCGCAACCTGGACGCCCTGGCCGGTGCGGTGCGTTCGGCAGACGGCCGGGTCTTCGCCGCGCTCGCCGACCAGCAGGCTGGTCAAACGTCCAAGGCCGGCTCGAACGCGCAGGTCGCGGTCCGTGCGGCAATGGCCGCCGCGCTGGCCGCCGACCCGAGCATGTCGGCCGGACAGGTTGCTCGGGTGGCGTTCGAGGCCGCCAGGGTGGCCGCCGGCCCGGCGGCGGAGACCAGCACCCTGCTGCTGGTGGTGGTCACCCCGACCGGGCCGGACAGCAGTCGGGTCGCGTTCGTCTGGGTCGGCGACAGCCGCGGCTACCTGGTGCGCCCGGACGGCACGACCACCCAGGTCACCGAGGACCACACGTGGAGCGTCGCTCACACCGTGGAAGGCGCCGCGCCGGCGAACCCGATCCAGTACGTCACCAGCTGGGTCGGCCGGGATGCCGCGTTCCAGCCGGGCATCGAGGTCGTCGAGGTGCACGGCCCGGCCACCGTGGTACTGACCACCGACGAGCTGCACGACTTCATGCCGAACCCGGCAGACATCGGCGCCGTGGTGACCGCCTCCGGTGAGCTCGGTGACGCCGCTGACCAGCTCATCGACCGGGTGGCCAGCAAACCCGGGAACAAGACCACCATCCTGATCCGGCTCAACCCGGCTGGTGGGACGCCGGCGGCGTCCATCCCGCGAGGTGGTTCGGGTGGTCACGGTCCGCTGGCCAAGGGCGGCATGAACGACGAGGCGGTGCACGCGTTCGCCGAGGCCATGCCGGAGCTGCTCGAGCAGGCCATGGTCCAGGGCGGGTTGACGCTGCCGTTCATGGCTCGCGGGCCGCCGGTGTTGCTGCTCGACCCGGCGCTGGCCCGCCCGATCCTGGCTCGCTACGGACTGGCGGACCTGC